>JAUNNI010000040.1 GCA_030531555.1 Eubacteriales bacterium | reverse complement strand
CATTCTTATCCATGATAATTTTAGTACAAAACGCATTTTATCCATGAATATTTTGGTAATAATACAAGATACATTTGGTAAATCCAACTTGCATTAATAACAAAAATCGATATAATATAAAACACGTCCTAAAAAACATGGAAAAAGATTTTTAGTATTCGGAAAGGGGAACAAACATGGCAAGAAAAGAAGAAAAGAACAAACAAAGCAATACTCTGATCAATCCTAATGACACCCTTACTCGATCTAACAAATTACTCACTGCCAAATACTCAGCCACCTTATTAGAGAACAAACTCACCGCCTGGGCGATGAAACAGGGGACCATGGACGATTACGGCCGACCATCCTTCTCCATCACTACCAGTGAGATTCGCCACCTCATCCATGTAGAGGGAAATGGTATCTATGACAGTCTTCGTATGGCAGCTAAAAAAATGGTAGGACGAACCATATATTTTGAGGGCGATAATAACGAATTCAAATATATCAATATGATTCACTACGCAGAATTCAAGAATGGTGTTTTCACCATCACCTTCACTCCCGAATGTCGAGAGCTTCTCTATAACTTAAAAGGGAATTTTACATCACTTAATCTACCTATGCTTTTTTCTTTAAAAACGAATGCAGCTTACCGACTGTTTGAGCTTCTTTCCGTAAAAAAATATTTAATTGATGAGAAAAATACTCCGATTTCCGTCCTCTTTCCTCTCAGTGTTTTAAAGCTAGAATTAAACTGCATTGATACTGAAGAAACCAAGGTGCGAAATGAACTTATGAAGAAAAATCCAGACTATGATAAGATTGTCAATGAATTGGCCACTGTAAAGAAGTTCTCTAACTGGATTGACTTCAAACACAAAGTACTTTCTAAAGCCATCAAGGAAATCAATCTTCGCACCGATCTTTTCTGTGATTTTGAGCCAGTTAAAGTTGGCCGCGGTGGCAAAGTGGTTAGCGTGAATTTTATCATTCAAAAAAATTTCGGTCAAACAGATATCGTTTACCCAGAAAATGACGATAGTATCATCATTGAGACTCAGCTTTTAAATGAAGAACCCTTTACGCCTACAACTAGCAAAAAATCTTCTACAACTTCAAAAGATACATTTACTATTAATTCGAACATGGAAGATCTCACCACGGAAGAAATGAAACGCAGCCAACTTATTTTCCAGGTTATAGACATTATTACCGGCGCATCCATAAGCCAAAAAGATGCCATTGCCCTCCTGAAAGTCGCGAATAACGATATCGAAAAGATTCGTGCTGCTTACACTCTTGCCAAAAAACAAAACCACATCAAGAATCTCATTGGCTGGATGACTGATGCTATCAAAAATGATTATTCCGAAGAGATTGAAGTCATAGAAGGTAGTCAGGAAAAAGCAGAAAGTTGGAAAACCATTCACCAATCTATGAAAGAACATGAAAATGATCTTGCTCTACGCACTTGGAATCGTATCAAATGTAGTGATAATTTCAAGAATTTCGAGCATTACATTTTAGCAGAAGAAGGCTTCGATATCGATCTTTTTGAAACCATTTACAGTCCTCGCGAAAGAAATGAAATATATACCCAATGGGTAAGACAATAGTATGAATAATTTGAAGCAAAAAAAATAACACCACATGTTTATGGCTATCATTTCTCCATATATGTGGTGTTTATTTTCTAATTTCATTTGCTAATTCATTTTTTTTTAGAATTAGCATTATAAAGAATTTTTCTAGAAAGTCCATTGATTTACAAGCAATCCATCTGTCCCTGCATCCACAAATGTCCTTTCCAACGAAGACCTTTTGCTGGTACTCCCATCATATCTTTCTTATTAATCATGACTTCAAAATCAATCCCATTACATTTTAAAGAAAGATAATAAACTTCTTCTTTGGTTTTCTTGTTTATCATTGTTACAACATCTGTGATATCACCAAGGACTGCGTATTTATCACACTCAACGGTATGTGGCATGAAATAAGATGATACAATGCTAAAGATATCTTCTTTCTTGGAGCGTATATTTACACAGGTATATTGGCTCATATCCTGAATCGTTAACGCCTCCATCGCTTCGACACTTCCAGATTTTGCCTGGTTAATCATATCCAGACGTTTTTCATTTTCTCTTCTCTCTTTTTTCTTTTGCGATTCATTTTGTTCAATTGGAAGAAGAACCACACCATCTGATGCCAAACCGGAAAGTGTCACACAATTCAGATTTTCTTCTCCTTCTAAATATTTTCTTGTACTTCGAAAATCCACAGGATTATTGATAAAGAAAATCATAGGGATTCCAATATTGCTGTCATCACAATATCCATAAAATCCTTCTCCATCAGAAAATGGATCAATATCAAATTTTTCATTATACAAGTAATTGTAGCCTCTGACATATGGATAGAAAGCCACAATTTCACTGTTTTCTTCTGTCTCTCCTGCCTTAATTACGCAAAGGCCAAAGCACTCTCCATAGTCTTTTTCAAAGCAAAAATAATTTTCTTCTTCTGCCTGAAACATCTCTTTTCGATTGGGATTTTGCATTACCTCATTTTTTAATGTCCTATTTAGAAGAGTTGTATTATATTCACTAAAACCGATCGATTTTAAGTATTTATGCATTCATTAGCTCCTTTGTTTTATATCTATTTGAATTATATCCATATCTCATTGTGATTGCAAGTTTTATGGTTCTTCTCCTGATTGTTTCACTATATTGGGATCAAATGGTCAAGATCTTTTATTTTTTTATTTATCACATAAAAAGAACATCCCTCTCATCTTCTTGGATGAAATAGAATGTTCTTTATGATTTGAATTTAGTTTTCTTTTTCAGCTGCTTCTTCTGGAATCTTTTCTGGCTCTTTGCCATAATTCAATGCCATTCCAAGAGCAATGCCTTCTTCTTCGGATAATGGAACTTCACAGCCTCCATTTTTAATTTCCTTCATGTATACATGACAGCCGGCGCGATTATGAATTGTATTGATGATAAATCCGTTATCTTCACTATTTAAAAGAGCAAGAACAAAACTTAAGGTACCACCTGTAACATTTTTCTCAATGCTAAAGGCATCGTATCGATGGATACCAATCTTGTTATAACTTTTTCTCACCTGGTTATAAATGATTGCGATCTGATCATCATTGTCTTTCTGACCAACTTTTAAATCATCAATTTCTCGGAATCTTTTATAAATGGTATACTCTAAAGATTTACCACTTTCTCCCGTCATGAATTCCACATATCTTTTTCTCATCTTCATATAATCGAGAAGTAAGAAGAATAATGTGATTAACATGACAACGAATATTACACTTACAAATACGATAAACGCATCTAGCTTCACATTAAAAAATTGTAAAATACTACTACTATCCATATCTGATCTCCCTTTTTGAAATGTGTCATCACAAAGGATTTTTGCGACTTAAATATTAATCCATTTCATAATCTCTTAATAATTATATCACATTTATATGATTTTTGAACTATCTTTTTCTTACATGGACTTTATCCATCTCTATCTATGCACGTTTATCACTTAGGAATTTTTATCCTTTTTATTCAAGCATGTTTTTGTTTCTGGATTTTATCCATATTCATCTGGCTGTGTTTCCCTCACTAATGTGATTAATAATGGATACTTTGAATCAAATCGATAATTCTCTGCAACTCATCTTTGGAGTAGTATTCGATTTCAATTTTTCCTTTATTATTTTTCTTTTCTTTTATAGTAACCTTACTACCAATAATTTCTTTCATTCGATTCTCGAAGAAGGTAACCATTTCATCTTTTTCCACTTCTTCTTTTGGTGGCTGATCTTTTGCTTTGAGGATGGATTTTACAAGTTTCTCAATATCTCTAACACTAAGATTCTCATCAAGAATTCTTAAAGCAAGCTCATACTGGAGTTCTTTATCCTCTAATGGTAATAAAGTACGACCATGTCCACTGGAAATCAGATTTTCAAGAATCATTTTCTGTACTCTGGAATCTAATTTCAGTAATCGCATTGTATTTGTAATTGCTGTTCTACTTTTAGAAACACTTGCTGCAATTTCATCCTGTTTTAAACCATATTCATTTTTCAGCTGTTCATATGCTTTCGCTTCTTCAATCGCATTCAGATCTTCTCTCTGGATATTTTCAATCAAAGAGATTTTTAATCTTTCCTGCTCTTCATAGTTTCTTACGATAACTGGAAGTTTTTTCAGGTTTGCTTTTTTACTAGCTCTCCATCTTCTTTCACCTGCTACGATTTCATAATACCCATTTCTTTTCTGAACAATTAATGGTTGAAGTACACCATACTGTTTGATGGATTCTGATAACTCGTCGATGGCATCTTCATCAAAAGAAGTACGTGGCTGATTTCTATTTGGTTCAATCTTAGCGATATCTACTTCAATGATATCTTCTAAGTTTTCTACTTCCTTTTCTTTTTTGTTCTTTGCAGATGTTTTTTCCTGCTTTTCTTTATTAGCAGTTTTTCTCTCTTTTATTTTTTGTTGTTTCTGTGTATCCTCTACCTTCTCTTCTGTATTGGAACTACCAGGAATCAGCATATCTAAGCCTCTTCCTAACCCTTTCTTAACAGCCATATCTGTTTACCCCCTCTTTATTCCATCTCACTATTTTCGATTACTTCTTCTGCTAATAAGTGATATGCTTCTGCACCGCTGGATCTTTTATCATATAAATTGATCGGCAGACCATGACTTGGTGCTTCAGCTAAACGTACATTTCTTGGAATAATTGTTTTATAGATACTGTATTTCAGGTTATCTTTTACATTCTCTACTACCTGAAGTGAAAGATTCGTTCTTGCATCAAACATAGTGAAGACTACACCTTCAATATGTAAGTCTGGATTCAAGTTCTTCTGAATCAGATTAATTGTGTAGATTAACTGGGACAATCCATCTAAAGCATAGAATTCACACTGGATTGGAACAAGAACTGCATCTGCAGCAGTCATTGCATTGACTGTGAGCATACCTAAAGCAGGTGGGCAATCTAATAAGATGAAATCATAATCATCACGGATTGGCATCAATGTATTCTTTAAAATATGCTGCATATTTTCTTGTGTAATTAATTCAATTTCTGCACCAGCAAGATTTCTGTTTGCAGGAATAAGATATAATCCATCAAAGAATTCATCCAGATGAATAATCGCTTCCTCTACATCAACTTCACCTGTCAGTACTTCATAGGTCGTGTCCTCAATATTATTTTTATCTAACCCAAATCCACTTGTTGTATTTCCTTGTGAATCCATATCGATTAAAAGAACTCTTTTATTCATTTCGGCTAAACAAGCTGCCAGATTAATGGAAGTTGTTGTTTTGCCTACACCACCTTTTTGGTTGGCGATTGCTATAATTTTTGCCATATTAATTTAACCTCCATTGATTAGGACAAGTTTTCTTTTCCTAATTTCTTTACCTAGTGATTTATTATATCACAACTTTTTTGAAATTACATTCCAATGTTTCACGTGAAACATTTTTATTTTTGTATGCTTTTACATAATTTAATTATAAGATAATAATCAAATCAATATAACTTTATACTCCTGTTACAGGTTTCATCTTTCTATAAGATTTTTGTCATACTTTTTCAATGCAGATCACTCTTTAAAAGTTAATCAGGAATTGTTCAGTATTTTTTACTAGCAAATGCATGTTGTGCATTGCACTACAAAAATCATCTTCGCTCAACGCTCCCTTGCGATTGGCTCCTATCTGATCTACTTACCAGACCACCTGTCATCGCTATTGACCGAAGAATATTGCTTATTCGGGGGGATGTTCCATGTTCAACACTTAGTTTATATATATCCTAAATATCAGAAGAAGATATCTCCCTCTGATTGAGTTATACTACTTCACTATATCTTATGTTTCACGTGAAACATTATTTTTTAAGTATTATTTTCCCTAGTATTTACCCAATAATATTTCTATTATTCATTTAGTATTATCCTCCCTAATCTTCACCTAACATTTTTCTCATTATTTATTTAGTAATTTTTCTTAATATTCACCTAGTATTTTTTCTCGTATATTTTCTGATATATTTCCTGGTATATTTTTTAGTATTGTTTATGGTATCTCATCGTACTTATCGTTCACTACAAATCTCTTTAAAATTTGATTTATCTATCAGTTCAGTTAAATATCATTTTCCACGATTTTTAATTTAATATTATAGGCATTATATATTTCACTCCTTTCTTTAAAAAGTTAATTTTAAAATTTTCTTGCAACATAAATTGATTTACATTTTTACCTTTCTACATAAAATCTTTTTAAATATAAATATCAAAATATATCATTTCATTTATGCCTATTCGTTATTAGTACTGTCTCCATCTTTACACTACTATATTTTCATAAATCATTCTCATGCCAGAATCATCTGTCGAATTTTACTTCAATTTAGATCCTATTTTTTATCGTCGAAAATGATGTATGTATAATATAAGATACATATCTAGTTAAAAAGCAAAAAATGTTTCACGTGAAACATTCTTCTCGTGAAACATTTTATCTTTAGTATGATTTCTTATTAAATTTTGTATATCATTTTTCGATGTTTTAATATAGATACTTTTATATCAATATTATTATTACTTATTAAAGTAACGTTTAACATTCCTACTATAGCATACACTTGGCACTTTAATATAAAAAATATCAAACCAACGCTATTATATCGAACTTTATCAATATGTTAAAATTAGATATTTTTTTATTTCATATCAACTAAGTAAATAGATTTTAACTTTTTCAATTTCATCATATCTATCTTTATCAATATGTTATTCAAAACATCTTTCACTTGATTTACAGAAGTAAAAATCGTTTTTTACTTTACTCTGCTTTTTCTTCCATCTCATCGATCTCATCAATTTCCTGAATCATCTCTTTGATTTCGGTTAAGATCGAATCGCATTTTGCAATCTCATTTTCCAAACGTTTTACATCTGCACTGAGCTGTTTCATGCGTTCATCTTTATGAGTATCGTTGATGTCCACCAGATTGAGTGGAGAGAAATATTGACGAGTATCTTTCTGTTCTGATTTTTTGAAAAGTTTTTTGTCTTTCTGTTCCAGCTCGAATTTGATTTCGACCATTTCGCTTTCTAAGACATCTTTTCTTTCGCTAACATACATATATTCTGCGGACAAATGACTTTTTAATCTGTCGTGGAATAATGTAACACGATTTTTATAATTTGCTTCTTCCATGAAGCCTGTTTTCTTTTGTCTGATTTCTTTATTTTCCATAATCGTTCCTTCTACATTCTGTAACGAATCATTCAGACGATAAGCAACTCATCTTGGTTGAAGAGCTTGTCGATGACCATAATAAAACCATACTATGGACCATGCTTTGACTCCTACAGAGGATTTTTCGATGGTACGCCAGCTTTTCTTGGGTAAACCTTTGGAGTTCCTTTGCATTTCTTGATCTTCAGTAACAAACGCTCAGAATCGTCACCTTCTAAGGTAAATTTATGAGAATCCTCAACCTTACATCCGAGAACTTTTAAGCAATTCGCCGCCTGTTCCAGTTCCTCCATTCCTTTTTGTGCTTTGTAGGATACGAAGTAACCGTTCACTTTTACAAATGGAATGCAATATTCAGATAAGGTGCTGAGATTTGCTACAGCGCGGGAAACGCAAAGATCAAAATTGGCACGATATTCTTTTCTTCTGGCCAAATCTTCTGCGCGTCCGTGAACTGCCTCGATCTTTTCCAATCCTAATTCTTCAATGACACCATCCAGGAAACGGATACGTTTCTGCAAGGAATCCATCAATACAAATTCGATGTCAGGATAAGCAATTTTTAATGGAATTCCTGGAAAGCCAGCGCCAGTTCCCATATCGATGATGGAGCCAACTTTGGACATATCCATCACTTTACAGCAGGATAAGCTATCCACCAGATGTTTACTGATGACTTCATCTTCTTCTGTGATCGCTGTCAGATTCATGTGTTTGTTGGTCTCTACCATCATCTGATAGAAGCGATCGAACTGCTGTAACTGTAAATCACTTAATTCAATCCCAAGCTGGGCTGTCTGCTCTTTTAATTTCGCTTGAAAGTTCTTATTTTCCGGAAACTGTGGATTTTCTTTTAATGCCATACCTTCTTCTCCTTTACTCGCTCTTCTCGCCTTTTCTGTAATTTAACTGATGTAAATATACGAGAAGCACGGAAATATCGGATGGAGATACCCCGGAAATACGGGATGCCTGACCGATGGAGTGTGGACGGATTGCATTTAATTTCTGAATTGCTTCGGTACGGAGATTCTGTACATCTTCATAAGCAATGTCTTCCGGAATCAGTTTATTTTCTAACTTTTTGAACTGTTCCACCTGTTTGAGCTGTCTTGTGATGTAACCCTCGTATTTTAAATCGATGGTTACCTGTTCGATGACATCGTCATCTAATTCCGGACGCTCTGGATCGATTGGAGCCAGACAATAATAGTCAAGCTCTGGACGTTTTAAAAGCTCAGCAAGATTGGAAGAAGTTTTCAGTGGAGTACTTCCATTGGCTTCCAAGAGAGCCTGAACCGTCTTATTGGCACCGATTAAACAGTGGTTGAGACGTTCTTTTTCTTCCGCAATCTGCTGTTTTTTGATAAGGAATTTGTCATATCTAACTTTATCAATAAGTCCAATTTGGTATCCCAACTCAGTCAATCGCATATCTGCATTGTCCTGACGAAGAAGCAAACGGTACTCAGCTCGTGATGTCATCATACGATATGGCTCGTGATTTTCTTTGGTTACCAGATCGTCGATCAAAACGCCGATATAAGCCTGGGAACGGTCTAAGATGATCTGTTCTTTTCCTAAGCATTTTAATGCGGCGTTAATTCCTGCAACTAATCCCTGCGCTGCTGCTTCTTCATATCCGGAGCTGCCGTTGAACTGGCCACCGCTGAATAAGCTGGCAATGGTTTTGAATTCCAAAGTGGATTTTAACTGATTTGGATTGATGCAGTCGTACTCGATGGCATAAGCATTACGAATAATCTTTACATTTTCCAGACCTTTTACGGTGCGGTACATTTCATACTGCACATCTTCTGGAAGAGAGCTACTCATACCACCAACATACATCTCGTTGGTGTATTCGCCTTCTGGCTCAATGAAGAGCTGATGACGATTTTTATCGGCGAAACGTACTACTTTATCCTCGATGGATGGGCAGTAACGTGGGCCGGTTCCTTCGATCATTCCGGAATAAAGTGGGGAACGATCTAAGTTATTGCGAATGATCTCATGGGTTTTTTCATTGGTGTAAGTAAGCCAGCATGAAATCTGCTCTCTTTTAATATCTTCTTCTTTATTGGTAAAGCTGAATGGAACGATTTTTTCGTCACCAAACTGTTCTTCCATAACGGAAAAATCAACGCTTCGTTTATCAATTCTTGCTGGAGTTCCTGTTTTAAATCGATATAATTCTATGCCATTGTCCTTTAAAGACTGGCTCAGATAATTGGCTGCCTGCAGACCATTTGGTCCGGTATAATTGACCACTTCTCCATATAAACATCTTGATTTTAAGTAAGTTCCTGTGGCTAAAACTATAGCTTTGGCATGGTAGATGGCACCGGAAAATGTCTTAACTCCGGTAACTTGTCCATTTTCCACGATCAATTCGGTAACTTCTGCCTGGCGCAGAGTCAGGTGATCGGTGTTTTGCATGGTATAACGCATGGTCATGGAATACGCATCTTTGTCTGCTTGTGCTCGTAAAGAGTGAACAGCAGGACCTTTGGATTTGTTCAACATCTTGGACTGGATATAAGTCTTGTCGATGTTTTTTCCCATTTCGCCACCCAATGCGTCGATTTCTTTTACAAGATGTCCTTTGGAGCTTCCTCCGATATTTGGATTACATGGCATGAGAGCCACGCTATTCATACTAACCGTAAAAATGATCGTTTCACAGCCAAGACGCGCTGCGGCAAGTGCAGCTTCACATCCTGCATGGCCAGCGCCTACAACGACGACGTCATAGTATTCTTCTACTGTTTTCATTTTGATCCTCCGTGATGCCTCTCTCCTGGAAAATGATTCGGGAACGCATCGATTATTATTTGCCGGTACAGAATTTTGAGAATATTTCATTTACCAGATCTTCCTCTAAGGATTCACCGATAATACTTCCAAGACTTTCATATGCATTCATCAAATCGATGGTAAAGAAGTCTTCTGGCATCTGATTTTCAATGCTTGTTTTTACCATCTTAAGGCCTTCTAAGGCTTCATCCAAGGCATTTTTATGTCTTGCATTGGTGATGTATAAGTCCTGAGTCTCGTCTATTGTACCATGAAACATCATGTTTTTTAACTCTTTCGTAAAAAGATCGATTCCCTGATTGTACTTGGCAGAAATCGTAATACATGGAGTATCTTCTTCCACATACTCTTTCAAAGCATCCATGGAAAATGCTTCGCCAAGATCAGATTTGTTCAGAAGAACCATTTTCTTCTTATCTTTGATCTGTTCAAAGATCTGCACATCTTCTTCGCTGATGCCTTCTGCCATATCCAGAATACATACAACAAGGTCTGCGCCTGTGATTTCTTTTTTCGCCTTTTCCACACCGATTTTTTCAACTTTATCCTCAGTTTCGTGGATTCCGGCGGTGTCTATAATATTTAAAGTGATTCCATCGATGGTTACAGATTCTTCCAAAGTGTCTCTTGTCGTTCCAGCCACGTCGGTAACGATTGCTCTTTCCTCTCCCAACAATACATTTAGGAAGGAGGATTTTCCTGCATTTGGCTTTCCGACGATACAAGTGCGGATACCCTCGGAAATGTATCGGCCATCGTCATAGGTGGACAGAAGCTTCTGATCCTGACGGATCCATGCTTCCACCTTTTCCAAAAGTCCGTCTGCATATCCATCTAAGCTGATATGTTCCGGATCATCTAAAGCGGATTCAATATATGCGATTTCATATAGGATTTCTTCGCGAAGCTTTCCAATCTTTTCTGACAGATTTCCCTTCATCTGTAAAATAGAATTCTTGCGGGAGGCTTCATTTTTGGATTCGATGAGCCCCATTACTGCCTCCGCCTGAGACAGGTCAATTCTTCCATTTAAGAAAGCTCGTTTGGTGAATTCACCGGGTTCTGCTGCTCTTGCTCCATTTTTCAGGATAAGATTCAGCACTTTATAAACAACGTGGACGCCTCCGTGACAGTCAACTTCCACGACATCTTCTCTGGTATAACTGTGGGGACCTTTCATGATCAGTACGATTACTTCGTCGATGACTTCTTCTCCATCCTTGATATTGCCAAGGTAGATTCTATGGCTGTCCCAATGTCCATTGCCATAACGTTTGGTGTATGGCTCAAATATTTTCTCTAATATATTTAAGGAATCATCACCGCTGATTCTGATCTTGCCTATTCCTGCATTGGATACAGAGGTAGCAATTGCTGCGATGGTATCAAATTCTCTTACCATTCTCTTTCATCCTCTAATCTTAAAAAAGGATGTCTAAAAATTCCCGTGGGAATCTTTAAACACCCCTATGACTTTTTTATCGATCCTTTTTCAGCATAATGACTACTTTACGATAAGGTTCTTCTCCCTCACTCTTTGTGCAGACATATCTGTCGTTCTGGAGTGCAGAGTGAATTACGCGTCTTTCGTAAGGGTTCATTGGCTCTAAGGAAACAGGTTTTTTACTGCGTTTTACAGAGTAAGCAAGCTTCTTAGCAAGCTTTTCCAATGTAACTTTTCTTCTTTCGCGGTAGTTTTCAGTATCTAACTTAACGCGAATGTAAGATTCGCTTTCGCGATTTACGAAGAGGCTGATGAGGTACTGAAGAGAGTCTAATGTCTGTCCTCTCTTACCGATTAAGATACCCATATCAGGACCGGACAAATCAATGTTCATCACGTTCTCTTCTTCTTTATAATCGATGGCAACAACGGTTTCCACCTTCATGGCTGCGAATAACTGATCACAGAATTCCTGTGTTCTTTCTAATAAAGATTTCTGAAGGTTTACGCGGATCACTGCCTGTTTTGCATTAAATAAGCCAAGAAATCCTGCTTTTCCTTCTTCAATTACTTCGTATTTGAGGCTATCACTAGGAATTCCGAGTTCAACAGTGGCTGTTGTAATCGCATCGGAAACGGTTTTTCCTTTAAATTCCATAAATTCCATTATTGATTTCCTCCCTTGGTGTTCTGATTCTTTTCATATTCCTGTACGCTGTAAGCTGCTTTACCAATCTCACCGAGACGGCTACGGTCAACAGCCTGACCATTTCTTGGATCTGCAAGATTCTTTGTTTTAAGATTTGCATTTCCTTTGATGGTTCTTAAAGGATCTACGGTACGAACAACACCTTCCTGGTCCTGACCGGATGCTTCAGGATTAGGGGAGAGACGTTCCATAAGGGATTTTTTACCTTTTGCTTTTTTCTTTTTCGCTTTTTCGCGGTTTTTTGCAACGAGGGTATCAAGGTCTACTTTGTCAAAGTAAGCGTTGAGGACGATCTGCTGAAGGAATTGAAGAACCGCACTCATGATCCAGTAAATACCAAGACCTACTGGCATAATAAGACAGAAGTATACAGACATAAGAGGCATCATGGTTGTCATGCTCTTTGTCATACCTGCACCAGGTGCATTTTCATCCATCTGTGGAGAACGCATTGTTTTTGCGGAAAGGAACTGGAAGAAACCAGCTAAAAGTGGAATGATCCAGTAGATGGATGGTTTGAAGCCAGGAGTCTGGGAAATGTTGATTCCTGCTACAAAGTTATTCATATCAATGATATGAGCGGAAGCTGTATGGATCACATCACTTGCTGCAGGGAATGCCTTCGCAAGCTTTGTCCATGCTTCTGCATTAAAGTAGTTCATCTGGTCGATAATGTAGTTCGCAGAAGAACCAGCTTCTACTGTTCTAACATAGTTTGTTCCAAGACCTTTGATGACCTTATTCAACTTATCGGTATAGCCGGCCACACCGGAAATTGCGTTAACAATTGTAGTATATTCTGCTTTTACCTGTGGGATGTATGCAGGAATCTTACGGATTACCTGATACAAAGCGAGAAGTACAGGCATCTGGATGAGAAGCTGTAAACATCCGCCAGTGGCATTTGTTCCGTATTTATCATATACAGCCTGAATCTCTTCCTGCTGTCTCTGCATGGATACAGAATCTTTTTTACCACGATATTTTTTCTGAATCTTGTTGATCTCTGGCTGCATCGCCTGGGAGATCTTCTGGAATTTCTGCTGACTTACCATAAGAGGAAGTAACAGAACACGTACGAAAATTGTGAAGATAATGATACAAAGACCAATATTTTCAATACCAACAGAACTTAACATTCCGAAGATAAATCTCATTACGTACCCAAATAATGTAGCAATCCACCCAATAATTGGGGCTGTGGACTGGGTTAATGCCATACTTATCCTCCTTAATTACGGAACCGGATCATACCCGCCTTTTGAAAATGGATTACAACGCAGTATTCTCCATAATGCGAGGAACCCACCTTTCATGGCACCGTGCTTCTCAATCGCCTCAATGGCATACTGAGAACAGGTTGGCGTGTATTTGCATGTAGCTCTCCCTTTGAGAGCCGACAAATATTTTTGATAAAATCTTATTAACGTAATAAAAATTTTTCTCATGTCAATCTTTTTCTTCAATCAAATGATGTAAATTCAACAGATGCATTAATGCACTTTCAAACTTATCGTAGCCAGGTTCGTCACTGGCTGGTTTGCGTGCAACAATTACAATGTCGTACCCCATCCTAATGTCCTCCCAGTGAAGGCGCATAAGCTCTCTTACGATTCTGGTTACGCGATGGCGGACTACACTGTTTCCAACTTTTTTACTTACCGAGATCCCAACTCTGTTAACCCCTGAATGATTCTCCCGAGTGAGCATCACAAATGTGCGGTTAGCTTTCGATCTCCCCTGCTGGTAGACTCTTTGGAACTCCCGATTACTTTTTAAAGATTGAAATTTATTTACCACTTTACTTTCTCACCTTTCTTCTACCGTGCACGATAGAACACTTAAGAAATAAATGAGAAAAGAAAAGGCCACATAACTGCGACCTAAGCTGACAATTTATTTCTTCCTTTTGCTCTTCTTCTAGCTAAAACTTTTCTGCCGTTAGCTGTACTCATTCTTTTTCTGAAACCATGAACTTTAGATCTCTGTCTTTTCTTTGGCTGATATGTCATCTTCATGCGAAAGCCACCTCCTTTGTTTTTTCTTTCTGTTGAAAAACATCAATCCTATTATATGGAAAAAAGTCATAATCGTCAAGTAAATAAATACGTTTTTTTGCAAAATACCTTGATTTTTTTGCATTTTAGAGTTTTGCACAGGAAAACCACCATTCATACACCACTTATCCACATTTTGTGCATAAATTGTGTATAACTCCTGTTATTTCCACAATTATCAATCTTTTTTTCTCCGTTTTCATGGTTTTAAGCCATATTTCATAGGTGGATAACTGACAAAAACTTATCCACAATTACATCATGCTTTCCTATTGAAAAAATCCCCAATTTGTTATAAACTAGATGGCAACCCGATGTTTTTAGCGGGTTTTTTTATGCTACTTAATTTAAGAAAGAATAGGAATGGAGAATGGTATGAAAGCTTTAATTCAATCAAAATGGCCAGAGGTCCTAAATATTCTGGTCCGGGAACATGAGATTTCTCAAGTTGCAGCCAACACCTTCATCAAGCCCCTTGAGATTTCTTCCATCACTGATTCAGATATTACCTTTTACGTATCTGGCGGTTCCCGCGGAATCGATTTTATCAAACATAAATTCTATGATATGTACCTGGCTATGGCCATCGAACAGATCACAGGTAAAAATTATAATATCCTTTTTACGGATTCTCTGAGTGCGGAAACGATTCAGGCAAAACAGTCTTCCATTCCAAAAAATATGAGTAACCCGAATTCCAAGTACACTTTCGACACTTTTGTCGTAGGTCCTACCAACCGTATGGCTCACGCCGTTGCGGTTGCCGTTGCGGAAGCACCGGGAGATTCTTATAATCCGCTCTTCCTTTATGGAGGTGCCGGATTGGGTAAGACTCATCTGATGCATTCCATCGCTCATCATATCATGGAGACCCGCAAAGACCTGAAAGTTCTTTATGTTACTTCAGAAAAATTTACCAATGAATTGATTGACTCTTTAAATAAGAACAAAAACACTGAATTTCGTGATAAATACCGTAACATCGATGTACTTTTAATCGATGATATCCAGTTTATTATCGGAAAGGAAAGTACTCAGGAAGAGTTCTTCCACACCTTTAATGAGCTGTATGACGCCAACAAACAGATCGTCATTTCATCCGATAAACATCCTCGCGAGATTTCTACATTAGAAGAACGTCTCCGTTCCCGTTTTGAATGGGGTATCACCGCAGATATTCAGCCACCAGATTATGAAACAAAGATGGCAATCCTGAAAAAGCGTGCGGAATTAGAAGGTCTCGATGTTTCTGAAGAAGTCATGCAATATGTGGCAACCAACATCAATTCCAACATCCGTGAGCTGGAAGGTGCTCTCAATAAAGTATGTGCTTTCAGCAAATTGGAAAATAAACCGGTATCTTTGGAGCTTGCAGAACATGCCCTCAAAGACACCATCGAAAATCAGCGTGAAATCACACCGGAGCTGATCATGGAAATCGTGGCGGAACATTATAACATTACCGTTGCAGACATCATTTCCAAGAAGAAAAACAAAGAAATCGCTCATCCACGACAGATCAGCATGTATCTTTGCCGCCGTTACACCGAAGCTTCTCTTCAGAACATCGGAAAGCTCATTGGAAATCGAGATCACACAACTGTCATCCATGGTTTTGAGAAGATCAGCCAGCAGTTGGAAACAGACGAGAGTCTGAAAGCCAGCATGAACATTATTATAAAGAAGCTTAACCCACCTACATAGCGTGTGGATAACCCTGTGTGGAAAAGTGTATTTCTCAGAAATCATTTTTCCACATTTTTATAACATCCCCAGGTGGACGGACTGTGGATAACTCCACTTTCTTTTTACCATGTGGACAACCGGGGGGAAGTCTTGTCTTTATCCACCGGCTTATACCGGTAGTTATCCAAAGCCTAAATCCTTTGTATTATAGGCTCAGGCAGACTTTTACACACTATCTACACCCCCTACTACTACTACTACTGATATTTTCTTTTTATATTTATAATTTGTACCGAAAGGAGTTATACACAATCATGAAGATCATCTGTCCGAAAAACCAGTTTTTAGCTGGAGTAAATACCGTGTCCAAAGCTGTATCTTATAAGACAACCATGGATATCCTTCAATGTATTTTAATCGAAGCCTATGACGGCAAGATCCGTTTCACAGCAAATGATACGGAACTCGGAATCGAAACAATCATCGAAGGCCAGATCATTGAACCTGGTAAGATTGCCTTAGAAGCAAAGATTTTCTCTGAAATCATTAAAAAAATCCCAGATAACGATGTTGTTTTAGAAACCGAAGAAAATGGTAAGACAAATATTCAGTGTGAACAGATCAAATGCAGCATCATGGGACGTCTCGGCGATGATTTCTCTCATCTCCCACAGATTTCCAAAGAAAATATGATCACAATCTCCCAGTTCGACTTAAAAGAAGTGATCAGCCAGACCATTTTCTCCATCTCTGATAATGAAAATAACAAACTGATGACTGGGGAGCTGGTCAGCATTCAGGAGAATAAATTCACCATGACATCTTTGGATGGTCACCGTATTTCTGTTCGTAATGTGACTCTTTCCGAAAGCTACCCAGATATGGAAGTGATCATTCCTGGTAAAACTCTCCTGGAAGTAAGCAAGATTCTTCCTGGCGATGCTGATGAAATGGTACATTTATACATCACAGACAAACACATTTTATTCGAATTTGGCCAGACCATCGTAGTATCCCGTTTATTAGAAGGTAAGTTTTACAATATCAAACAGATGCTTTCTACCGATTATGAAACCAAAATCACCGTAAATAAGATGGAATTCCTTCGCTGTCTGGATCGTTCCACTTTATTTACCAAAGAATCCGATAAAAAACCAATTATTTTGAAGATTGATAATGATAAGATGGATATCATGATTTCTTCTCAGATTGGTTCCATGAAGGATCAGCTTCGCATCGAGAAAGAAGGAAAGAATCTTGTCATCGGCTTCAATCCTAAGTTTTTAGTAGATGCACTTCGTGTGGTTGATGAAGAAGAGGTTTCTATTTATCTGATCAACTCCATCGCACCATGTGTGATCCGCGATGAAGAACGCACTTATCTTTATCTGATTCTTCCAATCAATGTTAATAATACAGACTTTTAGGAGAGATATTTTATGACAGAATTCCGTTTAAAAGATGAATTTATTAAACTTGGCCAGCTTTTAAAAGCGACTGGTCTTGTTTACTCCGGCGTAGATGCAAAGATGGTTATCCAGGACGGAGAAGTAAAAGTGGATGGCGAGGTAGAAACTCGTCGCGGCCGTAAGATTTACGAAGGTATGCTCGTAGAGTTTGACGGCGAGCAGGTAAAAGTGATCAAATAATGTTTTTATGTGGCTGTTGTACGATTTTTTTGTGCAACAGCCGTTTGTCGTTAAGTTAGGAGAGGAAAAATGTACGTAGAATCCATAGAATTGTACCAATATCGGAATTATGATTCGGTAAAAGTGGATTTTTCTTCCGGCGTAAATATCTTTTTTGGGGACAATGCTCAGGGAAAAACCAACCTTTTGGAGGCGGTTTATGTCAGTGGAACCTCCAAGTCTCACAAGGGCAGCAAGGATAAGGACCTGATCCATTTTGATAAAGACGAGGCCCACATCCGACTCTTTTTCCGAAAAAATGATTTGACCCATCGGCTGGATCTTCACCTGCGAAAGAAAAAATCCAAAGGAATCGCCATCGACGGGGTTCCGATTAAAAAAGTAAGCGAGTTATTCGGCATGCTTCATATCGTCTTTTTCTCTCCGGAGGATCTGTCCATCATCAAAAATGGGCCGGCGGAACGAAGAAAGTTTCTGGATATGGAGATGAGCCAATTGGACAAAGGTTACTATGCTCTTTTGGTTTCTTACAACAAGCTTTTGGTGGAGAGAAATAATCTTTTAAAGCAGATTTATTTTGTCCCATCGCTTCGGGAAACTTTGGATGCCTGGGATGAGCAGATCATTGACACAGGATGTGCTATTTTACGAAAAAGAGAAAGCTTTATTGAGAAAATTGACGAGATGATGCGGGAAATCCACGGGAATCTTACCGGAGGTTTGGAGCAGATGGAGGTTCGTTATGACCGCAATATTGCACCGGAAGATTTTGCACAAACGCTTCAGGCCAACAGGGAGCGTGACATCAAGACCGGAACCACCAGTGTGGGCCCTCACAGGGATGATATCGGTTTTATGGTAAATGGTACCGACATCCGCAAATTTGGCTCCCAGGGCCAGCAGAGAACCGCAGCGTTATCTCTTAAATTATCCGAGATTCGTCTCATCGAGCAAATGGCCAATGATAAGCCGGTTCTGCTCCTGGATGATGTCCTCTCTGAGCTGGATCACCATCGACAGAATTATCTTCTGGATTCCATTTCTGACATCCAGACTATGATCTCCTGTACGGGTCTTGATGATTTTGTAAATGGGCGAATTTCCCTGGATAAAGTGTTCCGGGTGACGGATGGAAACATCGAGGAGTACGATGGAAATATGGCTTAAGTATACGGTATTTTTATGGAAAAATACCAAATATTATTGGTTATTTTCAGAGGATTTGTTGAATTGTCAACTCAATTTATGATATAATTAATTGTTATTAAAATTATTGATTTGATTAAGTTTATTAAGTATAGATTCGATGCTATATGTTTGGAGGTTATGACATGAGTGAACAAATTAATTCTGCATCACAGGAATATGGTGCGGATCAAATTCAGATTTTAGAGGGGCTGGAAGCCGTTCGAAAAAGACCTGGTATGTATATTGGAAGCACCTCATCTAAGGGCCTGCATCATTTAGTGTACGAGATCGTGGACAACTCTGTGGACGAGGCGCTGGCTGGTTATTGTGATACGGTGGAGGTTTTCATCAACGCAGATAATTCTATCACCGTAAGAGATAATGGGCGTGGTATCCCGGTTGGAATCAACAAAAAGAAAGGGATTCCTGCGGTTGAAGTTGTATTTACCATCCTGCATGCCGGCGGCAAGTTCGGTGGTGGAGGGTACAAGGTATCCGGCGGACTTCATGGCGTAGGTGCCTCTGTAGTAAATGCACTTTCCACCTGGCTTGAGGTAAACATTTTCCACGATGGAAAGATTTATAACCAGCGCTATGAGCGTGGTAAAGTTATGTATCCTTTAAAAATCGTAGGGGACACGGAACGCAGAGGAACTGAGGTTCATTTCCTGCCAGACCCACTGATTTTTGAGGAGACCGTTTTTGATTTTTCTGTTTTAAAACAGCGTCTTCGTGAGATGGCTTTCCTGACCAAGGGACTGAAGATTGTTCTTTATGATCTTCGCGCAGAATCTCCACAGACCTTAACCTTCCACTACGAAGGTGGAATCAAAGAATATGTTGAATACCTGAATAAGAAAAAGGCGTTGATCTATCCAGAGATCATCTACTGTGAAGGCCAGAAAGGAAATGTTTATGTGGAGGTTGCCCTTCAGCATAACCAGGACTACAACGAGGGCGTTTACAGTTTCGTAAATAATATCACCACACCGGAAGGTGGTACTCACCTTGCCGGCTTCCGTAACGCCCTTACTAAGACATTCAACGATTACGCAAGAGCAAATAAGATTTTAAAAGATAAAGAACCGAACCTTTCCGGTGAGGACATCCGTGAAGGTCTGACTGCGATCATCAGTATCAAGATTCCAGAACCACAGTTCGAAGGTCAGACCAAACAGAAGCTTGGTAACTCGGAAGCAAGAGGCGCGGTAGATTCCGTTGTCAGCGAGAAATTAACCTATTTCCTGGAGCAGAATCCTCATGTTGCTAAAGTGATCTGTGAAAAAGCCATTCTCGCACAGCGTGCCAGAGAGGCAGCCAGAAAGGCAAGAGATTTAACCCGAAGAAAAACAGCTTTAGATGGCATGAGTCTTCCAGGTAAGCTTGCAGATTGTTCTGACAAGAATCCGGAAAATTGCGAAATCTACATCGTAGAAGGGGATTCCGCCGGCGGTTCCGCGAAAACAGCGCGTAGCCGTGCGACACAGGCTATCCTTCCTCTTCGAGGCAAGATTCTCAATGTTGAGAAGGCAAGGGATGACAAGATCTTGGCCAATGCTGAGATTCGTGCCATGATCACCGCATTCGGAACCGGTGTACAGACAGACTTTGATATTGAAAAACTGAGATATCATAAGATTATCATCATGACCGATGCCGACGTGGACGGTGCTCACATCGCCACATTACTTCTCACATTCTTCTATCGTTACATGCCAGAACTGATTCGCCAGGGCTATGTATATCTGGCACAGCCACCACTTTACAAAGTGGAGAAGAATAAAAAAGTATGGTATGCCTACAGCGATGATGAATTGAACAATATCCTCACAGAGATTGGACGTGACGGAAATAATAAGATTCAGCGATACAAAGGTCTTGGAGAAATGGATGCCGACCAGTTATGGGAGACCACCATGGATCCGGAAAAACGTATCCTTCTTCGTGTGAACATGGATGAAGAGAGCAAATCTGAGCTGGATCTTACCTTCAGTGTTCTCATGGGCGATCAGGTTGAGCCAAGACGTGAGTTTATTGAAGCAAATGCACAGTATGTAAAGAATTTAGACGTATAAATTTTGAGACCTAGAAACCCCAAGACGTTCTGCTAACACAGAATGTTACACGAGCAGGAGATTAAAATGGACGAGAGCAATATTTTTGACAAAATTCAAGAGGTTGATCTGAAACAAAAGATGGAGACCTCTTACATCGATTATGCCATGAGTGTTATCGTTTCCCGAGCACTTCCTGACGTAAGAGATGGATTAAAGCCGGTTCAGCGAAGAATTTTATATTCCATGATCGAACTCAATAATGGTCCGGATAAACCACACAGAAAATGTGCCCGTATCGTTGGTGATACCATGGGTAAATACCATCCACATGGCGACAGTTCTATCTACGGTGCGCTGGTTAATCTGGCACAGGAATGGTCCACGAGATATCCGCTTGTGGACGGTCATGGTAACTTCGGTTCCGTCGATGGTGACGGAGCGGCTGCGATGCGATATACAGAAGCTCGTCTTTCCAAGATTTCCATGGAAATGACAGCAGATATCTATAAAGATACCGTTGATTTCATGCCGAACTTTGACGAGACAGAGAAGGAGCCTACCATCCTTCCATCCCGCTATCCAAACCTTTTGGTAAATGGAGCGCAGGGAATCGCAGTAGGTATGGCAACCAACATCCCTCCACACAACCTTCGCGAAACCATCGATGGTGTTGTGAAGATTATCGATAACCAGGTGGAGGAGGATCGTGAGACTGACATCGAAGAACTGATGGAGATCATCAAAGGTCCTGACTTCCCAACCGGAGCATCTATTTTAGGACGTCGTGAGATCGAGAGAGCTTACCGCACCGGTCGAGGAAAAGTAAAGGTTCGTGCCGTAACCGACATCGAGCCAATGAACAATGGGAAACAGCGTATTGTTGTAACTGAGCTTCCATATATGGTAAATAAAGCAAGACTGATCGAGAAGATTGCTGAGCTTGTTAAAGAGAAAAAGATTGATGGAATCACCGAGCTTCGTGACGAATCCAACCGTCAGGGTATGCGTATCTGTATTGAAACCCGCAAAGATGTCAATGCAAATGTGCTGCTGAATCAGCTCTTCAAACATACCCAGCTTCAGGATACTTTTGGTATTATCATGCTGGCCCTGGTTAACAATCAGCCTAAGGTGCTCAACTTAAAGGAAATGCTCCTTCATTACCTTGACCACCAGAAGGATGTTGTGACAAGAAGAACCAAGTACGAGCTCAACAAAGCCAAAGAGCGTGCCCACATTTTGGAAGGTCTCTTAAAAGCCCTTGATTTCATTGATGAAGTAATCGCAATTATCCGAGCTTCCGCCAATGTTGCTGAAGCCAGAGCCAACTTGATTAAGCGTTTCGAATTCTCCGAAGCGCAGGCCCAGGCCATTGTTGATATGCGTCTTCGTGCTCTTACCGGTTTGGAAAGAGATAAGCTGCAGAACGAATACGATGAGCTTATGGTATTAATCACCCGCTTAGAAGCAATTCTTGCAGATGAAAAAGTACTTTTAGGCGTAATTAAGGAAGAAATTACCTTAATTCGAGATAAATACGGGGACGACCGCAGAACCGCCCTCAAGATGGATGAAGAAGACTTAAGTGATGAGTCCCTGATTCCAAGAAAAGATGTCATGATCACATTTTCTAACCTTGGCTATATCAAGCGTATGGATCCGGAAAATTTCCAGAGCCAGAACCGTGGTGGTAAGGGCATCAAGGGAATGAACATGATTGAAAATGACAATATCAATGATATGTTCATGACGAACACACATAACTACATTATGTTCTTTACCAACAAAGGTCGTGTGTACCGTCTCAAAGGATATGAGATTCCAGAAGCAGGAAGAACCGCAAGAGGTGTGAATATCATCAACCTTCTCCAGCTTGCACCAGGCGAGCTGATCCATGCCATCATTCCAGTGGATGTGGATATGGAAGAAGAAGATCGCTTCATCCTTATGGCTACCCGAAAAGGAATCGCCAAAAAGACTCGTTTATCCGAGTACAAAAACATCCGTAAAGTTGGTCTTTCTGCTATTGTTTTACGCGAGGATGATGAGCTGATCGAAGTGAAGATCTGTAGTCCTGAGGACGATGTCTTCTTAATCAGCAAAGAAGGCCAGTGCATCCGTTTCCATTCGGATGATGTAAGAGAAACCGGACGTGTTTCCATGGGTGTCATTGGTATGAACTTAAATGACAGCGATGAAGTCGTTGCTATGCAGCTGAGTTCTGAGGGGGATGATTTACTCTTCGTTTCAGAAAAAGGATTAGGAAAACGTACCCCAATGGAAGAATTCGGTGTACAGCATCGAGGCGGTAAAGGCTTGCGTTGCTACAAAATTACGGATAAGACGGGATATGTTGTCGGCGCCAAGACGGTAAATGATGAGGAAGAGATCATGATGATCACCACCGAAGGTATCATTATCCGTATTAAGACGAAGGACATTTCCATTATCGGAAGAAATACTTCCGGCGTGAAACTGATGAATGTCGATGCAGACCGTGATGTTTTGGTTGCTCGAGTTGCTAAGGTAACAATGACGGAAGAGGAAGAAGAATAAGCTTACAAGGGGATGTCACACCGCCATAACATTTGATGGTGAGGCTCCCCTTTTTCTAAATAATGAGAGGTAGAAAATGAAAACAATTCACGTAGATACAATCACTGCGAATTTAAGAGAGATGTGCATGGAAGCAAACTATTTTCTGTCGGATGATATGAAGGCAGCTTTAAAGAATGCACAGGAAAAAGAAGAAAGCCCACTGGGATGTCAGATTCTGGGCCAGTTACAGGATAACCTTGCCATTGCGGGAGAAGAACGTATTCCAATCTGTCAGGATACTGGTATGGCTGTAGTTTTTGTGGACCTTGGCCAGGAAGTAAAAATCGAAGGTGGTTTCCTTGGGGATGCCATCAATGAAGGTGTTCGTCAGGGATATGTGGACGGATACTTAAGAAAATCTGTGGTAAAAGACCCATTTATCCGCGAAAATACAAAAGATAATACCCCGGCTATCATTCATTACAATATCGTACCAGGTGATACCTTCCGTATGACCGTTGCGCCAAAGGGATTTGGCAGCGAAAATATGAGTCGTACTTTTATGCTGAAGCCAGCAGATGGTATGGAGGGCGCTAAGGAAGCAGTCCTTCAGGCAGTAAAAGATGCTGGCCCAAATGCCTGCCCACCGGTTGTTGTCGGTGTCGGAGTTGGTGGAACATTTGAAAAGGCAGCATTTCTTGCAAAACAGGCCCTGACCAGAAAAGTAGGAGAACATTCCGAATTACCACACATTAAGGAAATGGAAGAAGATCTTCTTGAGAAGGTAAATAATCTTGGAATCGGACCAGCCGGTTTAGGTGGAAGAGTGACTGCTCTTGCTGTCAATGTCAATACATTTGCCACACATATCGCAGGAATGCCTCTTGCTGTAAATATGTGCTGTCATGTAAATCGTCATGTAACCAGAGAATTATAATCCAGTGCCGTACAGAATCGGTCGATTTATGAGTGGAGAAGAAATATGAAGAAGATTATTCCGGTTCCTTTTCAGGAGGAACAGATCAAAGAATTAAAAGCGGGAGATTATGTATATCTCACAGGAACTATTTATACTGCACGTGATGCGGCACACAAAAGAATGTATGATTCTATGCATGCCGGTGAAGCACTCCCAATCGAATTAAATGGAAATGTATTATATTACCTTGGACCAAGCCCAGCGCGCGAAGGTCAGGTGATTGGCTCTGCTGGTCCTACTACAAGTAGTCGAATGGATAAATATACACCAGATATGCTCGCGGCTGGCTTAAAAGGGATGGTTGGAAAAGGAAAACGATCTCAGGCTGTCATTGATGCCATGATAGAACATAAAGCAGTGTACTTTGCAGCGGTTGGCGGTGCTGGTGCTCTTTTATCCAAATGTATTAAAGAAGCAGAAGTGGTTGCCTATGAAGATTTAGGCACAGAAGCCATCCGTAAGCTGACCATCGAAGATCTTCCGGTGATCGTTGTCATCGACAGCGAGGGAAATAACCTCTACGAGACCGCTACGGTAGAATGGAAGAGATAAAAAGGAAGGCTGCATTAGAAATTATATATAGGGAAAAAGCCTTTGGAAAAATTCGATAAAATAAAACGGGGACACTTATATTTGACAGATTCGTTTCTGGCGATCAATCTGCTTCCTATAAGTGTCCCTCTTTTATTTATGCTCTTTTATTTTGTTTTGAGATAAGAAGTCCTTCTTTCGTGAATAAGGATGTTATTTTTTTATTTTGACTTTCTTAGCAGAACTCCAGGTTGAGTAGCATTTCTTTCCGCTGACTGTGCGGTAGGCACGGATACGGATATAATAAGTTTTATTCTTTTTCAGTTTTGCGGTTGTTTTGGTAGTTGTCTTATATTTTGTGATCGTAATGTATTTATTTCCAGATTTAAAGCCACTGGAAAGAGAATAGGCAATCTGATATCCGGTAGTTTTTGTCTTACGATTCCATGTTAACTTAATACGTCTTGTTTTTACATTTACCGCCTTTTTGATTTTGGGAGCGGTATATCCGCTGATGCGGAATTCAAAACCATATTTTTTGGCATAGTTAAATGCTCCAGATCCTGTAGCGCCGATGATTACAAGAGTGCCTTTCGTTTCGGAACAATCTTCGCCTGCTGGACCATAACCAATTCCAGCTTGAGCAATGGATTTCACAGTGCTTGGAATGGTGATTGCATTTCCAGGAAAATCACATCCATAGAAAGCATAGTGATCAATGGAGGTACATTTGCTGGAAAATGTAACTTTATTGATCAGTCCACAGTGTTCAAATGCTGATTCGGGTACTCTATTACAGTTAATTGTGACGGTAGAAATGGAAGGGCAATAAGAGAAAATACAATCGCCATAGCTGGTAAGTGTGGAAGGAAGGGTAACCGACTTAAGACCACTTGAAGCAAAAGCATAGTTACCGATGGTTTTTAATCCTTCTGGAAGAGTGATATCTGTTAATTGTTCACAGGAGGAAAAAGCATTTTCTCCAATGGAAATACAGGAAGATGGTAATACCACGTTGGTAAAGCGGCAATGATCATCACCAAACGCATCGGATCCGATGTGGGTAACTCCTTGTTCAATGATCAGGGTTTTAATGTCCCAGTTTTCCCATGGTCGTCCATAGGATTCGGTTTCATAATTATAGCTGTAATCATTCATTGGTCCGTTTCCACTGATACGAAGGACTCCATTATCAGAGGTATAAGAATAATAAACATCTGTACCACAGCGGTCGTGGACTGAAAATGCATTTGCCTTTACAGGGTGAATGAAAAACAGAACTGCCAGAAAGAAAATCGGCAAGATATGTTGTCGGTGATTTTTAAAGATTCTTTCCATATGGTATCCTCCTATAGGTGTATTAGGGTGCATCTTTAGTAGTTTTTAGACTATGGATGCATAGAAATATATTGTCAAAATTATTGTAACATGAATTTTTGTATAATGTATATATAGGAAATGAGATAACGATTAAATATTTGTTGAAAAGATATGTCAATAAAATATATAAAAAATGCTTGACAATAAATGGAGTGTCTGATAATATAATAAAGCGTCGTGGTTAGCGGCGTAACAATTACATATCTGTTATTGTTTAGGCATATGGAGAAGTACTCAAGTGGCTGAAGAGGTGCCCCTGCTAAGGGTATAGATCGTTTACGCGGTGCGAGGGTTCAAATCCCTCCTTCTCCGTATCTTTTTTTGACCAAAATGAGATGGTTGAAAAAAAAGATAAAAAAGTTATTGACAATAACATGAAGATGTGATAATATAAATGAGTTGCTTGCGAAAAAGCAATGGACGAAACTTGATAACTGAATAACAAAACAACCTTGAAAAGTTCAATTCAAGCAGAGAAATCTGCACTTTAAATTTCATTCGGATCTGAGACTGAGTGATGTCAAGACATCAGATCCAGGGAACGAAAAACTTGAACAAGTTTAAG
>JAUNNI010000039.1 GCA_030531555.1 Eubacteriales bacterium | reverse complement strand
ATAAACACTGGGGTTGTGGCGGTTTTTAACCCACCATTACCCCTGAAGAGCCTTAAAAAAGGATATTTATATCGATTTTTTGAACTTTGTGGAAAGTATTCCTTAGAATTGTATATTAGTCATGTCGCAGTAAGAAGAATATTCTTACGCCAGCATTTTAAGTATAACTATTTTGGTCACAATTGGAATAAATGGGGAGTGCTAAACTATGCATTGGTTGTTTTTTGGAGTATTGTAGCAGTGGCGATATTTACTTGGGCACAAGAAGGATTCAAAGTTACATTTCAGAAAAAAAACTAATTATGAATTAGAAAATGTATTAGAGAAAATCGTATAAGAATATAAATAAGAGAAGGTGTCGACAAATGGGAGTTTGTCTACACTCTGAGAGTACCAACAAAGTTGGTACTCTTTTTATAACAACTCTCGCCATATTATGTGTGATTATAGTTCTTAGGTTGAAGATTGGAGACTACTATGGAAAAAGAACAACTAATTAAACTAGGAAAAGCAATTGAATACATCAGAGATAATTATCAAAGGCAGATTAAAGTCAATGAAATTGCTGAATACGCTGGTCTGACACCAAAAGGATTGAATCGCATCATGTCCGAAAAATATGGATATACTTTTGCGGTATTACTTCGCAAATATCGCCTCTATCAAGCTGCAAGCTTACTTCATTTCGATTATATTCCAATTGATATCGTAGCCAGACGCTGTGGATTTCAGCCCAATTATTTTTTCAACGAATTTAAAAAAGAATTCGGCTTCACTCCAAAAGAGATGAAGGAAAAGACACTTTTCCCAGATATGCCTATGTTTAAAAACATTAATGGCTCCCCCTTATCTTTAGAATATAAAATAGTGGAGGATGTCACCATTGAGGGGTATCTGGTAAGGATTCCAAAAGAAAAAACGATTGATTTGATGTGGGATGTAGCCTATGGATTTCGTCATCCAAACCATAGAAATGATCTGCGTTGTTCTGAAAATACATGGGGCATATGGTGGGCTGATGAGAAGGATGAATATAGAACACATTATCTTATGGGGCAAAAAGTAGATCCGAAGACTCCTGCTGATCCGGAAAAAGTTCGCATGACCATATCTGGAGGAAAATATGCGGTTTTCTCTGTTTCAAGGGGAAAGAACTATTTTGATACGGCCAATAATGCCAGAGAAATGACTTGGCATGCCTTTTATTCCTGGCAGATTCTGAGTAAAAAAGAGACGGATAAATGGGGATTCACCTATGAAATGTTTGATGAGGAAAAGGCATATCTTTATATTCCTTTGATTTCTGGCTATGGTGGGATTGAAAGAGAAAAGGAAATATCCAGTCACACCATTGACCACATTATTAAGTATATTGATGAAAATATATTGACAGAAAAAGACTTTGATAAAGCAATCAGTAAGATCAGTAACCATGATATCTTTTACCGTGAGCAATTCCAGTCTTGTTATAACATCAGTCTTTCTGATTATATCTGGAAGAAAAAACTATATGTTTTAGCCCAGAAGATATATGCGGAAGAAATCAGTAAGATTGATATTGCCAGAAAATATAGATTTGGCTCCATAAAAGAATATGAAAAAGAATTCAAAAAAGCATTTGGTGTTCCATCTTGCAAGTATCAGTCGGTAAACATTGATCTGATTAATATGGAAGAATATTATGAGGAAAACTTTGATAAGATTGCGATAGAAAAAGTGACCATCCCAGAGATTCGTATGGTTGGCAAGATCATTAAGTCAAGGACAGACAGAAAATCTATCGATCTTGATTTGCCACAGATGACAGCATACTGGATGAAGAATAAGTATGATTGTCTGTTAAATACACCTCTGGCCGACGAGAAGAGAAAGATAGCCATCTTTCATGCAATTATGAAAGAGGATGATTTTTCTTTTGACTATGTTCTTGGACCAGTTCTGGAACAGGAGATAGCATACCCCGAAGAATTGGAGGAGATTACCATTGCATCTGGCGATTATTATGTATTCTCTTATAAGTTCTCCGATGGCAATCTGACAGAGGAAGTAAGAAATATGATTCGATGTATTGACCATGTGTGGATGTATCGAAATTGGATGAGAACGGATTTTACAAGCCGGGTATGTTTTTATTATTATGATGGAAGTAAAGTCTATTACTATGTTCCGGTTTATGGTTAATTAAAAAAAATAATCAAGCTCCCTACCGAAAAATATTATCCAGGTAGGGAGTTTTTTCGTATCAATTATTAAAAGATAATAAGAAATAAATGGAAAAACATGGAAATTAAAATGCCTGATAGTGTAATAAAAAGGTGTTGAAAACCTATGTTTTTCTGAATATAATGAAATATAAATAAACAGGAATCCGGTGAAAAACCGGAGCAGGCTTACCCCTACTGTAACGTGGACGAAAAAACATGATCATAAGATCATCCATTGGAGTGAATCCGAGAAGGAGTTTTAGAGGTCGAAGCGAAGCCAGGATACGAGAGAAAACGTCGATCACTTTGGGAAGAGGTGAATCAACAGATTATGGGGATATTCTCATAATTCAAGCAAGTGTTATCACTGCACCAAAGTATCGAAATCCATAGATTTTTATGAGCATGGTTTTCGGAGCGTTGGAGTGGAGATGGCACTTTTTTTATTAATGATACCATGCGGTTGAAGAAAAACCGCCAATAATAAAGGAGGGTTATTATGAAGAACATCATGAAAAGATTATTGATGATTGTAGCAGTTCTTGCATGTGTGGTCGGCTTGCAGCCTTTCACAGTATTTGCAGAAGAAGTGACGCCTGATTCGTCGGAATTTGGTAAGGTGCATGTCATTGTAGAGAATGCTACCTTCAGCAAAGAAAATGGAGCTCCTTGGGACGGTATCTTGGTGGATAAAACTGTGGAACTGAAAGAGGATTCCACTGCCATGACTTGTATCGTTGATGCTTTAGGAGACTATGAGCAAAAAGGTGCTGACAAAGGTTACATTTCTTCCATTCATGACTTAGAAGAATTTGATGGAGGAGAGCAATCAGGATGGATGGGAACTCTCAATGACTGGTTTACAAATGAAGGATTTAACGCCTACACAGTTGCCAACAAAGGAATTATGGATGGTGATGAAATCCACATGATGTATACCTGTGCCTGGGGTGCTGATATTGGAGCAGATTATATGAATGCTTCTTCTGCCTTAAGTAGCCTGTCTTTCTCTGAAGGCGTATTAGATCAGCCATTTGCAAAAGACAAAACAGAGTATACATTGTTTGTACCAAAAGGAAGTAGTAGCTTAGATGTGACTGCAATTGCATCTTACAAGAATTATCAGGTAAGAGTATTTTCCTCTGAAGCAACAGATGATGATGAAAAATGTATAGAAGATGCTTATGATCTTTCAAAAACAGATGCGAGAGCATTCAACAGTGGTATTAAGATGGGAAAGGAAGTTCCGATTGCAGCAAGTGGAACTACAACCCTTAAAGTAGTATGTAATGGAGAAGGATGGCCAGGACATTATGATGGCACAGATACGACTGTTTATACCGTTCATGTAGCAGTAACCGATGCTAAAATCACAGTTCCTGCAGATGCAAGCTATTCTCTTAAATTAAAAACATATACTACCTATAACTACCAGCCATTTACACCGGTAGAGGCAGGTATCATGGTAGAAAACGAAGAGGCTGGAACAAAAACCTATTATTATACAGGTTTAACCAATAATAAAGAATACTATTATCGTGTCAGCGGTGATGATTATATCACCTATGCAGGCTTTAATAAGTTTGTAGCAGCTCAGGGCTGGGAAATGGAAGTTACCAAAGACATGCTCCAGCCAGAAGGAAAAACAAAAACAACAATTGATCGAGATGTCAATTCCAACAATGGTTATAATGTTGCAGATGTATATCTTAATATTAACCCACAGGGTTATCTGAAGATGGATGCAGCTGGAGATACTTATCAGTTAATTAACCTTCGTAACTGGGAAGCAGTAAACACTACCATTAACAATGTTTTCGTGGAACCAGATTACCATTATGCAGTGATCAATGAAAATGGCCAGAGAGATGATTCTGTTGTTTCGGTATCCGATCAGGGCATTCTTACCGCAGAGGGAGAAGGAACTGCAATCGTTCTCGTAACTTACGATGCTATGAATTATCCACAAGGCTTAGGTGGTCCATTCTTTGGAGCAAGCTGGCCAGAAAATACAGGAGTGTTTGTAGTAAGTGTAGGAGCAGAAGACAGTGGTATTCGTACCAATATGACAATCAATGAAGGACGTAATCCAGAGGATCCTACAGCTGGTAAGCTTTCTGGTGATGCCATTGATGCAGAACATGATATTATTTATTACTTAGGCAATCAGGGTACTTATACATTTACTCCAGAAGAAGGATGTAGTGTTGCAGTGGCAAATCCTGTTCTGGGAGATCATATGAGCTTCAACGGATTTGCTCCAGTATCTGCTAAGAGTGATGGAAGCTTTGAAGTTCCTTTGACAAAAGGACGTAACATTGTAAAAGTTACAAAAAATGGAAAAACAGAATATCAGATTATTTCTGCAAAACCAGTATCCTACACTGTAAATGATGGTCAAGATGTATATCCTGGCGATGAAATTAAGGTAGTATTTGACAAGGTATATAACCCGGCAAATAAACTTGCAGGTGTATACAATATGACAGCATACCTCACATACTTAGATCCAGATGGCACAATCATCTGTGGTAAAGCCGGACAGTATAATTTCCCTGCCAACCAGAATGCACAGACTTTAGGCTATACTTTATCATTTGGCAGCAATGCTTATGGAAAAACAGTAAAAGTTGGCAATGCTTATAAGGCAGCAGCTCCTGGAGAATTAAAGCTTACTTCCGGTAGTGTATTCCTCTTTGGCTATGGTGATCCATTTGGCAATCATCGTGGAATTACTTTAGAAGCTGGAAAAGCTCCGAACTTAAATGCAGCAACGAAAGAAGGATATCTTGGTATTCTTCCAGATATTACCATCGAAGTAAAGAATCCTGCACAGAATGCCATTGATAAAATTGCAGCGATTGGAGAAGTTACTTTAACTAGTAAAGATGCTATTGAGGCAGCAAGGGCAGCATATGATGAATTAACAGAAGAAAATAAAACATATGTACCTGCGGAAACATTACAGCTACTTACCGATGCAGAAAGTAAATATGAGGAATTAAAAGAAGCAAAAGATGCTGCAGATCAGGCAGCAGCCCAGGATGTCATTGAAAAAATCAAAGCTGCAGATCTTTCAACAGCAAGCAAGGATCAGCTAAAAGCAATTCAGAATGCTTATGCAGCGTTATCAGAAGAAGCGAAAGCAATTGTGAATGCGGATGCAGAAGCAATGGCAGCAAAAAATGCAATTGATGCGAAAGTAACAGAAATGGAGAGATCCGATGGTGGAAATGGCTCTACAGAAAATGTTCCTGTGGTAAATCCACCAGCTGAAAAAACGGTTGCAGTGAAACTTGGAACTGTTTTTGTAGTAAAAGGTTATAAATATAAAGTAACCAGTAATCTTGTAAAAGATCCTACTGTAATGATTATGGGTTATAAAAATAAGAAACTTACCAAAATCAATGTAGCGACAAGTGTGAACTACAAAAATGTCAGCTTTAAAGTAACTGCAATTGCTGATAAAGCCTTTAAGAGTCAGAAGAAAGCAAAATCTGTTGTAATTGGCAAAAATGTGATGACAATTGGTAAACAGGCATTTTATGGTGATAAGCTTGTGAAAAAAATTACTGTAAAATCCCCATATCTTAAAAAAGTGGGAAGCAAAGCATTTTATGGTATCTACAAAAAAGCTGTGATTAAAGTGCCAGCAAAACAGTTAAGCAGCTATAAGAGATTACTCAAAGGCAAGGGTCAGAAAAAGACAGTAACAATTAAAAAGTAATAAAAAGTCATGAATCATTAAGCAGGAAATGTCATCTTGACATTTCCTGCTTAAAATCCAAATCGTTCAGTTTTTATGAAGAAATGTTTCAAAGTATTATCTGTTATCCCAAGTAACAAAAACATGATTTGTTATTTAGGATTGTAGGGAATAACAAAAGTTTATAAATGGAGAAGACGAGATGAAGAAAAGAATCAAAATGATTTTAATAGGTATATTGTTCGCATTATACTCCATTGGCATGGATGTTGGTTTAAAGACAATCATTTCTGTAAATGCTGCGACGATTTCGGAAGAATGCTCACCATCCATTGACAGTATGATGACATCGGTGCGTTCTTATATAATTAAGAAAGATACGAATCCGGATTTTTCCAGCATTTGGAATGTTTTTGATCTGATGAGAAGTGGACTTGATGTGCCAGAACAATACCAATTGACATTTTATAAAAATACATTAAATTATCTCACTGCCAACAACTGGAAGATCACCAGAAATCGATATACGGATTATTCCAAGCTAATTCTTGCCATGACTGTCATAGGTAAGAATGCTCAAAATCTGGAAGGACATAATCTTTTCTATTATCTGTCTGATTTTACCAATGTGAAAAAACAGGGATTCAACGGACCAATATGGGCACTTATTGCTTTAAAGAGTCATCCAACTTATGAAATTCCAAGAAATGCAGAGGCTGTGGAGCAAACAACAGAAGAAGGTCTTGTTCAATATTTGCTGGATAAAGAGATTCCCGGAGGGGGTTGGTCTTTGGATGGAATCAATGCTGACAGTGATATTACAGGCATGACCATTCAGGCTTTGGCACCATATTATGACAAGCGAGAGGAAGTGAAAAAAGCTATCGATCGTGCTTTATATTGGCTTTCTGCCAGCCAGCAATCCAGCGGAGGATATGCCACCTTTGGAAATGAGACTTCAGAAAGCACAGCACAAATCATAGTAGCTTTGAGTTCTTTGGGAATCGATTGTAATCAAGACTCTCGATTTATCAAAAATAGAAAATCTCCATTGGATGCTTTGTGTCAGTACTATCTTGCAGAAGGAGGCTTTATGCATATGCTTCCCGGAAGTGATGGTGGCGTAAGAGAAATCAATGGGATGGCAACCGAACAGGGAATGTATGCAATGGTTGCTTATAAAAGATTACTTGAAGGGAAGACAAGTTTGTATGATCTCAGTGATCTTCGCTTATCCCTCGAAGGAAGGGCAGAAGAAAATTCTTCAAAAGAAGAAGAGTCCACGGAAAACCCAAGTCCGGCCAAGCCGGAAAATAATACGGAAGCTCTCAAGGTGAAAGTGAGCAAAGTCTCTTTGGATTATAGTCAGGTTACACTGGATAAAGGCAAAAAAAAGAGTTTAAAAGTAACCGTCTTTCCTTCCAATGCATCGGAGAAAGCTGTCAGCTGGACTTCCTCCAATAAAAAGATTGCAAGCGTAAGCCAGAGTGGACTTGTGACTGCTGTGAAAAAAGGGACTGCGACAATCACGGTGACTGCAAAAGATGGAAGTGGTGTGAAAGCTTCTTGCACCGTAATTGTGAAAGAAGTATCTACTAAAACAGTGAATAAAAAACCTGCTGTATCCACCAGCAAAAAACAGCTACCAACAGGATCCGTAAAGACAGGGAATGTTACAAAGCAGTCACCGACAGGACCAGTGCAGACAGGGAATGCTGCGAAAGAGGAAGATGTAGATCAAAATGGAGATAGTAATTCTTCTGGGGAGCAAGAGCAGAATCCTGCGGAAGGAGAATCCACGGAATCTGGATGGTCTTTTGAGGGAGAGGATTATGTGGCAGAAAATTACGAAAATGATGATATCTCGGAAGAAGATACAGAGGAAGAAAACTCAGAGATTTCTGAAGAAAGCGAGGAGGATGTCGATCAGAATGACAGGAACCTTAATGGAAGAAAAACCAGCGGTCCTCTGCCATATGTTCTTTCAGGAACAGGTATTTTAGGAACCATTGGATTTTTTATCTTTTATGTAAAAAAAGGCAAAAAGAAGACCAAATGATTTGGAATATGAAATGTTAGGAGGAGAAGGAACCATGAAGAATCGAAAAAAAATAGTATCCATGATAATCTTTATCATTGCTATGTTAGGATGTCTCTTTCTTTCAGCATGTGCAAAAAATGATGGAGTTCCCGCTCCAGTTCCAGCACAGCCTGACAAAAAGACAAGTGTAAAAACAGAGTCATTGGCGGATGTCAATGAAATTCCAGAAGATGGCATTATCACCAAAGCAATGTTTGAGACCGTGGCAGGCGAGGATAAAAAAGTATCTTTCCATGGAACAGATGATTCTGGAATCGAATATACCTGGATTTTTGACTGTAATCAGATTCAGAATCCAGAAGATCAAAATCTGAAAATTACATTTACCACAGAAGGACTTGATGAGATAAAGAAAAATGCCAACAACGCCATAGAAGCCCTGATGATGACCATGAATGGCAAGGGATTGATCTGTGTTCCAACTTTAGAGTTAGTTCTTCCAGAAAACTGGAAATCGGATACGGTTCTTTTATTGAAAGAACAAAATGGAAAACTGGCAAAGATGAGCGATGTGAATATAGAAAATGAGCCAAGCACAAAGCTTACCATGAATGTGACTACTTTAGACGGTGACTGTTATCTGGTAGGTGGTATCGCTAATATTCAAAATCAGGGTGCTTCGGCAGCAAATGGTGAAAAGGATTCGAATATTTCCAATGAGAATTCCGACGAAGAAAACGATAACAGTGAAAGCAGTGGTATTGAAAATAGCAATTCTTCTGGTGGAAGCAATAAAAGCAGCGGAAATAGCAAAGCCAATGCTGGCAATAGCCAAAATGGAGATGTGAAGAACAATGAAGTAGTAAGCGAGAATGTGACACATACCTGTACCATTTCCATTAATTGTTCCACCATTTTAAAGAATATGGATAACCTTACTGCAGGGAAAGAAGAATTTGTTCCATCCAATGGCTGGATTTTAAAAGCAACCAAAGTAGAGTTTGCCGAAGGGGATTCAGTTCATGATGTACTGCAGGCTGTTTGTAAAGCTTATGGCATCCATCTGGAATCTTCCTTTACACCAGCTTATAATTCTGCTTATGTAGAAGGAATCAACCAGCTCTATGAGTTTGATTGTGGAGAATTATCTGGCTGGATGTTTAATGTAAATGGATGGTTCCCAAATTATGGCTGCAGTAAGTATACAGTACAAGACGGAGATGCAATCAACTGGGTATATACCTGTGATCTTGGAAAAGATGTTGGAGACAACTCTATGCATTGATCTATGAAGAATAGAAGAATCGAGGATTCTTATGAAAGATACATTCTCAACTTACCATCCAGTATTAAATATGATCTTTTTTGCAGGAGTGATGGGTGTCACAATGTTTGTGACACACCCATTGATCCTGGGAATATCCCTTTTTAGCGGGATTTGTTATAGTGCTCTTTTAAAAGGATGGAAGATTACTATCAGAAACAATTTAATATTAACGCTACCGGTCATGATCATAGCAGCTGCAATGAATCCTTTGTTCAATCATTATGGTGTGACCACCTTGGGTTACCTTCCCAATGGCAATCCATTTACTTTAGAGTCTTGTGTTTACGGACTTGTGATGGCTTTGATGTTAGCTGGAGTAATCACTTGGTTTTCCTGCTATACAGAAGTCATGACCTCGGATAAATTTATTTATCTTTTTGGAAAAATGATTCCGGCATTGTCTTTGGTTTTATCCATGGCGCTTCGTTTCCTTCCTCGTTTTAGCAGGCAAGCGGGCGTGATTGCCAATGGGCAGAAATGCATTGGCAGAAGCACGGAAAATGGAAGCCTGATCAAAAGAGTGAAACATGGAATTACAATTTTCTCCATCCTTGTGACCTGGGCTTTGGAGAACGCGATTGATACTGCGGATTCTATGAAATGTCGTGGTTATGGAGAAAAAGGAAGAAGTGCTTTTGCCATCTTTCATTTTGATAAAAGAGATGGCATCTGCCTGACAGCCATGACAGTGACTTTTGCAGGAGTTTTGATTGGGGCCATGAAAGGCTATACATTTTCCAGATATAATCCTAGGATTGTGGTGGAAGGATTGCCATTGAATCTAAAAAGTACCCTGGTTTTTGCTTGTTTTTTCCTTTTTTCTATGATGCCGGTGATCCTGGAGCTTGTGGATCGTGTCATGTGGGAAAGAAGAAGAAATCAGACCGATGGTAAGATGATAGGAGGCTATCGACTATGGGAGACATTTTAAGGATTGAAGATCTCTCCTTTGCTTATCCAAAAGAAGAAATCCGTGCTTTAAATCACATAAATCTGAATATTGAAGAAGGTGAGTTTATTGTCCTTTGTGGAAAGAGTGGCTGTGGAAAGAGTACCCTTCTTACCCATTTAAAGACGCCTCTGACACCTCATGGTAAGCGCATGGGAAGGATCCTTTTTGATGGAATGGTCTTAGAAGAAATGGATAACCGGGAGCAGACGCAGAGAATCGGATATGTACTGCAGAATCCAGACAACCAGATTGTAACGGATAAGGTGTGGCATGAACTTGCCTTTGGACTAGAAAGTCTTGGGTATTCCACACCGGAGATTCGTATCCGTGTGGCAGAGATGGCATCTTATTTTGGCATCCAGGATTGGTTCTATAAAAATGTGGCAGAGCTATCTGGTGGACAAAAACAACTTCTTAATCTGGCATCCATCATGGCCATGCATCCGGATTTACTTGTTTTAGATGAGCCAACTTCTCAGCTTGATCCAATCGCAGCATCGGATTTTTTAGAAACGGTAAAGAAAATTAATCGAGATCTTGGAACAACGATTATTCTGACAGAACATCGTTTGGAAGAGGTATTTCCAGCGGCGGATCGGGTGATTGTGATGGATCGTGGTGAAATATTTGCCATTGGAACCCCTTCTGAAATCGGACATATCTTAAAGGAGAGAGATCATGAGATGTTCCTTGCCATGCCCGTTCCGATGCAGATTTATAGTATGGTAGAAACAGAAGAAAACCACCCATGTCCAATCACGGTCAGGGATGGAAGACAATGGATGGATACGGTATGTAAAGAACGAGGCATCCCTTCCATCAAAGATGTGGGAAGGCAATCCGAAAAAGATACTTCGGGCAATTTACATCCGAAAAAAAGGATAAAGCATTAGAAAAGGAAGTCCTCTTGGAGGGGAAAGATCTATGGTTCCGCTATGAAAAAGATCTTCCAGACGTGGTAAAAGGAGCCAATATAAAGCTCTATAAAGGAGAATTTTTCTGTCTCTTAGGAGGAAATGGTACAGGAAAGAGCACCACATTATCTTTATTATGTCGTTTGAGAAAACCATATCGAGGCAAGATTCTTTTAGAGGGAAAAGATATCCGCAGATACAAAGATCAGGAGCTTTTCCGTGGTTTTCTTGGAGTATTGCCACAGAATCCACAATCTCTCTTCGTAAAAAAGACTGTGGAAGAGGAACTCTATGAGATGGTAGGCGGTTTCAAAGAGAAGAAAAACGAAGACTATCATTTGTCCATGGACAAAAAAGAAGCGGTGGCAGGCATTGCAGAATTGACTCATTTACAGGGATTGATGCATCGCCATCCATACGATCTTTCTGGCGGGGAACAGCAGAGACTGGCTCTGGCTAAAATCTTGCTTCTTCGACCAAAGCTTCTTTTAATGGATGAACCGACCAAAGGACTGGATAGCTACTTTAAGAAAGAATTTGCCGATATTCTGGCAAGTCTGAAAGCAGAGGGTGTCAGTATTTTCATGATTTCCCATGATATTGAATTCTGTGCTTCCTATGCAGATCGTTGCGGATTATTTTTCGATGGCGGTATTGTGGCCTCCGGAACTCCGAAAGAATTCTTCCCAGGCAACAATTTCTATACCACAGCAGCAAACCGCATGGCCAGAAAATATGCGCCGGATGCAGTGACGGGAAAGGATGTGGTGGCATGTCTCAATCGGTAAAGACTGACTTTTTGAAGGATTTTTATCAGGCAGAAGAAGTAGCTTATGACAGCTTATTTTCCAAACATTTAAAAAAGAAAGAGAAGAAAGAGGAGGTAATGGGAGTCTGGGACAAGATTCTTCCTGAAAAAAGTAGGAAGGAAAGATCTCAGGATGGAAGCGCATGGTCAGATACTCAAGCGGATCTTTTCTTAGTTGATAGCTTGGAATGGAAGGAACAAGAGAAAAGATCCTTGTCAAAGAGGACGAAAATGGCTTTGTTTCTTCTACTCATTGCCATACCAATCACAGTGCTGATTGGCATGTATTTCTTCCGAAATACAGCATATAATTTAGATCAAAGCATCCTGCAGAAAATATTTGGCAGCAGGATATACTATTTCCTTAGTTTGGTTATTATGATCTATGCTCTCATTCCATTTTTTATGGTATTTGAAGGCAGGAAACCGCAAGCCAGGGAGCTGGTAGTTCTTGCTACCATGATTGCATTAAATTGTGCAGGCAGAGCTGCATTCTTCATGATTCCGGATTTTAAACCCATTTATGCCATCACCATCATCAGCGGTATCGCTTTTGGAGGAGAATCTGGTTTTTTAGTAGGGGCCATGTCCATGCTGGTCAGTAATTTTATCTTTGGTCAGGGACCATGGACACCTTGGCAGATGTTTGCCATGGGTCTCATCGGATTCTTATCCGGTATACTTTATGAGACCGGTTATCTTCCAACAAGACGTCTGCCTTTGAGTATCTTTGGTTTTCTCATGGGATTTTTGGTGTATGGTGGAATCATGAATCCGGCATCCATGTTCATGAGTATTGGGGAGCCAAACTGGAAGACCTTGTTGGCCTATTATATCTCTGGAGTGCCGGTGGATCTTGTAAAAGGAGTTTCCACCTTCCTGTTTTTGTGGGTGGGAGCAAAACCAATGCTGGAAAAGCTACAGAGAATCAAGGTGAAATACGGTTTGATCCGATAGGGCAAAGGAGAGGAATATGAGACATTTACCTGAATGCAGATCCATGAATTTTGCGGTATACAGTGGAATGTTAGACCGCTTTCAGGATAGCAGAGATATTGAACAATATTATAAGCAAGGTGGTTTAAATGGCTTGGAAATCATTCTTGCAGGGGAATCCGATCAGGGGAAGATCCGACCAGATATGGTAAATGGTGTTCATCTCTTTTTCCATATCTTCTGGATGGATTTCTGGCTGGGTGAATACAAACGACTGGATCACGATTTTGATTCCAGGGATCAATGGATTCAATATTATGGTGGAATGGATCGTGAATCTTTTCTTGAACCATTTCGAAAGGACCTTGATTACGCGGAAGAAATCGGTGCCAAATATGTAGTCTTCCATGTGTCTGAGGTGACCTTAAGGGAAAGTTATACCTACAAGTATCGTTACACTAATCGCCAGGTCATTGATGCTGCCATTGAAGCCATTAATATGCTTCTGGCAGGAAAAAACTATTCTTTTGAATTCCTGGTGGAAAATTTGTGGTGGAGTGGTTTTACCATGAAAGATCCATATTTAACCAGACGATTGATCGAAGGAATTCAATATGAGAAAAAAGGTATCATGTTAGATATCGGACATTACATGAATACAAACTGTCGTCTTAGAACTGCAGAAGATGCGGTAACTTATCTGAATAAAATGATTGATAATCATGAAAAGAAAGGGTTTCCTGTTACAGACTGGATCAAAGGAATCCATTTGCAGATGTCACTAGGTGGAGCTTATAAGATGAGACAGAAAAAAGAATGGAAAAATGGAAATGGAAGACTAGATTTTGATCAGATACCATTTTATGAGCTTTATACTTTTGCTTATAACCATGCCAACCAGATTGATCTTCACCAGCCATTTATTGGAGAAGGGGTGAAAGAACTGATTGAGCGCATGGATCCGAAATACGTTACCTTTGAGTTCCGACAGGACAGCAGAGAAGAATATGAGGAATTCATCAAAGCCCAGGGAAAACTGCTCGGGTATGTGGACGAAAGAGACTTATTATAATAGAATTCAATTGTTATTTTCTTATATTTTGTGCTAATATTATATTAATATTTATTTCATCGAAGTAGTATAAAAATTGTCGATGAGTATGTGTGGGAATATAATATAAGGAGTGTAAAAAGATGGAAGGACCTAAGAAAAAAACATCAGAAGCTTTTGAACGGTTGGAAAAATATTTGCAGGATATGGGCACTCATACCAGTGTCGTGTTGGAACTGATTGTTGCAATTCTTGTATTTATCGCCTGTATCGTTGGTACCGCTTCCCTTGTTCCAATGCTGGGACATTATATCATGTCCGGAGAATGGTCGGGGCTCAACGAGTTCTTAGAACAAGTATTAACAATGGTAGTAGGAATCGAGTTCTTAAAAATGCTTTGTAAACCTACCTCCACCAACGTACTGGAGACCATCATGTTCGTTATTGCAAGACACATGATTCTGGCAGATCTTCCACCTTTGCAGAACATGATCTATGTACTTTCAATTGTAGTTCTTATTCTTACCAAGAGATTTATTAGTATTACCAATAAAAAAAGATTTATGCCAAAAAAGGAAGAAAAAGAAGAAACATCAAAATAAACCCACAGAAAAAGCCCTCAGATCATGTGATCTGAGGGCTTTTTCTGTGGGTTTTTATAATTTCTCAAAATCCGCTGCACCATGTTTGCAAACCGGGCACTGGAAATCGGCTGGTAAAGTATCGCCTTCGTAAATATAGCCGCAGACTTTACATACGTAGCCTTTCTTTTCTGCAACTTCCGGCTTAGGTTTTACGTTATTTTGATAATAATTGTATGTCATGGTTTCTTTCTTTGACATTACTCTGGATTCAGAGATACTACATACAAACATGGTATGGCTGCCAAGGTCAATCTCATCTTTTACATTCAAAGACATAAATGCGTTGATATATTTGGTAAGATATGGGAGCCCATTTAAAGAAGTGAGATAATCAATTTCTTTAAATTTGTTGCATTCTCGTCCTGTCTGGAACCCAAAATTCTGGAAGATAGAGAATGGAGCATCGACCGATAAACAGTTGACATTGAGCATCTTGGATGCTTTTACCAGATCGTGAGTATAATTTGCCTTATTGATGGTGACTGCCACACGGTTTGGGCTGTTGGTAAGCTGGGTGACAGAATTGACGATACAGCCACCTTTTTCACCAAATACATTGGAGGTTACCACATAGAGACCATAGCCGATGCGGAATAATGCGCTGAGATCCAATTTGTTGGCTGTTTCATCGCATTGCTGCAGATAATCCATGCACATTTCTTTGGCTAACTGATCAATTGCTGCTTCGCTGTCTGAATTAAGTGCGGAGTGAATGGTCACCATATTTTCTGCGAAATCGATGGCATCACACTGGCTGAGCATGGATTTCATAAGGGAGCCTGCTCTAGGAGCCCAGGAACCATTTTCCATGAGTCCCACTTTACGTTTCTGGAATTTATGCTCTACAAGACGATGGATGTAATCATGCATAAACGGATACATATTTGAGTTATATGTGGTTGTTGCAAGAATCAAACGGCTGTAACGAAAAGCATCGCTAACCGCTGCGGACATATCATCTCTGGCAAGGTCGTAAACAACAACCTTTGGAGCCTTATATTCGATCAATCTATCTCTTAATTTTTCGACCGCTTCTTTGGTGTGTCCGTAAACAGAAGTGTAGGCCAAAACGATACCTTCTTCTTCTGGTGTGTAAGAGGACCATTTATCATAGAGATTCAGATAGTATCCCAGATTATTGTTAAGGACAGGACCATGAGTTGGGCAGATTGTCTGGATGTCAAGTTTAAGGGCAGCGGCCTTTTTTAAGAGACTCTGAACCTGGTTGCCATACTGTCCAACAATACCGATGTAGTAGCGTCTGGCTTCGTCAGCCCATTCTTCTTCCACATCATTTGCTCCGAATTTACCAAAACCATCTGCGGAGAATAATACTTTGTCCTTGGTATCATAAGTTACGATGACTTCAGGCCAATGAACCATCGGTGCTTCCACGAAAGCGAGAGTGTGTTCTCCAAGGCAGAGAGTGTCACCTTCTTTTACCACAATCTGACGATCTGGAAAATCTGTTCCAAAGTAATTTTTCATCATGGTAAATGCTTTGGCGCTGGATACAATTGTTGTATTTGTGTAAATATTCATGAAATCTGCGATATTTGCAGAATGATCCGGTTCCATATGCTGAACCAAAAGATAGTCAGGCATGCTTTTTCCAAGAACACGAATGATATTCATGAGCCAGTCGCCACCGAATCCGGCATCTACAGTATCGATTACCATGATTTTTTCATCTTTGATGATATAGGAGTTGTAAGCCATACCATTTGGCACTGGGTATTGTCCTTCAAACAGATCCACTTTATGATCATTTACTCCAATATAATATATGTCTTTTGATATCATATCCATAAATTAACCCTCCCTGTTGATCTACTTTTTTCGTCTAATTATCTACCCTCTATTATACAAAGACTTCGCCCCTTTCCTTTACACTATTCCTATGCAAAAGTATGAAAAAAGAATACTGTCAGATGGAGTAGTGGAGTAGTTTGGAAAAATCTTAACTCCATAAAAAAAGAGACAGTCAATACCGTCTCCATAAATGTAATATTTCTCTTGGTGAAGATTATTTTTTAATCATTGCTAAGAACTGGCTGATTGCCTCTGCTGGAATTCCAAACTGTTTTGCCAAAGCATTAAGGTCTAAGCTATTCACATCAAGTGCAGAGAGCATAGTCATGATCTGAGCCATCTGAGTCTGGTCTACCTGACCAAGCATTCCAAGAAGGTCTGCGGATTTTTTGTCGTCGATGCCAAATCCTTTTGCCATTTTTGTAACGTCATCCATGTTGATGTTGATGCCTTTTGCCATCTTTTCAATATCTTTCATATCCATAATCCAATTCTCCTTTTTCTTATCCAAAATATTCTAAATGATGTCTTTTTTCATCTTCTCCATGACTTCAAAGAAGTCCTTTGACATATCGTCATAGTGTGGAGTAAATGTTTCATTTGGTTTTTGTAAGTCCGGAATCAAAATGGTAAAACATCCTGCAGTATGCGCAGAGCAGATTCCGTGAAAACTATCTTCTACAGCATAACATTCCTCTGGATGCAATTCAAGCATTTGTGTAGCCAAAAGATAGCTATCTGGAGCAGGTTTTCCATTTTTTATGTCGTCGCCAGAGACAATGGCATCCACAAATGAGTCAATTTTAGCTGTTTTCATGTTCTGTACAACCTGTTCATGGGTGGAACTACTTGCAATGGCAATTTTAAAACCATGTTCTTTGGCATACATGATCATTTCCATGGCACCTGGTTTGAAAGGCAGATTTTGTGATTGACGGAGGTTTCCTCGACGAAAAATCTCATCAATCAATTCCTGGCCATTGAAGTCCGGCTCACTTTCCTGCATTTTATCCACTAATTTCTGGCCACCGTATCCTTTGATGGCCCAGATTGTATCAGGATTTAAGCCAGCGTATTGTTCTTCCTCACACATTTCGAACCAGATCTGATTGTACATGGTTTCTGTATCGAATAGAGTTCCATCTTTATCGAATATGATTCCTTTTTTCTTTGAATGCATTTTCCATCTCCTGTTATGGTAATATGATTTTCATACGAAAAATATTATAGCATATTTTAGACGAAAATCTGATATAATTAGAGAAAAGTCAGATTTAAAGTAAAAAGAAAGGATGAAACCAGCTATGGAAGTGACAATTCTAAAATATGAAAATGAAGTATCTGTGGAAGAATATATCAAAGAATGTGTTGATGTGGATCGCTTTCTTCCTTTCTGTAAAGAATGTGGAAATTATGGGAAAACAGTAACGAAATACCTGGGTCAGGAACTTTTATGGATGAAAGAGGGAAGGCTGCCAGAATATTTTATGCTGGTGGGTGGAATACTGAAAAAATAGGAGTAATGTAGATATGGGAGGAAAGAACATGGCATATTCAACAGGTGATTACGGATGGCTGGCTCCAGATGGAAGATTTTATGAGGTTCCATGGGGAGAGCATCAAAGCTGGGCGACAAAACATATCAAAGAGACCGGTCTTTATGAGAAACTTACATTAAAAGAGAGAATTTGCGCAGATGGGCTTGGAGATGTTTTGATGAATCATGGATGGATTCTTCTTCATAATCCAAGACATGGTTTGGCTAAGCCTACCAAAAAAGAGGAAAAGCGTTTTACAAAAGCACAGGCTGATTTTTTATATGATTACTATATTGAGCGTAATGAGCATGATATGGCCAATAGTATCTTTAATGAGGATTAAGGAAGAACTAAAATGTAAAAAGCGTCTACTGTTATGGGATGAAAACCATGACAGTAAACGCTTTTTTTATTTTTATTAATTTTTAGGAACCTAATTGAATTATTTCAAGGAGACGTCTTTGTTCATTTTTCTATTTTGCCAATTCCATGCCCCAATTGGCATCTGCTGTAATGGCACGGCCAACGCCGATCAGATCAGCTTTTCCTTCCTGTAATAATCTTTCTGCATCTGCAACTGTTTTTACGCCACCTGTCACTAAAACAGGAATATTCACAGCTTTTTTCACGGCTTCGGAAGTATCAGCAAAGTATCCTGGATAAGTATGACCTGGACGAAGGAAACAACAGTGTCCACCAGAAATATCGATGAGATCAACCCCTGCCTGCTCGAAGCGTTTGCTTGCTTCTACGGCATCTTCGATGGTGGAACCACCATTTTTATAATCGCATCCTCCCAGACGAAGCATAAAGAGTTTGTCGCCAATTACTTTGCGGATTTCTTCGATTAATTCCATATGGATACGGGTTCTACCCTCTAAAGTGTATCCGTTGTAGGCATCAATTCGTTTATTCATAATCGGTGAATAGAACTGATTTAAAAGATAGGAATGGGCAGAGTGTAAGTTGATACCATCGTATCCTGCTGCCATGGCTCTTTGTGCTGCTTTCACATAATAAGTTTCCAATTCTTTGATTTCATTGATGGTAAGTGCCTTTGGAAGCTCTGGATTTGGATCGGAGCTAGGAATTCCGCATGCAACGCTGATATTGGAAGCACTGACAGCATCCTGCCCTGTCCAGGAACGAAAGGCTCCACAGCCTGCATGATTTAACTGTAGGATGGCAAGACTGCCATTTTTATGGATGATATCAGCCAGTTTTTTTAATCCTTCGATATCAGAATCTCTGGAAGAGGAAAGCTGACTAGGACTTGCAATCCCATCATTTCTTACATAAGTATGTTCTACCACATAGATTCCGAAGCGACTGCCACGGGAACGATCTTCATAATGATCTATGGTTTTCTGGGTGATGTATCCATTCTCACAGGAATCACTCCAGATGGGAGCTTTTACCATACGGTTGTGAACCGTATATTTTCCTACTTTTATACTATCTTTTACTAACATCCTGCCACTGCTCCTTTATTATCATTTTACCGATTCTATAGTTAGTCTTATTATAGCAATTCTTTTTCCTTTCTTTTGGGAATAATCAAGCCAATTCCTTTTCATATCATAATCTATCCATTTTCACGTTGGATTTTCATTATTGGCTTTGCAGATAACTACTATATAATAGGTTTAGAAAATGTGATAATTCGTATATGATTAGGGGGCGTGCTTAGTATGGTTTATCGATGTAAGGTTTGTGGATATATTTTTGATGAGAAGGATGGAGCTCCATTTTCTTCCTTGACGGAGTGCCCAAAATGTAAAATGGGTCCGGATGCTTTTGAATGCATTGATGATGGTAGCAGCGGAAGTGGAGATGGCGCAGAGGATATCTTGCGTGTTGGTGTTTATATTCATAAGAATAAATCCGTAAAGGTTGGCAACATTGTGCGAGATCTCTGTGAGCAGTGCCATAGAAAATGCAATCAGGAAATGAAGCAGCCATGTGAATACTATCATTATAGTGATCTTGGCATGTATGATATGACCACTCTAGATCGACCATTTCTTCTGAAATTAATGAAGGAAGTCGATGAAGGTATGATTCAGGCAGTCATTGTTCCAACTTTATCGATGGTTGGTAGTGAGATTGTTACAGTTCTGGCCTTTTATCAATTCTTAAAAGAAAGAAATGTTCCATTGCTTACAATCAATGAAGGATTGAAAGTCATGGAAATCCTGGAGAAAGCATTGAGTAAAATGTAAGAATAGAGTTTTTCAAGATAGATTTATCTTGTATAGTAAAAAAGTAGTCGCAGTAATGGCTTTGTCATTCCTTTTGATATGATCTCCATTGTCATTCATTTTGGGAATGTTAAAATGATTAAGTGCGACTACTTTTTTAAAATGATTATTTCCAAAGAGTAATTGTTTTGGCATATAAAGTTTATTTTTTTTCAATATACCAAGAAAACAGACAAAAATTTTAAAGAATGGGTATACAAAGCGAATCTGAAATTAAATTACCCATGATTCAAGTGATTTATAACAAAATGAGGGTATAGTGAAGAAAAGAAACTGCTCTATACCCAAACGGTCAGATTATTGTTAAATTTTTGGTATAAGGAGCAAATATAAATGTTATATACCCAATGAGTTAAAACTAAGCCTGAAAATATCTATATACCCAACGAGTTAAAACTGAGCCTGAAAGCATTTATAATCCCAACTGTTTTTTAATCTCGCGACCCTTCGCATCCACATCGTGGAAGGCCTGGAATACCATTTCTTTGGTCACTTTCATTGGCTCATTTTTGGTATGACCTTTTGGATCTGCAGCAACTTCCGCTGCCTTCCAGAGTTTTTCTTCCTCGATACCTTCGATTCCAAGATCCGCAAGACAAACTGGAAGACCAACTTTGGCGCAGAAAGTGAATACCTGATCGATGAGGGCAGAATCCTGTTTTTCCATGAGAATCTGTGCCAGAGTTCCATAGGCAACTTTTTCACCATGATAAAGAGCATCACATTCTCTTACATGAGTGAGACCTTTGTTGATGGCATGGGCTGCACCAAGGCCGCCACTTTCGAAACCAAGACCTGATAATAAAGTATTGGTTTCAATGATATGTTCTACCGCTTCACTACAGAGATGTTCTTTCATATCCTGCGCTGCCTGAACACCGTCAGACATCAAAGTATCAAAACATGCTCTTGCAAGAGCGCGTCCTGCTAAAGTAGAAAGACCGCCATTTGGAACAGCAGAGTGTGTTACTACGCAGGTGCTGGTTTCAAAATAAGTAGCTAAAGCATCCCCCATTCCGGAAACCAAGAGACGGGCAGGGGCTTTGGCGATGACCTCTGTGTCCACTAAAACCACATTTGGGCTTGCAGGAAGCTGAAGTGTTTTTAAGGATACGCCTTCTTCCGAATATAAAACAGCACGGCCTGCAGTAGGTCCGTCAGTTGCGGCGATGGTTGGGCAAACGATGACAGGAAGGTTTTTCTCGCAAGCTGCCATTTTGGAAGTGTCGGTTACTTTACCACCACCAACGCCAACCACAAGATCACATCTAGATTCTTCAATCAATGCTGCAAGGCGTAATACTTCATTTCTAGTGCTTTCTCCGCCAAAAATCACTGCCTTTGGTTCAAGACCTTCTTCTTTACAAGAGGCAACTAACATATCGCCGATTCGTTTCATGCCACCTTCACTAATGAGGATAAATGGTTTTTTCCCGAACTGTTTTGCATAAAGGCCTAAATGTTTGAGTGTGTCTTTCCCTTGAATATATTTTCCTGGACTTACAAAAATAGAATCCATAACATACCCCTTTCTTTCGATGTATCTATAAATACTTTATATTCATTTGCTAATCATATTTTACCAATTCATAGACTTATCGGCTAGACCCTGATTGAAAAAATCTTCTTTTTCTCGTTTTATAGATAGAGAAAGAGATTCGTCTGTCGCTCGAAATGTGGCAATGCAAAGATATAAATTTAGGCCGGGCAATAAAATGAATGATTGCCCGGCCTTCATGTTTTTCTTTTTATTTATTCGTGATTTTTGAATTCTCCATTGTTTTCTGCAAGGTATTTTCTATTTTTCACAACACCTACAGTAAGGAATGGAACAACGATGATGACGATGGCAAGGTAGCCACAGTATCCATAACCATATTTGATGATGTTAGTAAGACCAACTAAAGATACAAACATGGATAAGATGATAACGAATGCGGAAACCAATGCGTTTTTGCTGGCTTCGGATTTCATTCCATCGAAGATGGATAATTTTGAGAATCTGGCTACGAAACCAAAGCTTGTTGTTACACCAGTGGAGATTAAGCATAATAAGAGGCAAAGTCCATAGATTGCAGTCAGCCAGCTCATACCCATGGCATTACAGGATGTTAATGTAGGGATGCTTGTACCATTTTCTACTGCTGTGTAGTATCCCTGCCAGGATAAAAGCATTACGATGGAAAGTACTAATGCCACTGTGTTCATTACGAAAGAAATCCACATGGATTTTGCACAGCCTTCTTTATTTGTCATGGTTGTACCACATGCGATCATTGTTGGAAGAGTTACACATTGGAAACCAGCATAAGTGAAAGCGTTTAATAAAGCTTTTGGGATGTTGGAGAAACCAGCGGAAGCAAAGTCAGCGGAGATTACGCTGGAGATGCTTGTCTGGCTCTTAAAGATACCAACGATGTAAATGGTGATTGCAGTTACAAGAATGATCATTCCCATGTAAGTAGTTGCCTTACGTACCACGCTTGCACCGAAAATGGTTAATACTAAAACGATGCATCCTACGATGACAATACCGATATAGTAGTTCAATCCAAAATACTGGCTTAATGCAGTTGCTGCACCAGAGATGGCTGCGGATACTGCCATTAATACCATGATGTAGAAGAAGAGTTCGAACAAGAGCTCTAATTTATCAAATGGATGGAACAAAGTTTCAAAGAGTTCTTTGTAAGTATTTAAGCCTCTTGAGTTGTACATTACCATAGCCTGACGCATGGTGAGTGTAAGTAATAACATGGCGAGAACTGCGGATAAGATTCCGGCCCAGCCTAAAGATACATAGTAAGTATTTGCCTGATTCCCTGTTGCAAATCCACCACCTGCGTGTGCGGAGAATAATACGGAACCAACAGAGAAGGCACTCATAAACCCGATTTTTGCTTTTGTTGACTGATTCATTATTTCCTATTTCCTTCTATATTAATGTATTTTTTATTGTTATTTATTTGATTCCTTTTGCATCGTTATCTTCTTCGATGAATTTCACTGCTTCACGAATCATTTCAGGTTTTACTTCGTAAGGCCATTTGCGAACATCGATACCGGCAAGAGCTTTCGGAATCATCTTGTCTAAATCATCCATGCATGCATCGATGTGGGATAATCTGGTTGGAAGTCCCATGTCATGGGAGAACTTGAAGATTTTTTCGTATTCTTCTTTCTGACCATCTACAATAAGAAGAATTAAGATACAGTAAGCAACGATTTCACCATGGAGATGTCCGTTGTGTTCTACACTGTCAACAACAGTGAATCCATTGTAGCAAGCGTGTGCAAGACCAGTGTTCAAATCGATACCAACAAGATTGGATACGAAACCGGTGGAAATGATGATTCCAAGGGCGATTTCACGAATGGCTTCGCCGGCTTTGTTGTTACGACATTCTTCCAATGCAGCGACGCCGTATTTTACAAGTGGAGCTGCACAGAGGTGGCTGATCTGGATACCCATGGATACTGAGTGGAATGGGTCATCGCCACGAGCACTTGTGGTACATTCATAAAATTTTGCCATGGTATCGCCAATACCAGCCCAAAGGTATTCTGCTGGAGCTTCTGCGATGATCTGAGTATCGATGAAGATCCATTCTGCAGGTTTTGCCTGGAAAGAGTACTCTCTTAAAGATCCGTCTGGATGATAAACGATACCTAAGCTTGTACAGGAAGCACATGTAGAAGCGATGGTAGGTAATGTGAAGAATGGACGGCCGCTTTCCTGAGAAAGAACTTTACAGCAGTCGATGGCTTTTCCACCACCACAGGCGAAAATCATATCTGCTTCAGAGACTTCTTTTTTCTGCATGAGAGCATCCATGTTTTCACGGCTTGCTTCGCCTCCGTATTCAAAAATACCTAATAATTCAATACTACTGTCTGCAAGTGCTGCAATTACTTTATCTTTGGCAGCTGCTAAAGCACGAACACCACCGATTAAAACAGCAGTTTTTCCGTATTTTTCACAAACAGCAGGAATTTCTGTATACGCATCAGGACCGATGGTATAGCTTGGAAAATAAGTTGTAGTTTTGTTCATTTCAATCTCCTCTTTTTATCCCATATTTTGAACAAGTTGAAATGAAATATAATGACACAATATATTTCATAATTAAATAAAAATACCATGATATATATGAAAAATCAATAAAGTATGAATGAAACATTATATAATTATGCAAAATAACTCCTCTGTATATTGTATAACGTCCATGTGATTTATTATAATAAGTACCTTTGATTTTTAGGGTTGATTCGTACACCGATTTTCCTATTACAGGAAAATTGGTGTACTTTTTCTTTGCGTTCATAAGGAAAAAAGATGAATCAATTGATTTCCAAGGACCAACACTTAAGTGAACAAACCGTTTTCAAGCTTGGTGAAAAACATAGAATTAAACTTTTATAAAAAACTTTATATAATGCAATTACAAAAAAACAAACCAATGAAACAAAGGTCAAAGGAGGAAAGAAAATGAGTTGGTTAGGTCTTGAAGAAAAAGTTGTAATTGTAACTGGTGGTGCTTCCGGTATTGGTAAGCATGTCGTTGAATGTCTCCAGAAAGTTGGAGCTCATGCAGTAATCGTTGATATGAACGTAAATACTGGCGATGAAATGGACGGTGCATATTGCGTAAAATGTAACGTAACAGATGCAGCAAGTGTTCAGGAAATGGTTGACGCTGTAGTAGCAAAATACGGCAGAGTTGATGCACTTGTTAACAATGCTGGTATCAACCTTCCAAGATTACTCGTTGACGTTGTTGGCGAAAAACCACAGTACGAATTAAACGATGATTCTTTCAACAAAATGTTTGCAGTTAACGTAAAAGGTGTTTTCCTTTGCGCACAGGCTTGTGCAAAAGTAATGCTTAAACAGGGCGGCGGCGTAATCCTTAACATGTCTTCCGAATCCGGTAAAGAAGGATCCCAGGGTCAGTCAGCATACTCCGCAACAAAAGGTGCTGTAGACAGCTTCACACGTTCTTGGGCAAAAGAACTTGGTAAATACAACATCCGTGTTCTTGCAGCAGCTCCTGGTATCATGGAAGCAACTGGTCTTAGAACTCCAGCTTACAACGAAGCACTTGCTTACACACGTGGAGTAAAACCTGAAGATCTTTCTACAGATTATACAAAAGTTATTCCAATGGGTCGTGACGGTAAATTAGATGAAGTTGGTGAATTAGTAGCTTACCTTGTATCTGATCGTGCAAGCTACATCGCAGGAACAACAATCAACATTTCCGGTGGTAAATCCAGAGGTTAATCTTTAAATAAATAGGGGATAAAAAGTACAGTATATACTTAAAACTGATATTTAGAAGAAGCAAAGAATGAAAAATTTCATTCAAGGAACGGAGGAGAAAGATGTTAAGAATGGCTTTGGTTGTCGGGATTGCTTTTTTAATACAGATCGCTCTTAGTATGTTACAGATGAAGCATTTTTCAAATGAATTTTGTAAATTGCGTCGTCAGGGCAAGGTAGCATGTGGACGTAAAGCCGGTGGCTTTCGCGCTGGAGCAATCGTTATGTTTTTGATCGACGATGACGGAATGATAAAATGTGCAAAAAAAATGGAAGGTGTCAGTGTTTTAGCAAGGGTGAGAGCACTCAAAGGATTTGAAGGAAGAGATATTAGAACTCTTACTTGCGATGATGTTCCGAAAGCTCACAAAAATCTTGGAAAAGCAGTGGAAGATGCTTCCCTTACCTTCCGAAAATATACAGCAGGAGAAATCATTCCTGAACCACCATCACCATTCCAGAAAGCCACACGTTCCGTGGGTGGACTTTTTCAGAGAAAATAAAAGTTCTTAATTTGAAAGGTGAAAAAATATGAATACTATTGTTAATTTAGCATCTGGTTTTATGAATTTGTTCACACTCGGTGGACAGCAGTTTATGAGTTGGGTAGTTGGAATCGTACCAACAATCGCAGTATTACTCGTTTTAATGAATGCGATCATCGCATTAGCAGGTCAGGATCGTATCAATTCTGTAGCAAAAGTTTGTACAAGTAACCCAATTCTTCGATATGCAGTTCTTCCATTTTTATCTGCATTCATGCTTGGTAACCCAATGGCTCTTTCCATGGGTAAATTCATGCCAGAGTTTTACAAACCAAGTTTTTACGCATCTGTAACTTATCACTGCCACACAAACAGTGGTATCTTCGCACACATCAATGCATCTGAGATCTTCATCTACTTAGGTATCGCAAATGGTATCACACAGTTAGGTCTCGATACTACACCACTTGCAATTCGTTACTTATTAGTTGGTATCGTTTGTAACTTCATCTCTGGATGGGCAACAGACTTCACAACAAGATACGTAGAAAAACAGCAGGGTGTTAAATTAAATCGTGAATTAAAAGCAAACGCATAAGATCATAAATAGATCTGTATAGAAATTGGAGGAAAGAAGAATGGCAGAATATCGTTCTATTAAAGTTGAAAGAGGTAGCGGCGGCTTTGGTGGCCCATTAGTAATCACACCAACAGAAAAGAAAAATAAAGTAATGTTCATCACTGGTGGCGGAAACGAACCAGAATGTTTACGTAAAATCGTTGAACTTACTGGTCTTACTCCAGTAAATGGTTTCAAAACAAACTGTCCTGAAGACGAACTCGCATTAGTAATCATCGACTGTGGTGGTACACTTCGTTGTGGTATCTACCCTCAGAAGAGAATCCCTACAATCAATACAAACCCAGTTGGAAAATCCGGCCCACTTGCACAGTTTATCAAAGAAGATATCTATGTATCTGGTGTAACTTCCAAAAACATTTCTCTTGCAGATGCAAGTGAAGTAACAGAAGCTCCAGCAGCAGAAGCTGAAGTAAAAGAAGAAAAAGCTGAGAAAAAAGAAGGAACTAAATTCTCCGCAGATATGAAAGTTTCCGAAACATTAGCAGCTCAGGAAAATAAGAGCATCATCACTAAGATCGGTCTTGGAGCTGGTAAAGTAGTAGCAACCTTCAACCAGGCAGCTCGTAACTCTATCCAGACAATCATCACAACAATCCTTCCATTCATGGCATTCGTATCCATGCTGATCGGTATCATCAATGGTTCCGGATTTGGTAATGCATTCGCATCCCTCTTAACACCACTTGCTGGTAACGTATACGGACTTGTAATCTTAGGTATTATCTGTTCCATCCCTGGTCTTTCCGCTTTACTTGGACCTGGTGCTGTAATTGCTCAGATCGTTGGTACATTAATTGGTGCTGAAATCGGTAAAGGTAACATCGCTCCACAGCTTGCACTTCCTGCTTTATTCGCAATCAACACACAGGGTGCATGTGACTTCATCCCTGTAGGTCTTGGTCTTGCAGAAGCTGAAACAGAAACAGTTGAAGTTGGTGTTGTATCCGTAATGTACTCCCGTTTCGTAACTGGTTGGCTTCGTGTTTTAATTGCTTACTTAGCAAGCTTCGGTTTATATTCATAATTCGATATATATAAGTAAATAATCTTTGATTCATATCTTTGCCTGGATAATAATCTCCCTCTTAATACAAATACACCTTCTCCTACTTAACATAATTCAACAGTAAAATAGGAAGGCAAAGATATGATGATAGATTAATGTGAAAATCATATGGAGGTATTTTTAAAATGAGCGTTATTTATGAAAATGAAATTAAAGGTATTGGACTAAGGTGAACCCATTTGTCAAGACAATTTTTTAAAAAAATTAAGTTGGATTTC
>JAUNNI010000038.1 GCA_030531555.1 Eubacteriales bacterium | reverse complement strand
ACGAAGGCGGATGCTGCGGCGGACATGACCACGGACATGATCACGACCATGAACAGGAACACAATCATGAACACAGTCACGAAGGCGGATGTTGTGGCGGCCACGATCATGGACACAGCCACGATCACGGCCACGATCATGGACATGAACACAACCACGAAGGCGGATGCTGCGGCGGACATGACCACGGCCACAGCCATGATCACGGACACGACCATGGACATGAAGAAAAAGAGCATCTTGAACATGGTATGTGCTGGTGCGGTATCGTACATGACTACGGCCCAAATGATCGAAGAGTATTCATCTTAGAAGGACTTGATTGTCCAAACTGTGCCCAGAAAATTGAAAAAGCTGTACAGGATATGGACATCATCACATCTTGTGTTGTAACATATGCAAATCTTCAGATGCGTGTTGTAGCCAAAGAAAATGATGGCCTTGTAGCTAAACTTCAGGCAAAGATCGACAGCGTTGAAGAAGGCGTAACCGTTATTGAAAAAGTAAAAAAGAAAAGAAATAGCAATGACAATGGTTCTTCCCGCGTATTTATCTTAGAAGGACTTGACTGTCCAAACTGCGCTCAGAAGATTGAAAACCATGTAAATTCACTTCCATATATCGATTCTGCGGTTGTAACATATGCAAACCTTCAGATGCGAGTAGACTCCAAAGAAGCAGACTTAGTTACAAAACTTCAGTCTGAAATCGATAAAGTAGAAGAAGGAATCAATGTAGTAGAAAGAAAACGTTCCTCAGGTGGTTCCACAACCGTATTCGTATTAGAAGGACTTGACTGTCCAAACTGTGCACAGAAGATTGAAGATCATTTAAATGGTCTTTCCGATATTGATGAAGCAATCGTAACATATGCAAACCTTCAGTGCCGTGTTACAGCCAAAGGCTCCGCAGGCATGACAGAATACCTTCAGAAAGAAATCGATAAAGTAGAAGAAGGCATCACTGTTGTGAAAAAGGATGCTGCAAAGAAATTAAGTCCAGAAGAAAATGCGAAAAAGAAAAATGATGACCCATTGAAAAAATCCATCAAGGAAATCGCAATTGGTGCAGTATTATTCATCATTCCATTTATTGCTTCCCACGGTGGCTTCGTTCCAGAAGGTCCAAGCTGGGCAAGCGCAATGTTTGTTATCGCATATGCCGTTCTTGGCGGTAAAGTATTAAAAACAGCATGGTCCAATATCAAACGTGGACAGATGTTTGACGAAAACTTCCTCATGGCAATTGCAACCCTTGGTGCATTTGGCCTTGGTCTTTATACAAAGACATGGGAATTCGATGAAGCAGTAGGCGTTATGTTATTCTACCGAATCGGTGAATACTTCGAGCAGAAGGCAACTCTTCAGTCCCGTTCCCAGATTATGGATGCCGTTGATATGCGTCCAGAAGTAGTTAACTTATGTGTAGGCGACGACGTTCGCGTGGTTGATGCAGAAGAAGCCGAAGTAGGCGACATCGTTATGGTTCGTCCTGGTGACCGTATCCCACTCGATGGTACTGTAGTAGAAGGTGAAACTCGTATCGACACAGCACCGGTAACTGGTGAGCCAGTTCCTGTAAAAGCAAGCGTAGGTGATGAAGTCATCTCCGGTTGTGTAAATACAACAGGAGTAATCAAAGTACGCGTAGAAAAACCATTGGAAGAATCCATGGTAACTCGTATCCTTGATTCCGTAGAAAATGCCGCAGCAAGTAAACCACAGATTGATAAATTCATCACTCGTTTCTCCCGTATCTATACACCATTTGTTGTATTCTTCGCCATTGCAGTTGCATTAATTCCTTCCTTGCTCGGTGCATTTGCCGGTATGAAGGTTCCATTTATCGTAGCAAAACTTGCAGAAAATACAACATCAGCTTACGTAGAATACTGGATCACAACTGCATTAACCTTCCTCGTAATCAGCTGTCCATGTGCCCTTGTACTTTCCGTACCTTTGGCATTCTTCTCCGGAATCGGTGCAGCATCCAAGAAAGGTATCCTCTTCAAAGGTGGTATCGCCATTGAAGGTCTTAACAATATCAAAGCAGTTGTAATGGATAAAACAGGTACGATCACAGAAGGTAACTTCGTAGTACAGAGAATCGCAAAAAGAGCAGGCTGTACATTTGGTGAAGACGAACTTCTTGCCATGGCAGCAGCATGTGAGATGACATCCACTCATCCAATCGGTACAAGTATCGTAACTGCAGCCAAAGAAAAAGGCCTTTCCTTCGAAAGACCTGCAGAAATGTCTGAAATCGCTGGTAAAGGTATCAAAGCAAATGTAAATGGCAAAACCGTTCTCTGTGGTAACACCAAATTAATGGACGAATTCGCCATCGACCTTTCTTCCTATAAGAAAGAAGGCTTCGGAACAGAAGTAATGATCGCCGTTGATGGCACATACGAAGGAAATGTAATCATCTCCGATACCATCAAGAAAGAAGCAAAAGACGCCATCGCTAAGACAAAAGCTCTTGGTATCATCACTGCAATGTTAACAGGTGACGCTCAGGATTCCGCAGAAGACGTAGCAGCCAAAACTGGTATCGACGAAGTACACGCTAAGTTAATGCCACAGGATAAACTCACACATCTTACACAGATTCGTGAAAAACATGGTAATGTAATGTTCGTAGGTGACGGCATCAACGACGCTCCTGTACTTGCAGGTGCAGACGTAGGTGCAGCTATGGGTAGTGGTGCAGACGCAGCCATCGAAGCAGCTGACGTAGTATTCATGACATCCTCCATGGATGCCATCCCAGAAGCCATCGACATCGCCAAAGCAACCAACAAGAAATCCTGGCAGAACGTATACTTTGCTTTAGCAATCAAAGTAGTTGTAATGATCCTCGGTCTTGTAGGTTTCGCTAACATGTGGCTGGCAGTATTCGCAGATACTGGTGTATCCATGCTCTGTCTCTTAAATTCCATGTTAATTCTTAGAAGAAAATAAAAGAATCAATCCAATAATATACTATTGTTTTTATAAAATATTGTAGTAGAATATAAATAGTTAAGAAAAGCAATCATGATTCCAAGTGAGTCAGAAGCCATCCAGAGTGCCAGCTCTGGATGGCTTTTTCTTTCTATTCGTTCTTCCATCAAATCTAAGTTGACAACCCTAAAATGTACATTTTCCTTCAAATGTTCCGTATCATACATACACTCCTTTCTGATTCTTGTATTCGAATTCATAATTCCTATAATGAAGTTATAAAACAAAATGTTCGATATAATATATGTTGTTCATGATAGGAGGAAATGATATGATAAAGAAAATCAATGATGTTCTGGCAGATCTGCCGGCAACCATCGTAGCAGGAATCTGTCTGCTTTTGAAACTGCTGTTGCAATATGGATTTAAAATGTCCATTCCAATCTATCTGGATCCGGCCTGGATTGCGGTAGTAATTACCGGAATTCCACTTTTATATCTGGCAATCTGGCGTGTGATTCATAATCCGGGAATCAGCAAGATTTCATCGGCACTTCTTATCTGTATCGGTATGACAGCCTGTATCGCCATGACATTCATGATGGGACATGATGAGTTATTCGCAGCTGGTGAGATTGGTTTTATCATGTCCATCGGGGCAATTTTAGAAGATAAAACCACAGAACATGCCAGATCCGGGCTGAAAAAGCTGATGTCCTTAAAACCAGAGATTGGAAGATTGCTGGTGGATGGAAAAGAAACTATGGTAGCGGTTGAAAAAATCGCAGTGGGAGATATCCTTCGTGTTAAACCAGGTGAGATTATTCCTGTTGATGGAATCATTCAAAAAGGAAGCACTTCTGTGGATCAGTCCATCATGACAGGGGAAAGCCTTCCACTGGATAAAGAGGTGGGAGACGAAGTATATTGCGGTACCTTAAACTACTACGGTTCTGTGGATCTTCTTGCAACCAAGGTAGGACAGGAAAGTTCTTTACAAAAACTGATCAAATTAGTGGAAGGTGCTGACAATCAGAAAGCACCAATTGCCCGAATTGCCGATCAGGCAGCCAGCTGGTTAGTCCCAGTTGCGCTACTTATCGCCATTTTAGCCTTTGTGTTTACAGGAAATGTCGAAAAAGCGGTTACCATTCTCGTAGTATTTTGTCCATGTGCATTGATTCTGGCGACTCCAACGGCTGTTATGGCTGGAATCGGTCATGCAACCAAACATGGTGTGATCATAAAATCCGGAGAAGCATTGGAAAAAATGGGCAAGGTGAATACCATCGCTTTTGATAAAACCGGAACATTAACCTATGGAACCTTAAAGGTCAGCGATATCATTTGCTTCGATGAGAATATGAAATCTCAGAAACTGCTAGTGATGGCAGCAACCGCAGAGATACGTTCTGAACACCCTCTTGGAAAGGCAATTGTTAAGGAAGCAGAGGCGGAGAATCTTACTATATTTGAAGCAGATGAATTCCATATGACCAGTGGAAAAGGAGTTCAATCAAAGATTCAGGGGAAAAAGGTCCTTTGTGGTAATGAAAAATTCTTAGAAGAAGAAGGGTATTCCCTTGATGAGGAAATGCAGAAGATTCTTTCCCGACTGAGACAAGAAGGAAAAGCATCCATTCTCGTAAGCATGGAAGAAAAAATCATAGGCGTAATTGCACTGTCTGATGTCTTAAGAGAAAATTCTAGAGAGACGATTGAAAAATTAGAAAAAATGGGAGTAAAAACCATTCTTCTTACTGGTGACCATAGCCAGACAGCCCATTATTTTGCAGACAAAACAGGAATCCGTGAGATTCGAGCAGAGCTTCTTCCTGAGGATAAAATGACAAATATCCAGAAGATGCAAGAAGAGGGAGATCACGTATGTATGATTGGGGATGGTGTCAATGATGCACCGGCTCTGAAACTGGCATCCATCGGTGTTGCCATGGGAAGCATGGGTACGGATATTGCGGTAGAGGCAGCGGATATCGCCTTGATGAGCGATGACATCTCCCGCATCCCATATCTGAAAAAACTGTCTGACCTAACCGTGAAAACCATTAAGACCAGCATCACCTTGTCACTAATTATCAACGCATTTGCCATCACATTTTCTTTGATGGGAGTACTCAACCCAACCACAGGAGCTCTTTGGCACAATGTGGGATCCTGCCTGGTTGTTTTATTGGCAGCCAGCTTATATGACCGAAAAATAGAGGTGTAAATATACATGAAAATGGACCGAAGACAACAAAAAACAAGAACAGCCATTTTTAATGCTCTTAGCAGGCTATTACAGAAAAAACATTTTCACAATATCACAGTTCAGGAAATCATCGATGAAGCCAATGTGGGACGAAGCACTTTCTACGCCCATTTTGAAACCAAAGATGATCTATTAAAATCCATGTGCAGCGATATCTTCGACCACATCATCTCTGAAGAACTCACAGCGGAATCCTCCCATGACTATTCCGATGGGACCCATGATATTGGTGAACTGTTAGAGCACATCCTGTGTCATCTTCAGGATGATAAGATGGAGATTCAGCAGATTTTATCTTCAGAAAGCGAAAGTCTTTTTCTGGGATATTTTAAAGATGCGTTGAAAAATCTCTTCAAAAATTATGTCAATACAGAAGGTTTGAAAAAGGATCAGATTCCAGAAAACTTCTGTGTGGATCTGATGGCTGCTGGTTTTGTGGAGGCGGTCCGCTGGTGGGTGAAGAATCGTATGCAATACTCTCCGCAGGATGTGGCGAAATATTATAAATATGTATTTTTTCAGGAAAAGGAATAAATTCTATAATGATATGAACATAATCTGTAAAACTGGAACCTATTTGGTTTTATTTTCTAGATTATATTTTTATAAGCAAAAAAAATAAAAAATACCACCTAAAAGGTGGTGACAGAACGTAGACAAAGTCGTATTTTCAGCATCAGTTTTAGCTGAAAATACGGCTTTTCTTATAAATAAAGACATATCTAAATAAAAAAGAAAAATCAAGGAGAATTAAGCTGCTTCCAGCTTCCAATTCTTCTTGATTTTTGCCAGTTTCTTTAAATTCATGCATGCGAAAGTAAGCGCCGTTTTCATCTTCATCCGCGCTTTTCCATACATCTGAGTATAACGGAAACCATGGACTTCTTTGGCTGTGCTAAATAGTCGCTCTATTGTTTCTTTACGCTTTGCGTAAAGCTCTTTCATCCCCAGGGTATGTCGGATATCTTCACAGATCTCCAGATAATCTTCCCAGACATGACGGGTGATCAAGTTTTATATGATCTTTGTTCTGGGTGCATTGCCCAAGATATGGGCATCCTGCACATATCGCTCCGCAGCTCTTATATTCCCTATATCCTTCCCGGTTTGTTGTAGCATATCTTAAAATCTTATTATTCGGACAGATATAACAGTCATAGTATTCGTCATAAACGTACTCTTTCTTTCGGAAGAAACCATCTTTTGTCATGGGACGTTTATAAGGAAACAGCGGTTTTATCCCATCATCCAGAAGAAGTTTGGCAATCCCCGGAGTTTTGTATCCTGCATCTGCAACCAGGGTTTGAATCCCAAGATGACAAATCTTATCATAAAGGCTTTTAAAAGTACGACTGTCATGAAGATTTCCAGGATTTACAGAATAGCCAAGGATCCAGCCATGCTTGTCACAGGCCGTCTGAATGGAGTAAGCAAAAACACTTTTATGTTCCCCTTTGTGAAACCATCCACTCTCCGGATCTGTTGTGCTTGTCTTAATCTCTTTTGTCGCTGGGGGTATGGTCTTCTCCTTTTTCTTTTAATGGCTTTTTACCGTGTTCTTCTCTGTCTGAACGGATTTCCTGTTTTAACATATCTTCAAAAAACAAGGCCTCCTGTTCGGCGATTCTTTTTCGCATCTTTTTATTGTTTGCACGAGCTTTCACATGTGTGGCATTTACAAACACTTCTGTTGGATCAATCAGTTTGAATTTATAGCACTCCTCAAGAATGCGCTGAAAGATCTGTTCAAAAAGATCCGTATCTTTAAAACGTCTCGTATAATTCTTGCCAAAAGTCGAAAAATGAGGAACGGTATCCAGCATTTCAAGACCTAAGAACCATCGGTAAGCAACATTTACTTCGATTTCTTTGATCGTCTGGCGCATACTTCGAATACCGTAAAAGATACTGAATAAATGGAATCTTTATCAGCATAACAGGATCCAGACTTGGTCTACCCTGATTCTGTGAATACTTTTCTTCCACAAGATCATAGATAAAGTTCCAGTCGATTGCCTTATCGATCAATCGGAGAAGATGATCTTTTGGAACCATGTCATCCATGCAGAATAATTGAATCTGTTCACGCTTTTTATCCATATCTTTCGTCATCATGAAGAACACCACCTTAAAAGAAATCTATATAATTATTATATCAAAAGAAAAAAATCCTGTCTTTAGACGAAGGGGACGAGCATAAAACAGCTTAGTTCCTCTTGATTACAAAAAAAGCAAACAAGAGGAACTAAGCTGTTTTATTGTCAGCAAGTGTTCCTGTTTATTCATTTTTTCAAAAAAGAAAAGTCCACGTTAAAACATGGACTTTGTCTACACTCTGAAAATAGCAATAACCTGGGTTACTGCTATTTTTTGATGATGTTGACTTATTTTTTGACTCTTTCTACATTGTGCCAGTATGGTTCAGCCCATTTGCCAGCGGTGCGGTTCCATAAGTGTTTCTGGGTCCAACCGTTGTATACGCGATAGTAGTATTCGTACTTTATAGCGGTTCGGCTTCCGTGTGGAATCTGTGCTGTGATTGTTGATTCTACCTGAGCTGTTGGCTGGGATTTTGGATTGAAGATTCCTGTTGTGATTGTTAATGTTGCTGTGAGAACGACTAACATCACGATGGCCCATAATACTTTGTTTAAGTGTTTCATCATGTCTTTGCCTCCTGATATGTATGGTTATATTTGGTCGGATATGATCCGAGCTGGACTGGGTGGGGTGGAAAGGTAGACTTTTACAAATTGATGAATTATAATATTATTGCAAACAAATAATTAAAATAAGTGTATTCTTAATCATTAATTAATCAGTTAGTAGATTATATGGAAGTTGATACTTCTTAATCATAAAAGTCTACTTTTTTGATTCAACTTTTCATAAAAAAGGAATTCGGAGTCAGGCACACGACAAGAAGGCGAAAGGTGGCATGACTTTATTCCATGACAAAATGGTAACCTTTCCATTGTGTGGAGAGGCCCGGCTACTTGATTTTTAACTTAACAAGTGCTATGATAATACAGATGATAGATGTTAAGGAGAATGAGGAATGAAAGATCTTGTTAAGGCAATTCGTCTTGGGATGGACATGAATCAGGAGCAATTAGCCCTTGCAATGGGTGTTTCTCCGGTAACCGTAAGCAGATGGGAAAACGGAAAGGCAGCACCTAGTTTAATGGCGCAGAAACAGCTCTATGAGCTTTGCCAAAGTAACTCCTTGGATCTTGCGGATCACATTGTTTCCGGTAATGAGAGCAAAGCTGAGGATACGATTCTCTATCACGCATCAAGAAAGGGTATTGTGGGAACTATAAAACCAATAAGCAGAAGCAGATGTGATTTTGGTCAAGGCTTCTACATGGGAACGGAAGCAATTCAACCGCTCACCCTGGTATGCAACGAAGACAAACCAAAGTTTTATCAGGTGCAATTGAATTTGAATGGCCTTAAGGTCCTGAATGTTGATATCAATCTTGATTGGGCTATGCTGATTGCATATTTTCGTGGTTACATGGAGGGAGAAGAAGGCAGTGCCCTTTACGAAAAATATGCACACATGGCTGATGGATACGATGTGATTGTTGGCTACATCGCAAACGATCGTATGTACCAGGTATTGACAGATTTCTTTGAGGGTAGAATTACTGATGCCGCACTGATTGCCAGCTTATCAGCACTTAAACTTGGTAAGCAGTATGTGGCAGTCACGCAAAAAGCCTGTGATCAGATTACCATTCTTAATGAGAAAACACTAAGTAAACTGAAACTGATGATTCTTCGTGATAAAAGCACGGTTCGAAGAAATGAAGGTATTGCTTTAGCCAGACAGATGGTGCTGGAGCATCGCCGAGATGGTCGTTTCTTCGATGAAATTATGAGAGGGGTGGAGGTTTAATGGACAAATCTTTACAGCTTTCTCTTTCTGAGATGCAGGCACAGTTATTCGAAATGTCTGGTGAGCTAGGCTATGATAGCGAGAAATTCATAAAGGGCTTCATGAATTCGGACATTGCCAAGGGATTAGATAGTGAGTTCGATTTCATGCATTGGGCCGGAAAAGAATACATCCTGGAACGCATGCAGGATGAGATGCCGGAAGCTTTGGTAAAGGGTGGTAAGGTTTTTCACCGGGAAGTTCTTTTCTGGGCTGGATACACCTACAGGCAGTGGCATTTCCTTACTGGAGAAACCAGCAAAGAAATATATAAGCAGGCAAATGCGGCTGCGATGAATACCAATTACTACGGATATCACACGGTCGATGTTAGTGTGGCTATCGATTGGTTTAAAGAGAAAAACAAATAGTATTCGCATGCTTCAAAAGATGTACCCGACTATGCATGAAGCGGATATTAACAGAGCAATAGACGCGATGACAGAAATGATAAAACCAACGAGGAAAAGCACGGTGCAGACACTCGGGCTTGTCCGTGGAATGACACAGCAGGAACTGGCAGAACGCGCAAATATGACAGTATCGCAGTTACAGCGAATTGAATATGGCGAGCGTAAGGTTGAGAACCTGTCACTTAAGACTGCAATTGCATTAGCGACACCACTTGGTGTCAGTGTTGAGGAAATGGAATAAAAATACAATATGAAAAAAGCAAGCATCTTGGAGAAATCTGAGGTGCTTTTTTCGTACCCATTTTGTATACGGTAAACCATGAGTACCCCAAATAAAAACTGGCCGCCATTTGGCGACCAGAATAATCTATTTCTTTTTAATTTTACAGATTTCTGGAATCTCATCTGACCATGGAAGAAGTTTATCTATGAATGAGTAATTGGTATCTTCTTCATGTTCCATCATCTGAGTTAAAAGATGTTCCAGATATCGGAATGGATTTAGATCGTTTGCTTTCGCTGTCTCGACAATGCTGTAGATTAGCGCCATTGATTCTGGATTTCTTCGTAGTTGCGGCCTAGTCGGTCAATGCTTGTTATGCAAAATTACCTATCATACATCCAATTTGACATTTTCATTATTTTTAACAGGTAGGACAAAAATTTTAAAGAAGAATAGTAGGAGTGCGATAGATATGATAAGCACAACAATAATTGCTCCGTACTGGGCACCATATCCATTTTTACTAAGATGTTTCATTAAAATCCCTCCATAAGCCCAGATAATAGCTGCAGCAGCAGCATTCCTTTCGGATAAAACAATAAACCATATGCCTATCAAGGCACCAGATAAAATGGCAATGATGGTCCAAAGATGTCCTGCCAATCCATATGGTTCCCAACCAAGCGTAACGAATAAAACGGAAATATTTGCCAATGTAGCTGCACAGATCCAACCTAGATATATTCGAAATCCAAAGCGCCCTATATTTTCCCTCATAGAATCAAAATGTGCGTCGTCGATTCTTCTGTTTATGATGATTAATGATATGAGTAGTAACAACATCATGACGAGAGAAATTGCTATATAATCATAATGCCAACTCAATATCCATAATATATTGGCCACACAGCTTATGGTAAACCATGGTCCGATCAAGGTATTGATGGGTATTTCTATGTGAGAGTTGGAGTTTCCAATCTGAGAGAGAAGGAAGACCAGCATCAATACGTAGATCAAACCCCATATCCCAAATGTGTATGCAGATGGTGTGAATAGGTTTGAATATTTTGCGGATACTTCACCAGTGGTATATCCATTTAGAGGTATAATGTTTGCCAGCATATTTACGGCAATCATGATTAGATAAGCGATTAGATTTATGATACGGTTGGATGCTCTATTATTTTTGTTCCATTTAGCCAATTAACATCATCTCCTTATTTTTATCTAATATCTACAACCCAGAGACCATGGAGGTTGCAATATGCATAGATTGCAATTGGTTCTTCGTCTTTCTTGATGCAGAACCAGGCAGTTGGTTTATCCTTTGGATAGATTTTTTTTCGCTGAATTCCTTTTGTAGTGACTAATTCAATCCAGTCGATATGATGTTCCTCGCTCATTGGATGTGCAACAGATCCTACTTGTGTATAGACTTTGCAGTTTTCCATATCGTATACCGGAACATGTTTTTCGCTGGCTCCGTCAGAGTCATTTGCTATCAGAAGTTCCATTTCTTGACCACAGCAATTCATGGTCACTCCAGAGGCTTCAATCATTTCTACGATATTTCCACAGCGATTACATCTGTAGAATTTTGGTAATCTTGATGTTACATTGTCCATAAAGGTCCTCCTTTCCAACATGTATGGAATATGTCTTTTTACAGTGTGTATTAGGTGCTTGAAATTTTGGTTATTCGATGAGTTTATCTTGTTTTTTGTTAAGCTAAGTATAGCTTGCTGTACTATTTTTTTGTGAACCAAAAGATAAATATTTGCTCATATTTTCTATGGAAAATGGTTCATTTTTAAACCATAGAGTGTTAAGATACAGTCATAAGATATATGTTTTATTTTGGTGTCTGGAAGTTGTGAAGAAGGTGGTAGTATGACACGTTTCGAATTAAGTAGGCAATTCGCAGAGCACATGGAAATGGAAAGAATGAATCTAGGACTGACTCAGCAACAGATGGCAGGCAGATTGGATCTGTCCTTATCAGCCTATAAACGTATAATTAATGGAACAACAGATAAAATAGATCTTTATGTTATATATAAGCTTTATTTAGTCACTGGTAAGCTAGCTTATGAATTTACTGACATTTCTGATCCATATCTTAATCTTAAGAAGAAAATTATGGGTTTGTCTCCTATACAGATTACTTATATAGAGACTTTGATTGATTTTGAGAATTCATTTGTAGCGAAACATGATGATTATGAGGATTATGTTACTGTTTATGTTCCAACAGGCAATATGGAAGATGGCATGGTTTATGATTCTTCCAATATTGAAAAGAGAAACATCGCTGTATATCGAAAAAGATATGGTAGTCAGATTAGTTGTGGTATCCGTATTACAAGCAATCATCTTCATCCCGTATACAACAAAGATGATATTCTTCTTATTTCCCGAAAGAGTATTAGAGATGGCGATACAGGGATATTCCTTAATCGTGATACGGGTTGTGCTTACGTCAGAAAGTTTTATCAGACATCTCCGTGCCGTTTAGAACCAGTCAATGGATATGGTGAGACTTTTTATGTAGATAGTACGAAGAAAGAGGAAATGGATCGCTGGATTAAATTTGGTTGTGTGATTGCAAAAATACGATAAGGCTTTCTCGCACTAAAATAGTCTGAAATGCCGAGGCGCATAGAGTAACCACAATTACGATACCAATAACATTTGATTATTAAAAAGGCGCTTGCGGTTTCCCGCAGGCGCCTGTGTTCATTTTTCATGTTGGAAAATGAAGTTATCTATTTTTTCATCTTTTTGTATGTTTCATAGACAACCTCAGCAATTACTTTCCCACTGCTTCTTCAACCATGTTAGTAACGATTTCTACTGTATCACGGCAGATTGCAAGTTCTTCGTTTGTAGGAACAACCATAAGAGTAACTTTGGAATCTGGAGTGGAGATTGTAGCTTCTTCGCCACGAACGTTATTAGCTTCAGCGTCGAATTTAGCACCAAGGTAGCCTAATTTGGAAGCTACTGCTGCACGAACTGCTGTGTCATTTTCACCGATACCAGCTGTGAAAGCGATAACATCAACGCCATCCATAGCTGCTGCGTAAGAACCGATGTATTTACGTACACGATAAGCAAATGCATCAAGAGCAAGCTGTGCTCTAGCATTACCTTCTGCAGCTGCTGCAGCAAGATCACGGAAGTCAGAGGATACACCAGAGAGACCCTGAACACCAGATTTCTTGTTGATTACTGTCATAACTTCTTCTAATGTCATGTTTTCTTTATGAGCGATGAATTCGATGATTGTAGGATCGATATCACCGGAACGTGTTCCCATGATAAGACCTTCAAGTGGAGTAAGACCCATGGATGTATCTACACATTTGCCGCCTTTAACTGCGGAAATGGAGGAACCATTTCCAAGGTGACATACGATGATGTTGAGATCTTCAGGTTTTTTGCCTAAGATTTCAGCTACTCTCTGGGAAACGAATTTATGGGATGTTCCGTGGAAGCCGTAACGACGTACTGCGTATTTTTCGTAGTATTCGTATGGAAGACCATAGATGTAAGCTTCTGCTGGCATTGTCTGATGGAAAGCTGTATCGAATACACCAACCATAGGAGTTGTAGGCATTAATTCTTTACAAGCTGCAACACCAACTAATGTTGGAGGGTTGTGAAGTGGAGCAAGATCGTTGCAGGATGCAACAGTATCTAATACTTCCTGTGTTAATAATGTGGAGCAAGCGAATTTTTCTCCACCGTGTACCATACGATGACCAACAGCACCGATTTCGTCTACGGAAGCGATTACACCTGTTTCAGGATCCATTAACTGTTTAAGTACAAGAGAAACTGCTTCTTTGTGAGCTGGCATAGCTGCTTCATATTTGATTTTGTCTTTGCCTGCTGGCTGGTATGTTAAAACACCATCGATACCGATACGTTCGCAAAGACCTTTTGCTAATACTACTTCTGTTTCAGAGTCAATTACCTGGTATTTCAGAGAAGAACTACCACAGTTGATAACTAATACTTTCATCTTCATATACTCCTTTTTTCTTTATACATATGGGAACATTCTTACCCATATTAATTATTTTCACATAAATAGTATAATACTTTTTTTTGTCAAGATAAAGTGTTTTATTTGTAATGAGACGTACTTTTTTTTATACAATTTATGGATATTTTGCCTGAAAAATGATAACATATGGGACATGTATCACTAGAAATTTTCAACAAAAAGGTAAATTTTTACAATCGTTTGAAATAGAACACTGAGATAGAATAAAGGTATCAAAAAGAGAGGACATATTTTCCATGAAAGTGGCAGGAATTATTGCAGAGTATAACCCTTTTCATAAAGGGCATGAATATCATATCAAGGAGACCCGAAGAGTTAGCGGAGCGGATTATGTGATCGTGGTCATGAGTGGGGATTTTGTCCAGCGTGGGGAGCCGGCTATTGCGGACAAGTATTTAAGAACGAAGATGGCACTTGAGGGTGGTGCCGATCTGGTCATCGAGCTGCCTTCTATTTATGCTACTGCCAGCGCTGAGTATTTTGCCACGGCAGGCGTAGGGATCTTAGATGCCCTGGGTGTTGTGGATGATCTTTCCTTTGGCAGTGAGTGGGCCGGTGCGGATGCTCTTGGTAAGATTGCGGACCTTTTAATCGAGGAGCCCCCTCTTTTTAAGGAGAAACTGAAGGAGTATTTGGAGGATGGTAAGAATTATCCTCAGGCTAGAGAAGCAGCGGTTATGGCCTGCTTGCAGGACCCTTCTTATGAGCGTATCTTAGAAACACCAAATCACATCCTGGGCATCGAATACATTAAGGCATTGAAACGTTTAGGTAGCAAAATTCAGCCTCTTGTCATTGAAAGAAAAGGAAGTGGCTATCATGCCGATTCCTGGAATGGGGATGAGAAAGAATATCCATCGGCCACAGCCCTTCGCCGTCTGCTAAAGGAGATGCAGAAAGGACAGCTGTCGGATCTTTCCGTATTGGAGCATGGTATTCCATATGGTCTGCAGGAATTATTGGACTGTTTGGAGCACAGAGATTTTGTATCCTGGGAGGATCTCATGCCTCTGCTTGACTATACATTTCTTATGAAGCAACAGGTTCTTGGTAAATATTTTGGCATGGATTACGACATCTCCAAACGTATTGAGAAGCGCTATGTTCCAGGCAAATCATTTGAAGAGATGGTGCAGCTTTGCCATTCCAGAAACTATACAGATGCGGCACTTCGAAGAATTCTTCTCCATCTGGTTCTCCAGACTAAGGATTATCCATTTTTAAGTGAAGGAGCCAGGATTCCGATTCCTTATGCCAGAATTTTAGGTTTTCGTAAGGCTTCTGGTAAGCTGATTTCTGCCATTCGCGAGAACAGCCAGATTCCAGTCATCCAGAAAACCACAGAAGGAAAGGATTTGGATAAGGCCAATCAAATTGCGCATATTATTTTTAATCAGGATCTACGTTACTCTAATTTGTACGAGCAGATTGCTTCCACCAAGGCAGGCCGTGATTACCGTGTAGAGTTTATCCGCAATCCGGTGATTGTCTAAAGAAAGCAAAAAAATATTTCAATAAATGGAAGTATATGGTATTCTTAGAATAATGTTGATAATCAAGACTTGTGAAATTAGAAGCTTGATTTGAATATTTGAAGAGATTTGAGAAGATAAATGAGGTGATAAAATGTACAATGCAGGTTTAATCTTAGAAGGTGGCGGAATGCGTGGCGTGTATACCGCAGGTGTACTGGACGCTTTCCTGGAAAATGATGTGGAATTTTCTTCTGTTTATGGAGTTTCCGCCGGTAGCTGTCAGGCATGCAGCTATCTGACAAAGCAGAAAGGAAGAGGAGTTCGTACTGTTGTAAATTATGTCAATGATCCAGAGTATTGTAGTGTGAAGTCTTTGGTGAAGACAGGAGATATGTTTGGTGTTGATTTCTGTTATAGTAAGATTCCTTATGTTCTTGATCCGGTGGATTCTGCTGCTTTTCAGGATTATAAAGGAAAATTCTATGCAGTTCTTACCAATTTAGAAACAGGGGAAGCCGAATATATTCGAGTAAAAGATATGGAGAAGCAGATTTGGGCCGTTCGCGCATCCAGTTCCTTACCACTTCTTTCCAGAACCATCATTGCCAAGGGCAGACCATTTTTAGATGGTGGTGTTGCAGATCCAATTCCTTTAAAAAGATCTATAGCAACAGGTAACAAGAAAAATGTTGTCATTCTGACCAGAGATGCTTCTTATCGTAAAGAATCCAATCCTTTGGTTCCAATCATGAAACTTCGTTATAAAAAGTACCCTAATTTTGTGGATCGCATGGCAGATCGCCATATTCGCTATAACGAAACCTTGGATTATTTAAATGATCTGGAGGAAAAGGGCGAGGTATTCGTAATTCGCCCACAGTATCCAGTGGAAGTGGATCGTTTGGAAAAAGATAAAGATAAATTAATGGTATTATATAATCAGGGCTTGGAAGAAGGACGTGCTGCCATCGCTGCCATGAGAGAATACTTAGAAAAATAGAAGATCAATCGTTGGGGGATGAATGGTTGGGTATATAATGTTTATATATGCTATTCATACCCATAATGAAAAGGGTGATCTGGGGATTTTGGTAAAGGCAACTTATATATGCTATTCATACCCATAATGAAAAAGGTGATCTGGGGATTTTGGTAAAGGCAACTTATATATGCAGTTCATACCCATAATTTAAAGTGAAATTCCAGCATTTGGGTATGGAACACTTTATTTTTCTCACTATACCAAAGATTTGCTCCAAAATCACTTTTTTAAGGGTAATTTGAGCTCAAAAGTGGATTTCATACCCATTTCTTTAAAAAATTTATCTTTTTTTGGTATATTTGAGCTCATATCTGCTTTTACACCCATTTTGCTATTTTTCACTATAGTGAATTGCCTATTGTACTTATTGTTGCAGTAGACAGAGAATATAATAGGCCGCTTGATAATTTATCACCCGGCCTTTATGTAGACTAGGCTGCCGCGCTTTAGCGCGACAGCCATTTTCTTATGCTTAAAAATGTCTAATTCTCTTTAATATTTATTACCGTCTTGCTATCCACGCCTTCTTTGTATTCGAAGGTGATTGGATCGCCCACATTATAGCGGATGATGGTTAGGTTGGAGCCCACAGGAACATCGAAGATGTCATCGGACTGATCCAGAAGGATATAGTAGTGAGAGTTGCCATCAATAACTGCTTCGGCAATTTTCTGAATTTTACCACTGGTTTCTGTCAGAGTAACCACTGGCTCCGGTTCATCTTCCGTTACTTTGTTCTCTTTTAAGAGGGTGGTGTAACCTTTTTCACACTCGGCAACGGAATCTCCGGTGGATACAATCTGGTAATTCTGTACATTTACCATGGCATATTTTTTTACAAGACCAGAAGCATCCTTTAAAGACATAAAATAAGTTGGCTGTTTGTCGATATTGAGAAGGAGAGGGAAGGTGGCAACATAGCCTAAGTTCTGAACCTTACCTTCTGCAGAAGACATGGCAGAATCTTCGATGGCCCCTTCAATCTCATAATATTTGGTCTCCATGGTACGCTGATTCATGAGAACAAAACCAACATTGGACTGGTCACTGGTGATGGAAGTTACACCGGTGTAAACCCATACATCATCGTTGATAGCCAGGTAATTATAGCCGTTGGTTGTGGATAAACAGTCTTTCTGGCTTAAGATACTGTTGAGGAAACCATGTTTTAAGGTGCCATAGTAGTCATAAAGTTCTACCAAAAGGGAGGCAGAGTATACACGGTCTACCCAGGATGGAGCATCTTCTACACTATAGTCTTCACATTCTCCAGTGATGGCATTACAAAGAACAACTCGTCCGATGGTATGTCCGCCAAAAAGACCAATTTTATACTGACTGACACTGCATACCCAGTAAGGAGTGCCTTCTTCATCAAGCTCAAAACTGATATCGTCAAAGATATAAGTTGGGTATTTAAAACGAAGATGGCGGTAGAGATTTCGTCCAAAATGGTCATAAAGAGTATATTTCATCCCTTCTTTTAAACGGACAAGCTCCGTTTTCTGGGAAGCCATATCAATACGGATATAAGCGGAGATTCCGTTGTTTTTGTTGGTGAACCATTTGATGAGACCGGCATAGCGAAGTGGGGTGATACGCACTGGCTGATCCTGATAATTGATCTGATTATATAGATCACTGACTTCAAACTGGGAAGCAAGATCCACCAGACTACCCATTTTTCTACTGGCCAGAATGGAGGCAGATTCACTGTCAAGAAGTGGAATCTGGTCGTAGGAAATCTGTGCGATATCTTCCGAAAATTCTCCTTTTTCCACGGTCATCAGCTGTTGGTATTTTTTCGCATTGATGATTGGGGAGGAGAGAAGAAAACCGATAAAGTAGATTGCTCCAAGAATTACAATCAAGGATAAAATCACTTTAAATCGCATGCTTTTTTGGACTAAATGCAAACGAATTGGTCTTCGGCTATCGCCTGTCTGTTCTATGTGAGGAGCACAGACAAGAACTAAAATGATCACGAGAAATCCGAGAATAAATTTCCATAAACCAACACTGTGGATATTCACAGCAGGAAGAGCGATATAGTAGTAGATTGCAAAAAGAAGCAAAGCCGCAATGATCATGACAGGCTTAGGTGGAATCTTCCCGGAGAAGATTTTTTTTCTCTTCATAATGAATTACAAACTCCTTTCGTATTCTTTTTGGAGAGTATATCACATATTTTCTTGCGTTTCAAAATGAATCGGTATATTATTTAATGGGAAATATTTCAAATAAGAAAAAATACGAATTTCCAATTGAAAAAACGGAGGAAAATATCAATTGAGTACTAGAAATCGACGAAGTGATCGAGCAAAAGTAAGAAAAAAACACCGCATGAGAAAACTGATTGCAGCCTTATCTGTTTGTGCGTTGATCGGTGTATCCTATATTGGAGGAAGAGTGTATTTTTCTAATCATTTTTTTCCAAAAACCATGATTAATGCTGTAGATTGTGGTATGAAAAAAGAGGCAGAAGCCTATCAGGCCGTGTCCGACTATCTGTCAACCTATCAGCTTCTGATTCACAGTGAAGAAGGTGACCTTCCGGTAAAGGCAGAGGAGGTTGGCCTTTCCTATGAAAATAATGGGGAATTAAGTCATATTTTAGAGGAACAGGATGTGGATCGATGGTTTCTTCATTTGAACAAAAAGACAGAGCTTCAGGCTATGAAAACCAGCTTAGATGACACAAAACTGGGAGAAAGTGTGACAAAATTAGCCTGCATGAATCCAAGCAATCCAAGAAGCTCAACCAATGCGACACTCTCCTATGATGAGAAGGAAAAAACATTTGCCATCCATGAGGGAGAGCTTGGGAATGCAGTCAATACAGAAACATTTACTGCTGCTGTAAAGGAAGCCATGTTAAATGGTGGAAAAGAACTGGATCTTTTGTCTGGAGCATATTATCTAGAAGGAGAGTTTACACCAGAATCGGAAGTGGTTCAGAAAGCCAAAAAGACAGCGGATAAATACCTGAAGGGAAAAGTGAACTATAAAGATGATGGGAAAGAAGTAAGTATCTCGAAAAAGGCAATTGCTTCTTTTATCCAGATCGACGAAGAGTATAAGGTGACTTTGGACGAAAAAGCAGTAGAAGATTATGTATCTGCTAAAGTATCGAAGAAGTTCGATACAACCAAAAACCTTACCATCTTAAAAACACCGGGTAGCGGTAATATCTACGTTGCAAGTGGAGATGGAAGTAAGGCGGTTGATGTATCCAAGGAAGCCAAACATGTTATTCAGAATCTGAAAAGTGGAAAAGCATCCAGCAGAAAACCAGATTATGTGGAAGATTATCTTTATAGTAGCAATGCAAGTATTGTAAAGAAAGATTATATTGACATTAATATTCCAAAACAGAAGGTATATGTTGTGATCGGCAATAAAATTAAAGTGGAATCTGACTGTGTGACAGGAAATCTGGCATCTGGCCGTTCCACACCGACTGGAATTTACCGCATCGCTTATAAGACGAGAAATCATCATATGGTAAAATACAATGCTTTTGTTAACTATTGGATGCCATATGATACTCGTTATGGTATCGGTCTTCACGATGCAACCTGGCGTAGTGCTTTCGGTGGAGATATCTTCCGAAATGATGGATCCCATGCCTGCATTAACCTTCCGTTGGAAAAAGCAGCGAAGATTTATGATGCCATCTACGCTGGTATTCCGGTTATTGTACACTGGTAGAATCCTGAAATCTTGATAGAAACAGGTTATATTATGCAAGATTTAAAAAATTATTTTGACAACTATTATAGAAAAAAAGAAAAACTAATGACTTGCCTGTCTGAGTATGCAACTTCTGATGTGGTTTTGGCCTTTTCAGGTGGTGTTGACAGCAACATTTTGTTGAAAATGTGTGTGGAGGCCGCCAAACCATTTGGAAGTAAGGTGTATGGAGTGACGGTTCATACTAAGCTTCATCCAAGTGGTGATTTGGCCATTGCGAAGAGAGTCTGTGAGGAGACAGGTGCCATCCATAAAGTCATTTATGCAGATGAATTGATGGAAGCAGGAATTCAGGATAATCCGATAAACCGTTGCTATCTCTGTAAAAAATGTATTTTTGTTAAAATCAAGGAGATGGCAGAGGAACTTGGGGTTACCAAGATTTTAGAAGGAACCAATGAAGACGATCTTCATGTTTATCGTCCAGGCATCCAGGCCTTAAAAGAACTAAAAATCATCAGTCCCCTTGCGGATTGCATGATTACCAAAAGAGAAGTGCGAGAATTGGCCAGAGAGTATGGCATCTCTGTGGCAGATCGACCATCCACCCCTTGTATGGCAACCAGATTCCCATATGGGGCTACTTTGGACTATGATCAGTTAAAGAAGGTGGAAGAAGGAGAAAACTGGTTCCGTGCTCAGGGTTATTATAATGTGAGATTAAGAGTTCATGGAGAGATTCTGCGTATTGAAGTCGATGAAGAAGATTTTGTAAAAATTATGCTTGGTCGTAAGGAAATCATTGCAAAAATGAAATCTTTAGGATACCCATATGTAACACTTGACTTAGAAGGATTCCGTTCTGGAAGCATGGATATTCATAAAATAAAAAAATAATCCCAAAATAGAAAAATAAAACACTTGTCTGCTCAGTATTTTTGTAAGACCATTGATTCCGGTGACAGGAAAATTCCAGAAGATAGTTGCAGTAACATTTATCACAATGATTCTTTCCGGTATTCTTTTTGGAGTTCTCAGCATGATTCCTGCACTTAGCGCAATCACAGTATCAATTACTAACATCATGGCTAATCCAATTGTCAGTACAGTTTTTGGAATCGCATTTATCGTAATTGCATGTCTCTTCCTTTTAGCTGATTTTGAAGCAGTTCACCAGATTGTAGAAAATAAATTAGACAAGAAATACGAATGGGCATGTGCATTCGGAATTGCTTACACTGTACTTTATCTTTATATCAAAATTCTTCAGATTTTGATTCAGGTATTTGGAAAAGGCAAAAAATAATTCACGAACCATAGTTTCTTATAAGAAAAAAGATCTAATAAAAAAGGGTGAGAATTCTTTGAAATTCTCACCCTTTCCATGTTTTTTACATATTAAATAATGTAAGAGAAAGTCGGATTCTTCCCGGATCTCCTGTACTGTTTAAGAAGGTAACATTCCCCTTGTGTTCTGCATCATTTTCAAGGCCAGCTGCGTGGATGCGTCGGCGAAGCTCTCGGGCAGTTCCAAGACTTCCGTCGAACAAGAGTACCTCATCCCCTGCAATTCTCTGGATCGTATCTCTTACAAATGGATAATGGGTACAACCAAGAACAATGGCATCGATTCCATCCTTAAGGAAAGGATCCATTTTCTCATGGAGGAAGTATTCTAAATCTTCTCCGTAAAGAACACCTCGTTCTACGAATTCCATCAAACCGGGACAAGGAAGCGGCTCAATGACTGCCTGTTCCTGGTAAACTTCCTTCAGATTTTTAAATTTGTCTCCATTTAAAGTGTATGGTGTTGCCATGACAAGTACGCGTGGGTGATCCATGCAGGATACCGCTGGCTTGATAGCTGGTTCCACACCTACTAAAGGTACCTCAGGGTACAATTCACGAAGAATACGAACGGCTGCGCTTGTTGCAGTGTTGCATGCAACGGCAATGGCCTTCGCATGATGTACTTCCAGTAAATATTTTATATTGGAAAGGGTAAGAGAACGCACTTCTTCTAAAGTTTTTGTTCCATAAGGTGCATTCTTCGAATCCCCAAAATAGATAAAATCCTCTTCCGGCATCAGTCGTACCATTTCTCTTAATACGCTGATTCCGCCCATGCCAGAATCAAAAACGGCAATGGGATCCGTTTTTTTTGCCATAATTGCCTCCATAGATAATTCTTTCTCACTTAGTATAGTTTCTTTTTTTGTCGAAATCAAGTATAATAAACGGGAAAAGAAAAAGGAAGTGTCCGATAGAAAAGAGGAAATATAATGGGAAAGAAACAAAAATTGCTTGTGGTAAGTGACAATCATGGCAGTGGCTATGAAATGGAATACCTTTTAGATACATTTGGCGGTAAAATTGATGGTTTGGTACATTGTGGAGATTCTGAGTGGAGTCCGGAATATTTAGAAGACATGTTCGATTGTCCAGTATATTGTGCCAAAGGGAACTGCGACAGTGGTTTTCTGAAAAGAGAAGAGACAGTCTTTGAATTTGGTGATCATACTTGCTTTGTAACCCACGGACATTTTTATGGAGTAAACTGGGGATGCGAAGATCTTTTAGAAAAAGCGATGGAAGTGGGCGCGGATGTCGTTTTTTATGGACATACCCACGTTCCAAATTATGAGGAGTATGGAGATCAGGGGGTTGTTCTCATGAACCCGGGCAGTATCTCTCAGCCAAGACAGGTAAATCCTCAGAGAACATTTTTAATTATTGAGATGGAAGAAGATGGTGTGATCCGTCCAATGTTCTATACACTTTAATTTATTTTTGATTTTCTCATAAGTTTTGACTTATTTTAACGGTAAAAACATGAAAAAGTCATTAAAAATATGACGGAATATTCATATTTTGTAAATTCATTTTCAAAATATGATAGGATGTGCTATACTTAGTTAAGCAGTAATAGGAAGAAGGAAAAATATGGAATATCAATTAGATGTTCATACTCATACACTGGCCAGCGGTCATGCCTATAACACGATTATGGAGATGGCACAAGCAGCGCAGCAAAAAGGATTGAAGCTTCTTGGAATTACGGAGCATGCTCCAATGCTTCCTGGCAGTTGCAGCAATATTTATTTTCATAATCTTCATGTTGTGCCAAGACAGATCCACGGTGTGGAGCTGATGCTTGGAGCGGAGCTAAATATTTTGGATTTCGATGGTCATTTTGATCTGGATCAAGTTTCTTTAGATCGTATCGATCTTCGTATTGCCAGCTTACATTCCTTATGTATTAAGCCTGGAACACGTAGCGAGAATACCAGAGCAATCCTCGGAGCCATTCGTAATCCTTATGTGGATATCATTGGTCATCCAGATGATGGAATCTATCCTTTAGAGTATGAAGCAATTGTGGAAGCAGCGAAAGAAAACCACACACTTTTAGAGGTGAACAACAACTCTTTGAATCCGGCTGGTGCCAGAAAACATACCAGAGAGAATCTGATTGCGATGCTGGAATTATGCAGATCATATAGACAACCAATCATCATGAACAGTGATGCACATGTCTTTTCCGATGTGGCAAGAAGAGATTTTAGCGAGCCATTGTTAAAAGAACTTGCTTTTCCGGAAGAATTGATTGTGAACCGATCTGTTGAGGTGTTCAAATCATATCTGGGACAGAAACGTCAATAAAAGAGAATTATATATTAATAATAGATTACAGGAGGAGTAGATTTATGGGGAAAAATGTACATACAAAAGCCATGGATCGTTTGATGGAAGGTATTTTAAAATTGGAAAATGTACAGGAATGCTATGCATTTTTTGAAGATTTATGTACCATTAATGAATTAGTTTCTTTGGAACAGCGTTTTGAAGTGGCAGGAATGCTTCGTGAGAATCGTACTTACAACGAAGTAGCAGAGGTAACAGGGGCATCCACTGCAACAATTTCCCGCGTAAATCGTTGTCTCAATTATGGAAATGATGGTTATGATTTGATTCTGAATCGATTAAAAGAAGAAGAATAGAAAAGAAAAAAGTAGGGTTTTTTGCCCTACTTTTTATTTTTTTTGTCTTTTTTAGTATGTTCTAATGGTGGATAAGCGTCATCAAGAAGGCGCTCGATCAACTGTTTGCGAAGGAAGATATCATAACAAAGCTGTGTGATAAAAACAAAACGAGATAATTCTTCCTGTTCTTCGTCCTTAATTTCGGTATCTGTGAATAAAGATTTGCTCTGATCTAATATATGAAGAATCTCATTCTCTGTTCCTTCTTTATTATTTTTAATCTGATCGATCAAGGTATTGAAGATATGTTCTAAAGTAATTCCATTTTCTTTATTCTTAGGGAAATATCTTTCAGAAAGTGGAGATAACAGATGCTGAATATCTGCAATGGAAAGTACATTCTTATAATAATAGATCATGATCAAAAGAAAAATGTGCTCTTTGGAGTACTTCTTCTTATTAGATGGTGGGAAAAGATGATTCTTGGTATAGTTATTCACCATGGTTTTTGTCATGATCTTATCATCTGGGTAGCGTTTTGTGGAACCTAAGCCTTTTTCCATAAATGTGGTCAGCTGATCCATATATAATTCAATATTCGGAATATCCTTTGTTCGGATTGTTTCTGTGTTCAGTAATGTATTTAAAATTTGAATAACCTGTTCCTCCAAGAGACTTTCCCTCCATTTCTAGGTTAGATATTTACATGATTAGTTTATTATATATTTTCTATAACTTTCTGTCAAAGGAAAATCATCAATGACAAAATCCATTTCTTATAGTATAATGTCTCATATCAATGTAAACATATGTTTGTATTAGAAAGGTTTGTTATGAGCATTTATGATTCTTTAAATAAAGAACAAAAAGAAGCGGTCTTACATACGGAAGGTCCGCTTTTGATCTTAGCGGGGGCGGGCTCAGGAAAAACCCGTTCTCTGACCCATAGAATAGCATATTTGATCGAAGAAAAAGGGGTGGCACCATGGAACATTCTGGCCATTACCTTTACCAATAAAGCGGCTCAGGAGATGAGAGAGCGTGCATGTGCCTTGGTGGGCGCTGGATCGGAGGATTTATGGATCAGCACCTTCCATGCTACCTGCAGTCGTATTTTAAGACGAAATATTGACTTGATTGGTTATGATCGTAATTTTACCATTTATGACACCAATGATCAGAAGTCTTTGATGAAGGAAGTAATCAAAGGGATGAATATTGATGCCAAACAGTTTCCGGAGAGAGAGGTACTATCCCGCATTTCTACTGCAAAAAATGAATGCCTGTCACCGGATGCATTTTTGGAAGCTTATGGCGATAACTTCCGTGATCGAAAAATTGCTGAGATTTACAGCAATTATCAAAAACGTCTTCGTGAGAATGCAGCTCTCGATTTCGATGACCTTTTGCTGAAGACGGTGGAATTATTCCAGCAATGTCCGGATGTTCTTGCATACTATCAGAATCGTTTTCTTTATATTATGGTGGACGAGTACCAGGATACCAATACGGTACAGTTTAAATTAGTTGAGATGTTGGCCAGAGCTTATCGTAATCTATGCGTGGTTGGTGATGATGACCAGTCTATTTACAAGTTCCGAGGTGCTAATATTAAAAATATTCTTGACTTTGAAAAGGTTTATCCGGATGCAAAAGTGATTCGATTGGAGCAAAATTATCGTTCGACAAAGAATATTATCAATGCAGCCAACAGTGTCATTGCCAATAATACATCCCGTAAAAAGAAAAAATTGTGGACCGATAACACCACGGGTGAGTTGGTTCATTTTAAAGAATATGAATCGGAGTATGACGAGGCAGAAGGCGTGGCTTCCTATATTTCATTTCTTCATATGAGAGGGGTAAGCTATGAAGATATGGCGATTCTTTATCGTACCAATGCGCAATCCCGTGTTTTAGAAGAAAAACTGAAGCACCGCAATATTCCATACGCCATTGTAAAAGGCATCAATTTCTATGATCGAAAAGAAATCAAAGATCTGATGAGTTATCTGAAGGCAGTGGATAACGGCATGGATGATCTATCTATCAAACGTATCATCAATACTCCGAAAAGAGGCATTGGTCTCACCACCATTCAGAGAATTCAAGATTACGCCATCGATAATGAAATCAGTTTTTTGGATGCAGTTTTTGAGTGCGATGAGATTCCTTCCATCGGACGTTCTGCCAAGAAAGTTCGGGAATTCGGGAATCTGATCGAGACTTTCCGTGCCTATTATCTGGAAAATGAAGAAATCAGCGGACTTCTTGAATATATTCTTAAAACAACAGATTATCGTGCGGAACTGGAAGCGGAGGGTACCGATGAAGCCAGAAGCCGTTTGGATGACATTGACGAGCTGATGAATGACATTATATATTATGAAGAAAATGAAGAGGATCCCAATCTTCGTGCTTTCCTCATGGAAAAGGATATGTACACTTTGAACGCTGCCATTGATAATCTGGAGGAGGATTCCAACCGCGTGCTTCTTATGACTTTACATAATGCAAAAGGTCTGGAATTCAATAATGTCTTTATGGTTGGCATGGAAGAAGGTGTCTTCCCTGGCTTTATGACCATGTTAAGTGGGGATGACGAGGAAATGGAAGAGGAACGTCGTCTTTGTTATGTGGGAATCACAAGAGCAAAAGAACGCCTTTATCTTAGTGCAGCGGGCCGCAGAATGGTCCGTGGACAGCAGCAATATAGTCGCCCATCCCGTTTCCTAGATGAAATCGCGCCAGATTACATCGATGGCAGGAGAAAACGTAAGGGGAGTAGATCCTTAGCCTCTGAAGAAGTTGACGAGTACGGTGGATCGTCCTACGGAAGCTCGGCAAGTCGTTTTTCTTCTTATGGTAGCTCCTACGGTTCCGGCAATTCCTTCGGAACGAGTGCTTCTTTCGGTTCTTCTTCAAGAGGTGGAAGAGGAAAGGCACAGCAGAAAAATCCATATAGCTTAAATGATTTCAAAGTAAAACCTATGGGAGAACTGTCCTATGGAGTTGGGGACCGTGTTAAACATATTAAGTTTGGAGAAGGAACCGTTACGGAAATTGTAAAAGGTGGGAAAGACTTCGAGGTGGCTGTAGAGTTTGACAAAGTGGGAAGAAAGAAAATGTTCGCTTCTTTTGCAAAACTGAAAAAAGTGTAGGCGGTCACTGTTAATTTTTTGTTTTTTCTAGTAAAATGAAGGGAAATATGATATAGTATTTTTATAATGATTACAGAGTTTGAGAATCTGTAATAAACCATAATCAAGGAGGTATAGACATGAAGAATCTTGAAGAATTATTAGCAATGGCAAAATTAAATTCTTTACTCGAAAAGAAAGAGGATGAAGAATGCAAGAAAGTGTTATGGGCACTTGCCATCGTTGGTGCTATCGCAGTGATCGCAGGAATTGCAGCAGCTGTTTATCATTACCTTGCTCCTGACTATCTTGATGACATCGAAGATGAATTTGAAGATGATTTCTTTGAAGATGAAGACGAAGAGGATGAAGAGGTAGAAGCTCCAGTGGAAGCTGCTCCTGTAGAAGAAGCTCCTGCTGAAGAATAGTCAACAATCGTTTCATAAGAATTGATTTTTAACTGTGCATCGTTTTGATGCACAGTTTTTTAAAATATGAGTTATCATAAGGTTCGCTTTCATGTGAATAGTTTGCTGGGGAAAACTGGTTGCAGCTCCAAAACAGAACTTGCTATCCGAGCAATCCAAAGCGGTATCGTAGTGCCAGAGTTGTATTATAAAAAATAATGAAAAAAGTGTTGACTTTTATTAGTGGCTGATATATAATGCTATTTGTCAGCCGAAAGAACGGTTGATAAAAACACACCGGGGTGTGGCTCAGCTTGGCTAGAGCGCTTGATTTGGGATCAAGAGGCCGCA
>JAUNNI010000037.1:7011-28269 GCA_030531555.1 Eubacteriales bacterium | reverse complement strand
TCTTTCTTAATCAAATGAATCCCTATCTTTCCATACCGACTCATTCTCTTTTCATATTCACCGATTGCTTTCTTGTAAAAACCTTGCATTTTATCTGGCATATATAAATAGATTTCAAACTTCATAATATAATAATATATCCCCTCTCATATCATAAAATAGAAAAACTGCCACCCAAAGATTGGATTGACAGTTGTAAAAAATGGAGAATACCCTCCTTGTTCGATTCCCTAATATTGGAATCTATAAATTGAACGGACCAGAAGGGAATCCCGCCGGCGGCTCTTGCCGCCTTTCAGGCCACGTCGGCTCAAAAAGGTTCACTGGACCTTTTTGCTTCCGCTTCGCTCCCTCCTTGTTCGATTCCCTAATTCAGGAATCTATAAATTGAACGGACCAGAAGGGAATCGAACCCCCGCCACGCAGCTCCGGAAACTGCTGCTCTATCCGCTGAGCTACTGGTCCATGTTGAAAATCAACTATAAAATTATATCATAATAAATCCTATAATTCAACATTGGTGCGATTATAAAAAGATTCTTGCAATCTGCTCGCAAAGAATCATACGCATCATTTGATGTGGAAATGTCATGGAAGAGAAACTTAATTTCTCATTGGCTCTTCTCACAACTTCTTCGGATAAGCCAAGGGAGCCTCCAATCACAAAAGTATAGTAACCTCTGGTCTCTGCCATTTGTCTTTTGGTTCGAGAAATCCACTTTGTGGTATCATAATGCTTTCCATCGATGCAGAGTGCTACAACATAGTCATCCTCATGAATCTTCTGCAATATACGACTTCCTTCAATTCTACGGATCTCCGCTTCCTGGGCCTCCGATGCTCGATCTGGTGTCGGTTCATCCGGACACTCCACAACCTCCATAGGCATGGATTTCCGGATGTCCTTCACATAATAATCAATTCCGTCATTAAAATATGCTTCTTTTATCTTACCGACGCATACAATTCGAAATCCCTTCATTAATCTCTTCTTCTGCCTCCAAATAAAATAATAAGACGAAGAAGCTGTAATGCAGTTGCTGCTGCTGCGGCAACATAAGTAAGGGCTGCTGCTGTCAGTACTTTTTTTGCATTGTTTACTTCATCATGAGCAAGCAGACCGCTCTGATCAAGAATTCTTAATGCTCTGCCGGATGCATCGAATTCCACTGGAAGAGTTACCAGCTGGAATAAGAGAGTCAGGGAGAACATGGCAATTCCTAATGTAATCAATGGCTGATTATAGCTGAGAATCACACCGATGATGATCAGTGGAATGGAAATTGTACTTCCAATATTTACAATAGGAACCAAGGAACCACGAATATTCAATGGTGCATAATTGGTATCATGCTGAATTGCATGTCCACACTCATGAGCAGCCACACCGATGGCAGCCACAGATGTGGAATTATAGGTAGAATCAGAAAGGTGAAGTACCTTTGATCTTGGATCATAATTATCTGTCAGATTTCCACTAATTCTTTCGATACGAACATCATAGATCCCTGCACCATTCAGGATTCTAAGCGCAGCTTCTGCTGCCGTGATCCCTGCTCTGCTATGAACACGTTCAAATTTTTTATAGGTTGACTGTACATGGGTGGATGCTGCAATAGAGATGACTAAGCCAATCAGCACTAAAAAATAAGTAGAGTCAAAATAACCAAAGCCTCTTCCAAATCCCATGCCATACATTCCATAGTATCCTAACATATCTGTTACCTCCTATTTATAGGGTTTTTATTCGACATATGATACTTGATAAATCTTACAAAAAAATATTATTTTATTTACAATATGCTGAAATAATTTCTGCGGTATACATTACATGATAATCTTTGTTCGCATACCATTTTTCATCGATTTCTGCATCTTTAAAGTTTGCAGGATCAAGATTTGTTACCATTAATGGCTTACATACAAGCACCAGTTTTGCTTCTTCAAAAGATGGTGCACCTTCTTCAACATTTGCCACGTGGAAATCTACTTTGGCAATCTTATCCTCATCCCGTCCGGAAACAGAACCAAGATAACCTAATTCTTTTTTATAATCTCCGCCAAAGAAAGACACAGTAAATACATTTGCCGCATCAACGAATTCTTTGGTATATCTCTGTGGACGGATGCCAACCTGGATCACATTTTTTCCCCAGAAAACACCTGTGGTTCCCCAGGATGCTGTCATGGTATTCACAACACCGTCTTTTTCTGCTGTAATTAAAGTCCATTCATTCCCGATCATTTCAAATGGATTGAATGGAAGCTTATTAATATCTACTTTCTGAAAACTCATGCTTCTTCCTCCTTTATAAAAATTGGAGCAGTCCTTCAACTGCTCCATTCCTTGTCTTACTCGTCGTCTTCTTCCCAGTTGTGATATACTGCCTGAACATCATCATCTTCATCTAAGAGATCAATGATACGGTTCATGTTCTTGATATCTTCTGGATCAGTTAATGTAACATATGTATCAGGAATCATTGTTACTTCTGCGGATGCCATTGGAACGCCTTCTTTTTCAAGACCTTCACGTACTTCACTGAATGCATCTGGGTCTGTAGTGATTTCGTAGCTATCATCTTCTTCTGCGAAGTCTTCTGCACCAAGATCAAGAGCGAGCATCATGAATTCATCTGCATCTGTTTCATATTCTTCTTTGGAAACGATGATCTGACCTTTTTTCTGGAACATAAAAGATACACAACCACTTGTTCCGATGTTACCGCGACCTTTGGAGAATGCAGCACGAACGTTTGCTGCTGTACGGTTTTTGTTATCTGTAAGTGTTTCAACGATTACTGCGATACCATTAGGGCCATATCCTTCGTATACATTCTGTACGTAGTTTACGGAGTTTGCATCACCAGCAGCTTTTTTAATACCACGATCGATAGTATCATTAGGCATGTTATTGGCTTTTGCTTTTGCAATAACATCACGAAGCTTGCTATTGTTTGCTGGATCTGCTCCACCTTCTTTAACTGCTACTGCGATTTCACGACCGATTACTGTGAAGATCTTACCTTTAGCAGCATCATTTTTCTCTTTTTTATGCTTAATATTGGCAAATTTAGAATGTCCTGACATATCTTTTCTCCTCGCTTAGTTCTTATTTATCGTTTGGGAAATCTCCCAGTATACTTATTGAAGCTGGATGTTTCCATCCCTACAGGAAATGTCAATTCCTGCGCACAATCTTATTTATTATATCATATTATTCACTGTTGGTAAATATTTATTTCTCAAAAATCCCACTGAGTCGAATCGCTTCCACCGCTTCTTTTATGGTTTCCGGCGGAAGTACCAACGCAAATCTAACATATCCTTCCCCCAGGCTACCAAAGCTGCTACCTGGTGTACAAATCACACCTGTCTTCTCGAGAAGGTCCATAACAAAAGCTTCTGAAGAATCATAACCTTCCGGTATGCGTCCCCAGGCGAACATGGTTCCCTCACTCTTTGGAACCTTCCAGCCAATTTCGGTCAGGCCTTCACAAAGGGCATCTCTTCTCTTCTGGTATTCCAGGCACTGTTTGTGAATCTCCTCTTCATAGTCGCCTGTTAAAGCATCAATGGCTCCCATCTGTATTGGGTAAAAGATACCATAATCAATCTGAGAACGGAATGTCTGGAAAGCCTGGATCATCTCAGCATTTCCCACTACAAAGGACATTCTGGCACCTGTATAATTAAATGTCTTGGATAAAGAATAGAATTCAACACCAACTTCTTTAGCACCCGGAAAAGACAAGAAGGACTTTCCTGGTCTTCCATCGTAAACAATGTCAGAGTAAGCATTATCGTGAATAATCATGATCTCATTTTCTTTGGCAAAGGCAATCAATTCTTCATAGAAAGAATCCGGTGCAGTGACACAGATTGGATTGGCCGGATAAGAGACAACCATAACTTTTGCTGCTTTTTTAATATTATCCGGAATTGCCTTGAAATCCGGCAGGTAATTGCTATCCTCATAAAGAGGGTAAAACCATTGATTGGCCTGTGCAATAAAAGCACCCATAGAAAAGATCGGATAACCAGGGTTTGGAAGAAGAACAATGTCATTTGGATTAATCAAAGGCTGGAAAATATGTGCCATACCCTCCTGAGATCCATAGACAGACATGACCTCATTTTTCTCAAGCTCCACCCCATAACGTTTTTGATAACGAGAAACTACTGCTTCCACCAGCTCATCCATATCCTTTACAGAATATTTGTAATTCTCTGGAATCATGCAGGCTTTGGATACCGTCTCTATAATATGAGGAAATGGTTCAAAATCCGGAGTACCAATGGAAAAATTATAAACCTTTTTTCCTTTTTCCTGCATTTCAATCTTCTTTTCATTTAATATCTGAAAAATGCCAGCTTCAAAGCCCTTCATTTTCTCTGCAATCTCAATTCGCATCTTTCTCTTCTTCCTTTCCATTTTTCACAATACGAATCTGTCTTAAAATCTTATCTTTCTGCTCTTTTGTGGTAAAAGTATATCCCTTGAAATCTACGCAAACTTCCTCTCCAAGTTCTGGAAGATGACCGATTTCATTGATGAGGAAACCATTTAAGGTTTCAAATTCTTCTGTATCAAAAGTAATGCCAATCTCTTCTTCGAGATCATCCAGACGAATCATACCACTGGCAAGGAAGCCCTGATTCTCTGGCAAGCGAATGATTTCCACATCCTCCACATCATATTCATCAAAGATATCACCAACGATCGTTTCCAGAATGTCTTCCATGGAAACAAGACCTACGGTCTGACCAAATTCATCCGCAACAACAGCGAGGTGAATCTTATTCTCCTTCATCTGTGTCAGCAGCTCATTGATATCCATAGCTTCATGAACAAAGAACGGCTTTCTCATAATTTCAATTAAAGTACTATCCGGCGCTGTGAGCCAAACCTTCACCGCATCACGGAAATGAAGCATACCAACGATGTGATCCAGATCTTCCTCATAGATTGGATATCGACTGTAATATTGATCTACCATAAAATGAATCGCATCCTCCAGAGAAGTGGAAGATTCAATTCCAACAATCTTCTGACGGAAACGCATAACATCCTTGGCATCCATATCACCAAACTCAAAAATGTTAGAGATCATCTCTGCCTCATCCGCTAAAATCATGCCTTGTTCATGACCTTCCTGAGCAATATTCATAATCTCTTCTTCGTATTCGTTCTCCTCGTCCTCTTTAAACTTGGAAAAATCTACCTTTGACGTATCTTTGGTCAATCGGAACAAAACGACTGCCATACCGCAAACTGCTGCGGTCAGGACTAACAAAAGTCCTATGATGATGCAATCAACCGTCTGCATCTTTCTACCTCCATTATTTCTTTAAAATATTCTTCAATCCTTCAATAATATCTCTTGCCAAAAGAGCATAGTAACCAGTTTTTTCAGCCGCAGCATCTCCGGCTGCACCATGACAGAACACTCCACTTCTGGCCGCCTCTGAAAGTTCTGCTCCGCCTGCAAGAAGCCCACAAACGATACCCGTCAGAACGTCTCCGCTGCCCCCTACACTCATTCCATGGTTTCCATTAGTATTAATGTAGACTTTGTCACTGCCGTCTGCTACAACGGTTCTGGCATCCTTTAAAACGATGATGTGGGTCTGATCTGCCAGTTCTTTCGCCGTTTCTATGAGACTATTTTTAATCTCAGCCACACTCTTCCCACAAAGACGTGACATTTCCATCAGATGGGGAGTCAGAATCATACCGTGTGGATAGGCCAAAGCATCTTCCCAAACCTCTGGCTCGTCCTTTCTCAATCTCGCAAGTACATTGATTCCATCTGCATCAAGAACCAATGGACATTTCCCTTCTTTGAGGACAAGTCGCAACATTTTGGCTGTCAAATCCGCCGTGGAAAGTCCAGGGCCAAAACCGATGACACTAGCCCAGGAGAGTGCCTCTTTTAATAAGGAAAGACAATCTTCTTCCTTCTCGTATGTGGTTAGGATGGCTTCTGGAAGCTGATTTTGTAAAATTATGCGGTTCTCTTCGCAAGTAAAAACCCGAACCAAACCGCTACCACTTCGATAAGCCGCCTCACCGGCAAGACAAGCAGCACCTGCCATATTCTTTGTGCCTGCTACCATTAATACTTTACCATAGGTTCCTTTATTCGACCATGGTTTTCTATCAGGAATTCCGTGAAAATCCCCCCAATCATAGGTATAGGCTGACGGAGCGATCTTATCCACAGAAATTTGCGGAAATCCAATATCTTTTACACAGATTTCTCCACATTTAGAAGCACCCGGATAAAGCACCAGCCCGATCTTAGAAAGGCCAAATGTGATGGTCAAATCGGCCTCAAACGCAATTCCCAGTATTTTCCCCGTGCCAGCATCTACTCCGGAAGGAAGATCCACAGCGATCTTATAGGCTTCTGCTTGATTTAACCGTTCAATTACTTCTTTCTGAATACCTGTAACCTCACGTTTTAAGCCAACACCAAAAATCGCATCCACAATAATATCGTAGGATTTCTCCGGAATCAAGCTCAGAATCCCAATCCCAAGATTCTCAAGGATCTTCCTCTGAACTTTGTAAGAATCGCTTTCTTTGGGAACTCCGCCAATCTCGTAAAGATCCACATCATACCCTTTGGCATGTAACATGCGTCCTAAGGCCAATCCATCCCCACCATTGTTTCCACGCTCTACAACAATTAATACGGAAGCCTTTTCCGGAAAACGACGAAGAATCTCTTCTTCCATGGACATGGCTGCCTTTTCCATAAGTACCAATCCGGGAATTCCAATCTCTTCAATGCTATAACGATCAATATTCTGCATTTCTTCTCTTGTTGTAAGATATCTCATAATTTTCTCCTGATATAAAAGAAGGCTGCTACCCTTCCCCATGCACCCATGGGAATAAGCAACAGCCTATGTTTCCTTCTTATTTTTTCGTATGGATTCGATAAGATAAAGTCATAATGCTCTCTGCAAGATGTACATTTTCTACCGTAATATCTTCCGGAAGATTCAAATCCACTGGTGCAAAATTCCAAAATGCCTTAATTCCCATATCAACCAGATCTTTTGCAACCTTTGTTGCTTTTGTACCTGGTAAGGTAAGTGCGGCAATCATTACTTCATGATTCTTAAGGAAATCCTCAAGCATATCAATATCATATACTTCAACACCACGAACTGTGATACCGATCAATCGTGGATTCACATCAAATAAACCAATAATCTTGAATCCATTACTATCGAAATCCTGATTGTTAGCAAGGGCCTGTCCTAAATTACCAGCACCCATAATAATGATATTGTTTGTGTGATCAAGACCCAAAATCTTTCCAATCTCGTTATAAAGATATTCAACATTATAGCCATATCCCTGCTGTCCAAAACCGCCAAAATTATTTAAATCCTGACGAATCTGAGATGCAGTAACGCTCATCTTCTGACTAAGTTCTTTAGAAGAAATGCGGACAACACCATTTTTCAGCAAATCTCCCAGATATCTATAATATCGGGGTAATCTTTTAATAACGACCGGCGAAATCACCTTTTCATTTTCTTTCACTTCTAAATTATTATCCGCCATGTGATCCTCCTTGTTACAAAAATATCCCATTCATCACTTATACAATTAATAATTATATAAAAAAAATGTCATAATGTCAAATAATCCGAAGAATTTTTTATGAAAAATCAATAAAAAAATATAATTAAGGCAAAAATAGAACAATTAACTACATTTCCATTCATTTACTTCTACATTAACTTGTGATAAAATACGCACGTATAGCATTTTAGGAGGAAAACTATGATACTATCTTGTCAAAAAATAACAAAATCATTCGGTGAAAAAACCGTTTTAAATCAGATAAATTTCCTTGTAAATGAAGGGGAAAAAGCCGCAGTCATCGGTATCAACGGTGCAGGCAAAACCACTCTTTTTAAAATTATTACCGGCGAATACGAGGCAGATTCCGGTGAGGTAGTTTTCCAGAAAGGCTCCTCTTACGCCTACCTGTCTCAGGTCATTGATGTAACTTCCCGCCGTACCATTTACGAAGAGATGGTCGATGCCAAAAAAGAAATTATCGAGATGGAGCAACAGATTCGCCAGCTCGAACATGATATCAGCAAACAATCCGGAGAAGAATTGAGCCAGTCCATGGAAACCTATGCCCGACTCACAGATCGTTTTGAAAAATCCAACGGATATGCCTGGAAAAGTGAGATTGTCGGTGTATTAAAGGGTCTCGGTTTCACAGAAGACCAGTTTGATACCCCAATCTACACACTCTCTGGCGGTCAGAAAACCCGTGTTGCTTTAAGCCGCATCCTTTTAGTACAGCCTGACATCATCCTTCTTGACGAGCCGACCAACCACTTAGATATGGAAGCCATCCGCTGGCTGGAAACCTTCCTTTCCAACTATAGAGGAGCTGTCTTAATCGTTTCCCATGACCGTTATTTCCTGGATAAGGTAGTAACAAAGGTCATTGAAATCGAAAATGGAAACAGTAATGTTTTCATGGGCAATTACACGGAATATGCTGCAAAGAAAAAAGCACAGCGTGATGCACAGCTGAAACAGTACCTGAATCAACAACAGGAGATCGCTCACCAGGAGCAGGTCATTACCAAATTAAAATCATTTAACCGTGAAAAATCCATAAAACGTGCAGAAAGCCGTGAAAAAATGCTGCAAAAGATTGACCGTGTGGATAAGCCAATTGAGCTAAACAGTAAGATGCGCATCCGCTTAGAGCCTGAGATTATCAGTGGAAATGACGTTTTAACTATCGAAGGACTGACCAAATCTTTTGGAGACAAGCATCTTTTCTCCAACTTGAATATCGAGATCAAACGTGGAGAGGTTGTCGGACTTCTTGGCGCCAACGGTACCGGCAAGACCACGCTCCTTAAGATCATTAACCGCCATCTCCGTGCAGATGCCGGAAAGATCGCTTATGGAGCGAAAGTTACCATCGGTTACTACGATCAGGAACAACATGTCCTTCATGATAACAAAACCATCTTTGAAGAGATTTCCGATGCCTATCCAAAACTGTCCAACACAAGAATCCGAAATGTTCTGGCTGCTTTCCTCTTCACCGGTGAGGACGTCTTCCAGCTGATCGGCACCTTAAGCGGTGGGGAGAAGGGACGTGTCTCTTTAGCCAAGCTGATGCTGTCCAACGCCAATTTTATCATCCTCGACGAACCGACCAACCATTTGGACATCCAGTCTCGAGAAATCTTAGAAGAAGCATTGGCAAGCTATGAGGGAACTGTATTCTACGTATCCCATGACCGTTATTTTATCAACCAGACTGCCACTCGTATCTTAGATTTATCCCCAACGGGTATTGTAAATTACCGCGGTAATTATAATTACTATCTGGCACAGAAAGAAGCTGGTAATATTGAAGCCGACAGTGATGATCTGACTATGGCAAAAGAAGAAATAGAAGTGCAGGAAGCCGTATCTTCCAAAGAAGACTGGCAGCGTTCCCGTGAAGAAGCAGCCCGTCGCAGAAAGCGAGAAAATGAGCTGAAAAAAGCCGAAAGAGATATCAGCCGCTTAGAAGAAGAAAATGAATCCTTACAGGAAGAAATTAACCTTCCGGAAAATGCGACCAATGTTGCCAAGCTTACTGAGCTTTCCAAAAAAATGGAAGAAAATGAAGAAAAACTGTTAGAGCTTTATGAACTCTGGGAAGAATTACAGAGTGAAGAATAGGGGCCGTTGTATAAAGCGGCTTTCGAATGTCCCTGAAAATCGCTAAAAAACAGACCGAAAAGGAGTTACTTCATCGTATGGTGTGGTAACTCCTTTGTGATTATTTTATGCATTTTTCAAGGTTCCCAAAGGCCACCTCATTCTACTTCTTCACTTCCACCTTCTGCCCAATCTTACTTTCCGTTCCATTTAACAGACGTTTGATATTGGCACGATGGCGATAAATTGCAAACCACGCAAAAAGAACTGCCATAATAAGAAGATCAATTCTTCCTGGATGGAAGAGCCACATTTCAATGACAAATCCTGCGGATAAGAGGCAGGAACCAAGGGATACATAACGGGTCAATGCTACGATAATGATGAAAGTAATTAAAGCGCACATACCGATTCTCCAATCAAATGCCATCATAACGGCACCAGAGGTAGAGATTCCTTTTCCACCTTTAAATTTCAGGAAGAATGGATAATCGTGACCCAAAACAGCTGCAAAACCGATCAGAAGCTGAGCAAACTGTGCATTCACATCTGGCATTCCAGGGCAAACAATGAATTTAAGAATGAGCACTGGAATGAAGCCTTTTAAAGCATCTCCTAAGAAGGTGCATAAAGAGCTGAATTTTCCAAGAACCCGGAGAACATTGGTAGCTCCAGCATTTCCACTGCCATATTCACGAATATCGATATGATTTAATTTTCCAATGAAATATCCACACTGGAGACATCCACAAAAATAACCAATTACAACAATCAGTGCATAAAATGCCATAGGATTCATCTTATTTCTCCTTTCTCTCCCTGTAAATAAATCTTACAGGAGTTCCACGGAAGCCAAATGTATTACGAATCTGATTTTCAATATATCTTGTATATGAGAAATGTGTCAGATTCTTATCATTTACAAACATGACAAAAGTTGGTGGTTTTACAGAAACCTGTGTAATGTAGTAGATACGAAGTCTTCTACCTTTATCAGAAGGTGGCTGTTTCATGGCCATTGCTTCGGTAAGAATTTCATTTAAGACACCTGTCTGTACACGAAGGGCACAGTTTTCGATAACGGCATCAATATGATCAAAGAGTTTTGGCAATCTCTGACCAGTCTCTGCGGAAACAAAGATCAATTCCGCATATGGCATATAAGCCAGTTTGTCTCGGATGTCTTTCTCAAATTCACGCATGGTTTTATCATTCTTTTCAATCAGATCCCATTTATTGATGGCAATGATCACACCCTTGCCTCTTTCATGGGCGATACCGGCGATTTTGGCATCCTGATCAGTAACACCTTCTGCTGCATCAATGACAAGAACTGCCACATCACAACGCTCTACCGCAGTAACGGTACGGATGATACTGTATCTTTCTAACTCTTCTTTGATTTTACTCTTACGACGAAGACCTGCGGTATCGATGAAGACATATTCCTGTCCATTTCTTTTTACCGTTGTATCGATAGCATCGCGGGTGGTTCCGGCGATTGGAGATACAATTACACGTTCCTCACCAAGAAGACGGTTGATGATCGAAGATTTTCCGGCATTTGGACGGCCAATTACGGCAATCTTTGGTCTTTCATCCTCTTCTTCTTCCATGCTGGATGGGTCAAATTTGGAAACAAGCTCATCTAACATATCACCAATGCCAAGACGACCAGCAGCAGAAATAGGAATTGGATCTCCAAGACCTAATCCATAGAATTCATAAACATCCGGCATGAATTTTTCAAAACTATCTACTTTATTTACAATAAGAAGAATTGGTTTTCTGGAACGACGAAGCATATCAGCTACTTTAAAGTCCGCATCTACCATCCCCTGACGAACATCTGTGATGAAAAGAATGACATCCGCTGTCATAATGGCAGTTTCAGCCTGTTCACGCATACGTGACAAAATCAAATCATCAGTCTCCGGCTCAATACCACCGGTATCCACCAGGGTAAAGTTGTAATTAAGCCATGATACATCGGCATATATTCTGTCTCTGGTTACACCAGGAGTGTCTTCTACGATTGAAATTCTGCTTCCCGCAAGCGCATTAAATAAGGTGGACTTTCCTACATTCGGACGTCCAACTACTGCAACTACTGGTTTACTCATAGCATCCTCCATTTCTATTGTCTGGTAAGCTTTCTAACGAAATCTTCTCCATCTGATTCTATTATATTTACTGGGGTTTGTAAAGTTTCACACATCTCATCCAAAGTGATATCGTCAAGGAAGATATCCTCATCAGCTTTCAGCACATTTACCGGAAGGAATAAGCATTCTCCCAAAGGTTTTCCCTTTAACTGATTGATAATATCAATTCCGGTAAGAAGTCCGGATACTGTGATGCTTTCTCCGAAATAATCATTTCGGATACAGTAGACGTGAATCTTAATATTTGGGTATTTTTCTTCAATTTTTGAAGCCAGATCCACAATGGTCGGATAGGCAAGCTTGGCTGTGGCAACAGAGAACTCGTAGGCACGATCATCCCCCTCACAAGCTTCTAACGCTTCTTCCACTTCATCAATGAGAAGACGCATCATACCCACACCATTTTCCAGCTGACCAAAGCCTTCGTAATAGTCTGCTTCCGGGATTTCTTCTTCTGCCATGATAAACCATTCATCACTGGCATGAACAAAAGTATTTCCAAGGCTTTCTTTCAAGCGTTCCTGCCATCCTTTAATCTGGCTAAGGACTTCTTTAGCCGATTCTTTATCAAATGTCTCAACCGCTGCCAAACCTTCTCGGAATTTGGTCACGCCAACCGGCACAACGGAGACACTGCCCATGGCTGGGTAAAATTTGGAAAGATCTTCGATGGTACGGTCTAGTTCTTCTTTGTCATTTAAGTTTTTACAAAGTACAATCTGGCTGTTCATTTCAATATTGGCATCCGCAAATCGTTTGATTTTCTCCAGCAAATCACCGGCGAAACGGTTGTTTAATAGTTTGCATCTCAATTCCGGGTTGGTTGCATGGACAGAAATATTGATTGGAGCCAGATGATAACGAATGATTCGATCGATATCTTCCATCTTCATATTGGTAAGGGTAATATAATTGCCCTGAAGGAAGGATAGTCTGGAATCATCATCTTTAAAATACAGGGTATCTCTCATTCCTGGAGGCATCTGATCGATAAAACAAAAGACACATTTATTGGTACAGGAATGATACTGATCCATGAGTGACTCTTCAAAGGCAACACCCAGATCTTCTTCCTCGTCTTTTTCGATTTCCAAAATGTATTCTTCACCGTTTTTCTCACGAATCAAAATCTCCAAATACTCATCTTCTATATAAAATTGATAATCAAAAATGTCCTGAATGTCATTTCCATTGATGGATAAGATCTTATCTCCCGGTACAAGACCGCACTGGTCCGCAATACTACCAGGGAAGACCTCAGCAATCTCATGAACATGTTTTTTCATCTTGTTAACCTCATTTATGCTCTGGGCTTAATGTAGATAAAGGCACCCAGATTTCCCCTTTTTCCGTGACTGGCACGATGGGAAAATAATTTGTCACTGTTACAACAGGTGCAAACATCCGTTATGTCAAGATGTTCTCTTTGGATTCCTGCTCCCATTAATATCTTTTCATTGGCTTTCCATAAGTCTAATTGGAACTTGCCATTGCCTTTGTCATCCATGATATCCTTCACATCTTCCTCGTCAAAAATCTCAGAAAATGCGTCGGCTACATCCTGACTCACCTCATAGCAGGCACGGCAGATGGAAGGTCCGATGGCTGCAATGATCTTTCCCGGATCACTACCGTATTCGCTGGCCATGTATTCCACCATCTTTTTCCCAATTCTTGCAACGGTTCCCCTCCAGCCAGAGTGGGCCATCGCTGCCACTTCATGCTCTGGATCATAGAAGATCAAAGGGACACAGTCTGCACAGGATGTATACATAGGAATCCCTGCAACATCTGTCACTAAGCCATCAATTCCTGGAATGGTCTCTCTGAGGATTCCATCCCCTTTATCTTTTTCCGTTACTTTACGGATTTTTGTTTCATGAATCTGTGCAGAGAGAACCAGATCTTCATAAGGGAAACCTACGGCATCCCCGAAGCGTCGATAGTTCTCAAGTACTTTTTCTCGGTCATCTCCACGATTGAAGGAAAAATTCATGGTGGAGAATTCTCCACAACTTACTCCTCCCATTCTGGTGGAAAAAGCGTGTACTACACCGGCTTCATCCAATTTGGGGAAAGTCAGGTAAACCACGCCATTTTTTTCGTGTTCTACGGTAGAATGGTTTTCATTAGCATAAATCCAGTCCATTCCATCCTCCTTTATTCTATATAGTCAAAGGCATTTTTCAACCAGTGACAAGTCCCATCCCATTTCACTTCGACGATGTCGAAACGGACCGGGACGTATTCATCCATTTTGTGCTTCATACGATAGTAATCAAAAGTCTGACAGATTCGGCGCTGTTTTCTAGCATCTACCGCCTCTGCCGGAAAGCCCTGCTCATAGGAATTCCTTAGCTTTACCTCAATAAAAAGGTAATACTGGCCATCCCATCCAATCAGGTCAATTTCTCCATAACGACTTCGAAAATTCTTTTGTACAATACGAACTCCCTGCTGACACAAATAATCTGCAGCGATTTTTTCGGCTTTGGTACCTGCTGATTTTCGTATATCTCTCAAAAAAATTCCTCTTAAATATTGCTGATAAATGTTTTTCTGTGAATCGGACATGGTCCCAGGCGATGGATTCCTTCAATATGTTCCTTGGAACCATAGCCTTTGTTGGATGCAAAACCATAACCAGGGAAAATCTGATCATATTCCACCATCATACGGTCTCGGAAAACTTTTGCAATAATGCTGGCAGCTCCGATGGAAATGCTTTTGGCATCTCCTTTGATGATTGGAACCTGTCTGATGTCCACCTGAGGGATGGTCACAGCGTCATTTAATAAAAGGTCTGGCTTGACAGAAAGGTTGGAAATCGCCTGCCTCATGGCCTCATAAGTAGCCTGAAGAATATTGATTTCATCAATTCTTTCATGGTTTGCCATACCGATTCCCACTGCCACTGCTTCTTCCATAATCATGTCATAGAGCTCTTCTCGCTTTGCAGCAGACAGTTTCTTAGAATCATTAATATAAAGGATTCGGCTATCCTTTGGCAAAATGACTGCTGCCGCAACCACAGGCCCTGCCAAAGGTCCTCTTCCTACTTCATCGATCCCGCAAATGTGGGAATACTCATGATACATTTTTTCAAAATGGCACAGCTGCTCAACGCGTTCCACTTCCGCATAATGCTTATCCATACGTTTTTTCTGACTTTCCAGGATATTTTTTACTCCTTTTCGGTCATCATCCGCATAAAGACTCATGTGTGCCGGGATTTCCTCAATGGAAAGTCCCTCAAATTCTGCTTTGATTTCTCGAATGTTTTTCATTTTCTATTTATCTACATTTCCAAACTTATTAAGTGGCCAGATTCGAATCCATACTTTACCGACAATTTCGGAACGCTCCACTGGTCCGACTTCTTCATAACGGCTGTCAAAACTTACCGGACGATTGTCACCAAGACAGAAATATTCCTCGTCTCCTAAAGTGAATGCCTGCTCTGCAATTCCGGCTTCATCAATATAATCAGTAATGCCATAAGTATCTTCTGTCAATTCTTCGCCATTGATATAAACTTCCCCATCCTGAATCTGAACGGTTTCTCCTGGAAGTCCAATGACACGCTTGATGAAATAAGGACTTTCTCCATTTTCTTCTGGTCCCGGAAAGATTACAATATCAAATCGCTTTGGATCGTGAATACGATAGCTGATCTTATCCATGATCAGATTTTCTCCATCGTACAAAGTGTCACACATGGAAGGACCATTTACAACCGTTCTCTGCCCTACATAAGTAAGAATAATAAAAACAGCTGCACAGACAAAGACCAGATATAAAAGGGTGCTTACCAGTTCTTTTTTCCAATCAATTTTCTCTTCCGCAATTTCTTCTTTTTTTGCTTTTGTGGAGTTTTTTGCCATGCTACTCCTCCTTCTCTTCTGGTGTTTCTAAGGAGATTCTTCCAGACTTTAAGGAACGGAAATCTTCCAACACCAGTAAAGCTGCTTTATTAAGATCTACCTGATTGCCCTTCATAAGACATCCCCTTAAGGTCGCGATCTGTTCAAGCATTACCATAGGTTCTACCTCAAGGTTATCCACCTGATAGCGTTCTGTCAATACCTGAGGGTATTGTGCTTTAAAAAATGCAAGTAATTCTATGGCCATTTCTGTGGTATTAAGAATCTCTTCTTTAATTGATCCAATAAGGGCAAGTCGAAGACCCACAATCTGATCCTCGAATTTTGGCCATAAGATACCTGGAGTGTCTAAAAGTTCCACATTTTTATTGATTTTAATCCACTGTTTTCCTTTGGTTACACCAGGTTTATTTCCTGTTTTTGCACAGGCTTTTCCAGCAAATGAATTGATAAAGGTGGACTTTCCAACATTTGGGATACCGGCAATCATCGCACGGATTGGACGGTTTAAGATGCCTCTTTTACGGTCACGTTCCTTCTTTTCTTTACAAGCCTCCTCGATGAGTGCTTTTACTTCCTTGATACCGCTTCCTTTTCTGGAATTTACCTTGGCAACATAAAATCCTTTATCCTGATAGTATTTTTCCCATTTGGCAGTTACAGCAGGATCTGCCATATCTACTTTATTTAAGATGATCAGACGGTATTTATTTCTCGCCAGCTCATCAATATCCGGGTTTTTACTGCTAAGTGGAATTCTGGCATCCACCAGCTCCACCATTATGTCAATCAGCTTGATATTCTCCTGCATCATTCGTTTGGCCTTTGTCATGTGGCCTGGATACCATTGAAAATGCATAGCTGCCTCCTATTCTAACGTATGATTTTTCCAACAAGTTGTTTCTTTTCTATATTTCCAATATTCGCCATGCGGGAATCCTCGCTATTGTTACAATTATCCCCCATGACAAAATACTCATTTTCTTTTAATTCAATCGAGTAAGCTGCCAAACCGGCAGAAAGAATTTCTTCCGCAAATGGAGTTCTAATCTCCTCCCCATTGATCCTCACTCTTCCGTCCACAATCTGAACGGTCTCTCCCGGAAGCCCCAGGATTCTCTTTACCGTATAATAAGAATTGGACTCATCCTCCAATTCAATGACAACCGTATCATATCTTTCCGGATTTTTGATCTTATAATGGATTTTATTTACAATGACACGATCCCCATCTTCATATGCAGGCTGCATGGAATCACCATGAATAGTGATTGTCTGAACACAAAACTGGATAATAAGAAATGCCAGTAAGATACAAGCTACAACTTCAGCAATCCAAAAACCGATTTTACGAATCATTCGATTTCTTCTTTCGACATAACGATAATTCTTCATGAACAACCTCCTTTTACTAAATTATAGTATATCTGCTATGATAGAAAAATAGGGCAAGTAATAATTACTCACCCTTCATTCTCTTTAGATTAAATTAAATTATTTAACTAATTCTTTAACTTTAGCTTTCTTACCAACTCTATCACGAAGGTAGTAAAGTTTAGCTCTTCTTACTTTACCTCTACGAACAACATCGATCTTTGTTACGATTGGGGAATGAAGTGGCCATGTTTTTTCAACACCAACACCGTTGGAGAACTTTCTTACTGTGAAAGTTTCTTTTGCTCCACCGTTCTGTCTTTTAATTACTGTTCCTTCGAATACCTGGATTCTTTCACGAGTTCCTTCGATAACTTTTGCAGATACTCTTACAGTATCACCAACGCGGAAGCTATCAACTTCTGGTTTTAACTGAGCATTTTCAATGCTTTTGATAATGTCTTTCATGTGTTACCTCCTATATAATGCCGGTGTTCTTAATACCTTTTGTGAAAGCTTCCTTATTCGAGCTTTGCGTAACAGCGGACCACCTTTTTTACACAACTATCAAATAATAGCATATTTTATACTATCTTGCAAGTAGTTTTCTTATTTTTTTAAAGGCAATGCTTTATTTTGAATCAGCCTCATATCCTAAAGATTTCAGATATTTGAGGTCTTTTTTTGTCAGATTTGCTTCCTGCAATAAATCTGGTCTTCGTTCTAAAGTACGTTTCAATGACTGCTCACGACGCCATTTTTCTATATTCGCATGATGTCCGGATAAAAGTACATCCGGCACTTTTTTTCCATGGTATTCTGCTGGTCTTGTATACTGTGGATATTCTAAAAGATTGTCATTAAATGACTCGAATTCTGCAGAGACATCGTTATTCAAAACGCCGGGAACCAGGCGGGAAATGGCATCGATCATAACCATAACCGGTAACTCTCCACCGGTAAGAACATAATCGCCGATGGAAACCTGATCGGTTACAATCTCTTCTAAAACACGTTCATCTATGCCTTCATAATGACCACAAAGGAAAATAACATCTTCCTCTTTGGCCAGTTCTTCTGCCATAGACTGACGGAAAACGTCCCCCTGTGGTGTCACATAAATCACACGTGGTTTTTTCTCCATCTTTTTCACCAGATCCTCATAGGCCAGATAGACAGGTTCTGCCTGAATCAACATGCCTGCCCCACCACCATATGGATAATCATCCACATGTTTATATTTATTGGTCGCATATTCTCGAAAATCCACAGCATTCACTGAAATCTGTCCTTTGTCCATCGCTCTTCCGGTAATGCTATGGCTTAAGCCAGACAGGATCATCTCCGGAAAGAGAGTCAAAATATGAAAATTCATTAATCTCTCAATCCTTTCAGAATATGAACTAAAATTACATTTTCTTCCATGTCAACATCAAGAATACATTCCTTGATTGCAGGAAGTAAAATGTGTCCGCCGTCCTCTGTACGGATTTCGTACACATCATTGGCACCTGTCTCAATGACATTTTCTAAAGTACCAATGGTAATACCGCTATCATCCACGATGGACATTCCGATCAAATCGGTGATGAAATATTCATTTTCTTCCAATGGAACGGCATTTTCACGAGTTACCATGATTGGACAACGTTTGTACTGTTCTACTTTATTAATGTCATCAAGTCCCTCAAACTTCACAAAGACAAACTGTTTAAAGAACTTGCAATATTCTACTTTCAGAGGAATCTCCTCTTTTCCATTGATCAAAATGACGTCCACAAGATCCATAAAGCGTGCTTTGTCGTCTGTGGTAGGAAATACCTTCACTTCTCCTTTTAAGCCATGGGTCCCAGTGATGACGCCAACCTGAAGTAAATCTTCCATTCTATGCTCCTTTTCCATTTAGGATATCACCGTTTTTTCTATAGAATAACATACCCGTGATATACATTCATATCACGGGTAATGATTTCATGACTGTTATTGAGCGATATCTACAATCACTTTTTTCTCTTCTTTAGAAGCAGCCGCTTTCACAACCGTACGCATTGCTTTTGCAATACGTCCCTGTTTACCGATCACTTTACCCATATCATCTGGAGCAACGTGAAGCTCAAGGATAATGGAATGTTCTGTTTCTTTTTCAGTTACAACTACTTCTTCCGGATGATCAACAAGAGATACAGCAATTACTTTTACTAAATCTTTCATTGCGTAACCTCCAAATTATTATTTTTCGATTCCAGCGTTCTTTAATAATCTAGCTACTGTATCTGTTGGCTGAGCACCTTTGTTTAACCAATCTTTTGCAGCTTCTTCATCAATTTTAACTACTGCTGGTTCCTGGTTAGGATCATAGTAACCGATTTCGTCGATGTTTCTACCATCTCTAGGGGATCTAGCGTCTGCAATTACTACTCTGTAGATAGGATTTCTTTTTTTACCCATTCTTTTTAATCTCATTTTTACTGCCATGTTAGTGCACCTCTTTCATAATATTTAAATAAATTCTTTTGTATCTTGAATCCTAATCAAGGAAATCAATTCTTCTTTAGAATGGAAGCTTCATGCCTCCAAGGTTAAAGCCGCCTCTTCTGCGACCACCTTTACCGCCCATCATGCCGCCCATTTGCTTCATCATTTTTCTGGTCTGTTCAAACTGCTTGCAAAGCTTGTTTACTTCCTGAAGACTTACACCGGCGCCATTGGCGATACGTTTTTTACGGGATGGGTTCAAAAGGTTTGGATTGGATCTTTCTTCCGGTGTCATGGAATAGATGATAGCTTCAATCTTGCCAAGAGCACTCTCGTCAATATCAATGTTTTTCATCTGACTTCCCATACCAGGAATCATAGAAAGAAGATCTGCGATTCCACCCATGCTCTTAATCTGCTGCATCTGAGCTAAGAAATCATCAAAACCAAATTCCGCTTTACGGAATTTTTTTTCCATCTCTTTTGCCGATTCTTCGTCGACTGCATTCTGCGCTTTCTCGATGAGAGTAAGAACATCTCCCATACCAAGAATTCGACTTGTCATACGGTCAGGATAGAACTGCTGTAAATCTTCCAGTTTTTCTCCCATACCAATATATAAAATCGGTTTTCCAGTTACCGCTCTGATGGAAAGAGCAGCACCGCCTCGGGTATCACCATCTAATTTTGTAAGGATTACACCGTCAATACCGACTTTATCTTCAAATGTTTTTGCGACATTTACCGCATCCTGACCCGTCATTGCATCTACAACAAGAACGGTCTGTGTGATATCAAGACTAGACTTGATATTCTGAAGTTCTTCCATCATGGATTCATCGATGTGAAGACGACCTGCGGTATCGAGAATTACGATATTACAATCATTCTCTTTCGCGTATTCTACGGAAGCCTTTGCGATATCCACTGGGTTTTTCTTATCTCCCATGGAGAAGACTGGAACACCCTGTTTCGCTCCATTGACTTCCAACTGCTTAATCGCTGCCGGACGATAGACGTCACAGGCTACAAGCAGAGGTTTTTTTCCTTTTTTCTTTAACTGACCTGCAATCTTCGCTGCGGTTGTTGTTTTACCAGCACCCTGAAGACCAGCCATAAGAAAAATCGTTATTTCATTCCCCGGTTTGATCACAAGTTCTGTGGTCTCGGATCCCATCAGGGATTCCATCTCTTCTTTTACAACCTTAATTACCATCTGTCCCGGATTCAATCCTGTAAGGACATCCTGGCCAACAGCTCGTTCTGTCACAGTTTTAATAAAAGACTTAACAACTCGGAAGTTAACATCGGCTTCGAGGAGCGCGCGTTTTACTTCTTTCATTGCCTCTTTTACATCCGCTTCTGTCAGACGGCCTTTGCTTCTAAGATTCTTGAAGATATTTTGTAATTTATCCGTAAGGCTTTCAAATGCCATATACAGCCTCCTTGCTAATACTCTTCTAAAATGCCTGCTGATATTTCTGCGATTTTGGAAACCTTTTTGCGAATTTCCTCTTTATCCTCGCATCTTTCCAATTCATTTGCACATTGCTGAATCTCGGATACCATCCTTTTCACTTTACGATAATGGCTTACGAGCTTCAGCCTTTGCCTCATCCTCGAAAATACGGCTGTGTGAAAGAAT
>JAUNNI010000037.1:0-7001 GCA_030531555.1 Eubacteriales bacterium | reverse complement strand
AAGATTTTCTCACAACGGCGAATCATATCATGTGCTCCCTGTCTGCTGATTCCCAACAGACCCGCCATCTCTGTAACAGACAAATCATTCTGTATATATTCGTTATATACCTTTTTCTGATGATCTGTTAACAGCTCGCCGTAAAAGTCAAATAACAATGACTTTTCTACTATACTGTCCACAATTATCACCTCATGTAAAGTAATTTTGCTTTACCGAAGGTCATTATATATGATTCCAATACCTTTGTCAAGTAAATATACTTGCTTTTTATAAATCTTTTTTCTCTTCTTCATCCTTCGGATGAATGGCTTTATAAAGGATCATATATCCATAAATAAAGATAGGTAAAAGGAGCATACAAACCAGGGAAGCCATAAAATAAGGGCTTCCTGTAATGGCAAAGAACAAGGTCAAAAAGACCATTCCCAAAAGAAATACCACTCCCAAGAGCGCAAGGACTCTCTGTAACATTTTCATCATAAGTCTCCTTCTCTATTCCGTAATCGATATAAACGGTCTTTGATTTTTCTTTCGTATCCATTCTCCGATGGTTCGTAAAATGTTTCTCCCACCATTTCATCCGGCAGATACTGTTGTTTTACGTAATGCTCCGGATAATTGTGGGCATATTTATAACCGATGCCATGTCCCAGCTTCTCAGCCCCACCATAATGGGCATCACGAAGGTAAGGTGGCACCTGGCCGGTCTCACGGTTACGAACCATACCCATAGCTTTATCAATGGCACAGACACAGGCATTACTTTTCGGTGCACTGGCCACATAGGAAGCCGCCTGTGCCAGGATAATTCTTGCTTCCGGAAATCCAATTCTCTCCACAGCAAGGGAAGCAGAAACCGCCACATTCAGTGCCATTGGATCGGCGTTACCCACATCCTCCGAGGCACAAATCATAATTCTTCTGGCAATAAACTTCGGATCCTCCCCGGCATCAATCATACGGGCAAGATAAAAAACTGCCGCATCCGGATCCGTTCCTCTCATGCTTTTTATGAATGCAGAGATAATATCATAATGATTATCCCCGCCTTTATCATAACGGATTGCTTTTCTCTGAATACATTCCTGCGCCACGTCAAGATCAATGTGGATGATTCCGTCAGCCGAAGGTGTTGTGGTAAGAATCCCCAGCTCCACGGCATTTAATGCAGAACGGGCATCTCCACCAGCCATATCTGCGATAAAATCAGCTGCCTCATCGGTAATCTCAGCACCATAGGCACCCATACCACGCTCGGAATCAGTCACTGCAATCTTGACAAGGGACAAAATATCTGCTTTGGATAATGGCTCCAACTTAAAAATCTTTGATCTTGATAAAAGCGCACTATTTACCTCAAAATATGGATTCTCTGTCGTGGCACCAATCAAAATTACAGTGCCATCCTCCACAAATGGAAGCAGATAGTCCTGCTGGGCTTTATTAAAGCGATGAATTTCGTCCACAAACAAAATCGTTCTGGTTGCAAACATGCCATAGGTCTCCTTGGCTTTATTCACCGCCGCTTCCATATCTTTTTTTCCGGATGTGGTGGCGTTCATCTGCACAAAGTTAGCACTGGTGGTATTGGCAATTACTTTAGCCAGGGTTGTCTTTCCTGTTCCCGGAGGTCCATAAAAGATCAGAGAGCTCAGTTTATCCGCCTTAATGGCGCGATAAAGCAAGCAGTTCTTTCCTATTATATGTTGTTGCCCCACGACCTCATCAAGCACTCTTGGGCGCATACGGACCGCAAGAGGAGCCTCAGACTTCTTCCGCTCCATACTCATATATTCAAACAAATCCATAGTATCTTAATTCTTCTCCTCTTCTTCCTGAAGGATTGCTGCCTGGCAGCTTTGGTTCACTTTGCGAAGAATCGCATAGCCATCCTCGAGATCAACTCTTGTATATGTTCCCTGTTCAAAGACAAAATTCCAATATCCATCAAGTGGCATTCCAAGCATAGCAGCAAGCATATGTCCAAGGGTCCCCTTGTGAGCCACAATCAACATATTTCCATCCCCAGACGGAATGGTTTTCACCCAATTTTCCACTCGTTTTCTCACATCAGAAAAGCTCTCGCCTCCCGGAATCTGATAATCAGAAAAATCTTGATTCCAGGCATTCAGTTCCTGGGGATAATCTTCTTTTAACTGTTTGTATGTTTTTCCTTCAAACAGTCCAAAACTCTGCTCCATGAGAGCATCTTCCAAAAGAAAATGTTCCTGCCCCAGGCCGGTAACCAGCTCTGCAGTCTGCACGGTTCTTTTCAGGGGACTTACCACTATTTTATCCCAATGCATCTCTTTGAAAAAAGCACCGATTTCCCTGGCCTGATTCACACCATTTTCTGTAAGGATTGCCTCGGTTCTTCCATAATAACAGCCTAAGCGATTCAAATCCGTCTCTCCATGGCGTACCAGATATAAACGCATATTTTCTCTCCCATCTTCAAAAGGGCATAATCTACAAACTACGTAACTTATAGTATAACAAGAGTTTTCTTATCCTGCAAGCATCAGGAAGCACAGCAGACAATCTTACCCTGATCCTTCCGGTAGCAGTAAACGGAATCCGATAGAATCTCTTCCTCATCCACCACCTCTAAATTGGCCTGACATACCATCTCTTTTAAATCTTCTTCAAAAATTCCCGGCTGACAAGGCACCAAAATCACCTCATGAATGCTGCTTGGAAGAATATAGAAATCCCCTTTCGTATTTCGGGCAAATTCCTCTAAAAATCCATCATATAAGATAACCCCTGCCCCATTGATGGAATGCTCATTGGTGGCAATATACATCATCTCATTTTCTACAAAAGAATCATGATCAGACGAACTTAGAACATCTGAGATTCCACGTATCATGGATGGAAATAATCTTTCGGTATTCTCCTGGGCCAGATAAGTCAGTTCTTCCACTCCAATCTTCCACTGATCCATAAGATCATTATGAATTAATGTGGAAGAGATGGCACCATGAGTGGTGCTGATGACACAACGAAAAGTCACTGCCAGATCATAAAGCCGAATATAAGGACAGTCCTTTAACATCTCTTTGTTCTTCTCAAAGTTTACCAATCGATAGACGATATGATCCTGAACTTTTTCAAAATCAAACAGATTAAAATCTGTGAATTCATCCATTTGCAAAAGGGATAATTCATAATAAGTTCGAATCCATACAATGGCATCTTCTAAATCCTCTGTTTTCTGATAAACCTCATAGGCATCCTCCAAATAAATCGTCGGTGTGGCAAGCACATCCTCACGCTGCAAAAGTAATGCCGTATAGGTTCTTCCGTTGTTCTTACAAATACTTTCAATTCTTATCGTTAATGTCTCTCTCCATCCTTGTAAAAGGTGTTCCTCCACATAAAGTACAAAATCTGAAAATGAAATTCCTCTAAACATACACTCCTTCCCGGGACAAAATCAAATGATATTTATCATAACATATATGTTAATATTTTCCAATATATTTTTATAAAAAATATAAATATATATTAGGGATTGTTGGCTTGACCGCCTTTTTTCCATTTGTTATACTTAAAAAAACGTAAAAAGGAGGTGCAAGATGAAAGAAAAACGCACATTACTTACGATATCACTTCTCCTCTTTTCCTTAATCGGACTGGCAGGATGTACCGATAACGGAATGACAGAAGCAGAAGGAACCACAGCAAACTTTGCGCTCATCGAAAGTACAGAAGATAACACCACCCAGGCAAATGGAACGACTCAGGAAGAAATCGTCGAGACCGATTGGGATGGCTGTGTCATCACCACAGACGAGATCGACTACGATCCTTATCAGGAACCTCTTGATGAAAATGAATATTATACTTCCGAAGTGGATGTTGCTACTTATCTGATTGAATACAGAACTCTTCCAGAAAACTTTATCACCAAAAAAGAAGCAAAATCCCAGGGATGGAGCGGTGGATCCTTAGAAGATTATGGGGAAGATTTATGTATCGGCGGAGATTATTTTGGAAACTATGAAGGTTTGCTTCCAAAAGTAAAAGGTCGTAAATATTATGAATGTGATATTGACACCATGGGGGCCAAAAAACGTGGTGCCAAACGAATCATTTTCTCCGATGACGGTCAGATTTATTACACCGATGACCATTATGAAAGTTTCACTTTAATCTATGGAAGTGACGAATAAAATAAAAAAAGAACTGGCAGTTTCGATTGTCAGTTCTTTTTTATTCAATATTTTTCTCTTATTATTTATTCTCTTTTAAGAATTTACGGTTTTTATAATAGCCAATGGTAAGAAGTGGAAGTACCGCTACGAGACATCCGAGATATCCACAATAACCATAACCGTATTTTACTACATTTGTCAGACCTGCGAAGGAAATTCCCATGGAAATCACCATAATAAAGATGGCGATGGCAGATCGACGAACCTGTGTATTTTTGATTGGCTGAAGATAAGATGCATTTTCAAAACGGTTAATGAAACCAAATACAACCGCTACACCAGAAGAAATCATACAAAGGAATAATACGATTACATATAATAATACGAGAATGGACATACCCATATCTTCATTCATGAGAACGGTAAGTGTTGGGATTGTTGTTCCATTTTCCACTGCTGTATAGTAGGAAGCCCAGCTAAAGAGCATTAAAACAGATAAGCCAAGACCAAGGCAGTTAAAAATCAAAGTAAATAACATACCTTTTGTACAATCACTCTTTGTTTTAAGTACAGTACCACATGCTAAGACCGCCGGAATGGTTACCCACTGGAATCCTGCATAAGTGAATCCATTTAAGATTGCTTTTGGCAGCTGGTCAAATCCCTGATTTGCGAAATCGAGAGACATCGTAGCCATTAATCCTTTACTTTTAACGATACCAATCAGATAAATTGTGATGGATAAAACCAGGATTACTGTTCCCATATAAGTGCTGGATTTACGAATCAGCTCTGCTCCAAAAATGGAAAGAAAGAGAATTAAGATACCGATCACAACCGCACCGATATAATAGTTAATGCCAATGTACTGATTTAAAGCACTGGCTGCACCTGCAATACAAGAAGCAACTACCATAAGGATCATGATGTCGTAAAAGATATCATATAAAATAGAAATCTTATCATATGGGTGGAATAATTCCGCAAAAAGCTCTTTGTAAGATTTTAATCCTCTTGTGTTCCACATAATCTGACCTTCTCTTACAGAGAAAGCAAGAAGTACCATAGCTAAAATTGCACTGAATATAGAAATCCAGCCAAGGCTTACAAAGAAGTTGTTCGCCTGATTACCTGTTGCAAATCCTCCACCAGCATGTGCGGCAAAGGCTGTTGCCCCGATGGAGAAAGCAAGTCCCCAGGAGCCTTTTGTTTTTTTATTCATTTTCCTATACCTCTTTACCCTAAAAATTTATTTCATGGCAGCTTTAAATTCTCTGCCGGCTTTGTTTTCATCAATCATACTCTGGATGAAGTTTTCTTTTGTTACATCTTTAGGACGGAATTCCCATTCTGTAGATGTCATAGCTTTCTCTGCCATTGCATCAAATTCATCTTCTGTGATTTCAACATCATCAAAGCATACTGGAAGACCTAATTTTGCATTGAATTCCATGAGACGCTGTCTTTCTTCAAATTTGCCTTCATAAGTAAGAAGACAAAGAACACCAAGGGATACCACTTCACCATGAAGATGTGCATGTCCTTTCTCAGTAACTGTAGAACCATAGTATACACAGTGTGCAAGAGAGGAATTGTAGTAGTATTCTGGAGTGTGTGTACACATATTAGAAACGATACCTGTAGATACGATAATATCAAGAGTAACTTCATCCAATTCTTTGCTGGCCTGTTTTGCACGGATTGCTTCCATCGCAGCTTCACCAAAGTCAACCAATGGTTCTGTACAAACACGGCTCAGCTGAACACCCATTAATGGAGTGTGTGCAAGATTATCATCTTTACTGGAGAAAACTGCTTCATATTCTTTGGATAAAGCATCACCAATACCAGCCCATAATAACTGTTCTGGGGAATCAGCAATAATAGCAGAATTAATAAATGTGTAATCAGCAAGTTTTGGATAGTAGTATTCTTTAAAAGAACCATCTGCATTGTACATTACACAAATTGATGTTACAGCTGCACAGTTACTTGCAACAGTTGGGAAAGTAAATAATGGTTTGTCAAGAACATCTGCAACATATTTTGCAGTATCACAAGCACGACCACCGCCAACACCAAAAATGATATCTGCAGATTTTACTGTATCATTCGCAAGCAATGCATCGCCATTTTCATAGGAAGAATCTCCACCATAAGGGATGAAATCAATAATTTCCATATCAGAGCCAGCGATTCCTTCTAATAAAGCATCTTTTGCTTTGGACATAGCTGTCACACCGCCAACAACAACTGCTTTTTTACCAAAATTACGTGCCACATGAGGGATCTCTTTATAACATTCAGGTCCGATGGAATAGTTTGGAAGATATACATTGTAATAACTCATTTTCTTTTACTCCTTTACATATATTATTCTTTATAGTAATAAAAAAAGCCCCTTAATATTACCTATTGGCAATACTAAGAGACGAATTCACATAAATAATCCGCGGTACCACTCTTAATTCACAAAAAGTGCGCTCAAGATATCAAACAATATCAGACTCTATAACGGAAGTACCCGACCCTACTTAGTTCCATCTTTTTAGGTTTCAGTAAGATACTCAAAGGTGATACCATAAACTAAAACTTCTATTGCTTCTCAGCTAAAATGCAACTCTCTGTAAGAAATCTTTCATAATTCATGGAGTCCTTATCAACGTTTTATCATCTTAATCAATTATACTCCAATATTTTTTTAGCACAATAGCTTTTTAAATAAACATAAAATATAAATTTTTTCTTGTTTTTATGTATGTAATATATCGCATTTCACTTAACAAAATAAGGTGAACCCATTTGTCAAGACAATTTTTTAAAAAAATTAAGTTGGAT
>JAUNNI010000036.1 GCA_030531555.1 Eubacteriales bacterium | reverse complement strand
ACTGGGGTTGTGGCGGTTTTTAACCCACCATTACCCCTGAAGAGCCAAAAATAATGATAGATTCGATAGATAGTGCATAAAAAGACGGAATGAAATTCATTTTGTATATTGGCAGTAGGAAAAGATGTGTTATAATAAATTTCACCCAAGAATAACGAAGGGAAGATCATTATCGTATATGACCTAATGATAGATATAAATCAAAAAGATAAGGAGGACAAATCTTATGGCAGAAATTAAAGTTACACAGGCAAACTTTGAAAGTGAAGTTTTAAAATCCGACAAACCAGTTTTACTCGATTTTTGGGCAACATGGTGTGGACCATGCCGAATGCTTAGTCCGGTGATTGAAGAGATTGCCAATGAATACGAAGGCAAGATTAAAGTAGGCAAAGTAAATGTGGATGAAGAGCCAGCTCTTGCACAGGCTTTCCAGGTGGCAAGCATCCCAACACTCGTAGTTATGAAAGATGGTAAGGTGGCAAGCCACTCAGTAGGCTTCCAGCCAAAAGCATCCATCGTAAAAATGTTTGAATAATCATGAATGATTTTTATGAGAAATTATTACAAGAACTGATGTCCATGGGCTATGTCCCACTAAAAGAGCAGAAAGTTGTATTCTTATGTAAGGAGCAGGAGGATCGAATCCTTCTGCTTCGACTCATCTCAGAAAGACTTCCCGGCCAGAATCCAATTCACTATGATAAAGAACATGATTTTATGGAAAATGTTTCAAGAAAACTCATGATTTCCAGAGGAAAAATGGTGGAATCTCTGCTTGTAGCGATCCATTCAGGCAATCTGTCTGATGAGGAGATGAATCAATTACGCCAGTATTCCAATGCCTGGTCATTGGACCGAAGAACAGGGCGTATCTATATTTATGAAAATCAGATTGCGGATTTCTATGGATTGGAAAGATGCTTAGAGGACTACATGATTACATGGAAGGAAAGCCAGAAAAAAGAACGAATCAAAGAGTTCCGAAGTTATATGACTCCGATGAATACTTCCATTCTTCTTGCGAATCTTGTAGTATTTATCCTACTCAGTATCTGTGGTGATACAACAAACGCCACATTTATTGCAGACCACGGTGGTCTTATGTATGATTTGATAAGAGAAAGCCACCAGTATTATCTTTTTTTAAGCTCTATGTTCATCCATTTTGGCTTGCGACATCTAATAGAAAACATGATCATGCTTATCGTGGTAGGATCTATATTGGAAAACCATGTGGGAAGATACCGATACCTGATAATCTATCTGTTTTCGGGATTTACTTCGGGAATTGCATCCTATTTCTTTAATCTGGCTTATGAGCCGAATACGGTAACGGCGGGCGCCTCCGGCGCCATCTTCGGTGTGACTGGAAGCTTACTGGTGCTCATTTTGTCGGATTTATTCCGTAAAGAAAAACACTATGGTGATACTGTTACCATAAAAGGGATGCTATTTGTAATTCTGGTTGCAGTGGGATCAGGATTCATGATTCCTAATGTGGATAATGTAGGTCACATTGGTGGATTGATTGGCGGTATGCTGATCACAGCTTTCTTGGAATTGATTGGAGAACGGATTGGTAAATTATAAATGAATCAATAAAAAATATTGCCATCAGATTGTAGAATCTGGTGGCTTTTTTTAGGGGAAAATCTTTGGACTAGTATCGAATTTTTATGTTGACATACCTATACCCCTATGGGTATAATAAGCCCATAAATTTACTAATATAGTAATAAAGATAGAAAAGGAGGGTTTATTATGTTCGGTAATAATCATTTCGCAAAATACGCAGTCGGTTTCCTTGTAGGTACAGTAGGTGTTCCTTTATTAAAGAGTGGTATCGCTAAAAAAGCATATACCTATATGACAGCAGGTGCATTCATCGCTAAGGATTCCATCATGGAAACTGTGGAAAAAACACAGGCATGTGCCATGGATATCGCAGAAGATGCTAAAGTGATCGTAGAGGAATACTATGCAAAAGAAGATGCAGATTATGATGAAGCATTAGCAGATCTTGAAGAAGATGTAAAAGAAGTATAATACAGATGGTAGGAGGTATTGGTTCGCTATGAGATATCAGATTTTACATCATAGCAGAAATCGCTTTCATCTGGATCTGGCCAAGCGACGCCTGACTGACACAGAAGCAGATACGCTTTATTATGCCTTGCTGAATCTAGACCATGTGGAGAGTGTGCAGGTTTATGCAAGAACGGCTCAGCTTGTTGTCCGTTGTTATGAAAACGCCAGGGATGTTCTAAGATACATCAGGGAAATGGATTTAAAAGACGAAGAACTGATTGAAGCGGTTCCAGAGGTTTCTGCGAGAGCTACCAATGAAGAATACAAAGAAAAAATCGTGATGAAAGTGGTAAAACGTATCATAAAACGGACCATTTTACCAGTTCCAATCCGTGTGGCTTTGACCTGTGTCAATGCTACCCCTTATATTGTTCATGGGGTGAAAGACCTTTTGAAGCGAGAATTCAGTGCAGAGATCGTTCATGCATCTGCCATTGGCGCATCAATCTTGATTGGTGATTTCGCCACAGCAAGTTCCATCATTTTCCTCACAGATGTGGGAGAAATCTTGGAAGAATGGACTTATAAGAAGTCTGTGGATGATCTTGCCCAATCCTTAGCTTTAAATGTATCTAAGGTATGGAAAGAAGATGGAGAAGGCAATGTGCAGCAGGTTGGTATTGGTCAGATTGATGAGGGTGATATCATTCACGTAAACACTGGCTGTATGATTCCGTTGGATGGTACTGTAATTGCCGGGGAAGCCATGGTTAACCAGGCAACCATGACAGGGGAATCTGTTCCGGTTCGCAAATATCTGGATAGCTCTGTATTTGCCGGAACGGTAATCGAAGAGGGAGAACTGACCATTGAAGTTCGTAATGTTTCTGGTCAGACTCGCTATGATAAGATTGTTCAGATGATTGAGGAATCCGAAAGTCTCAAATCCGTGGTACAGAGCCAGGCAGAGCGTGTTGTTAGTAAATTAATCCCATATACTTTTGGAGCAGCGGCCCTCACCTTCTTATTCACAAGAAATGTGACAAAAGCAGCCTCTGTATTGATGGTTGACTTCTCTTGTGCTATCGAAGTTGCCATGCCAATCTCTGTGCTTTCCGCTATGAGAGAAGCTGGTAAGCATCGCATCACCGTAAAAGGTGGCAGCTATTTAGAAGATATTGCCAGTGCGGATACCGTTGTGTTCGATAAAACAGGTACTCTTACTTATGCTACCCCTTCTGTAGTGGATGTTATTCCTATGGGTGGACATGATGGAGAGGATATGATTCGTTTGGCAGCATGTCTCGAAGAACATTTCCCACATTCTCTGGCCAATGCCGTGGTTCGTTATGCTAAGGAAATGGGTATTGATCATGAGGAGGAGCATGCCAAACCAGTGTATATTGTGGCGCATGGTATTTCCTCCAGTATTCATGGAGAAAAATGTGTCATTGGAAGTTACCATTACATTTTTGAGGACGAGAATACCAGCGTGACAGAAGAAGACCGAGTAAAGCTAGACAATCTGGCTCATGAGAATTCCCATCTTTATATGGCGGTAGGCGGCAAGCTTGCCCTTGTGATTGCCATTGCGGATCCAATTAAAGAAAATGCCCGTGAAGTGGTAAATCAGCTGAGAGAAGTTGGCATTAAACATATCGTGATGATGACTGGCGATAGTGAGCAGACGGCAAAGACCATCGCAGCTAAGGCAGGAATCACTGAAGTTTATGCCGAAGTTTTACCAGAAGATAAAGCGATGTATGTGGATAAAGAGAAGGCAGCGGGAAGAAAAGTTATCATGATTGGTGACGGAATTAATGATTCCCCAGCCCTTTCCACCGCAGATGTTGGTATTGCCATGAAGGAAGGTGCGGAGATTGCCCAGGAAATCGCTGACATCACATTATCCGGTTCTGATTTAGAGCAGCTCATATCCCTCAAACGTTTAAGTGACGGACAAATGAGACGTATGCGAAGCACATCGACTCTGGGAATTGGTATGAATGCAGCCATCTTAGTTGCAGGTATTTTGGGTCTTGTGGTTCCGGGAACTGCCGCATTTTTACATAACGCATCGACCATTGGTCTTTGTTTGCGTAATATGCAGGACGTTCTCCCGAAGGAAGAGCAGTAATATATATAATATAAAAAGATAAAAGGCCGGACCACCGATTTTAAATGGTCCGGCCTTTATGTGGTTGCGTCTGCCACTTTTATTTCACTACGAAACGGTATCCAAGACCGCGCACGGTCTGAATGTATTTTGGATGGGAAGGTTCATCTTCCACCTTCTGACGAAGACGGTTGATATAGACCATAATGGCATTATCATCGATGATGGAATCCCCCCAGACCTGGTCATAGATGGAATCTTTTGGGAAGATACGGTTCACATTATCCATGAAAAGCTTCATGAGGGCATTTTCTTTGGCAGATAATGGGATTTCTTCTTCATTTTTATAGAAACGAAGGGTGGAAGTATTATAAGTAAATGGTCCGGCAACAAGAAGATTCTCACGATCTGGCTCAGAAGTACGCTTACTTCTGCGGATGATGGCTTTTACTTTTGCTCCCAAAGTGATTGGGTTAAATGGTTTGGTGATGTAATCATCAGCTCCAATATCAAGGCCGTATAAGGTGTCGTAATCTTCCTGACGACCACTGATAATGATGATCGGAGTTTGATTTCCCTGATCGCGCAGGGTTTTGACTACTTCAAATCCATCGATGCCCGGCATATTTACATCTAACATCATAAGATCGTATGTATTTGATTTCATCAGGCGTAGAGCCTCCATTCCGTTGTGGGCGGTGTGGGCCTCCATACCGTTACTTAACATGACTTTATATAACATAGAAACGATGGCTTCTTCGTCGTCTACGATTAACACAAGATTTTTAGAGTCGCTCATTATGCTCTCCTTTACAGAATAAAATGGATAGAGTATGATTGGAACAAAGGTTCTATATGGGATAAAATTCCAATTCACAAAGTATATATTAAGATAAAATAGAGAGAAATACAAGGGAAGGGCGGATATTTACCATTATGAGGATAAGAGATGTCTCAAAATTCGTGTGTTTAATTTTAATATTGGCATTTTTAAGTATTTTTTTACTGATGCATTCTGTCAATGAATATCGAAGAGAGAATCTGGAAACAAAGGATAAGTCTTTGGAATATATTTTAAGTTCCGTAGATAGTACTTTGACAGATTTCAATCATCGTTATGAAGAAGAACTGAGATATGTTGTAAATCGAAGAGGTTTTGTGCAGGCGGAAGAAACTTGGATACAGACGGGGGAAGCGGAGGAGCTTCTTGGTCGTATGAAAGAAAATCTTCTGACAGATGATAGGATGATTGAAAGTGTGCTGGCAATCTTCCATGGCAGATTGATTCTTTCTACCAATGGAAAAATGGACTATTGGTTGCCGGTCCATGAAGAAAACGATGATTTTTTGAGTACGGTGGTCTGTTCTGATGAGGATATGAATCCTTACATTGCATTTATATATTACAAGGATAATATTACTTATGCTGCCATTATGAATCCTGTAATTTATTACAGTAAGATTGAAGAAACTTCTGGTTTAAAATCAATCGGAGATATGATTCTGATGGATAAAGAACACTTTATGTTCATGTATCGTGATGAGAATAGTGTTGTGGCCAATCTTCTGGCAGATGAAGGGGATATTGATAATCGTCTTCTCCAGATTCTTTATAATGCCAAGGATAAACAAACCGAATCCATAGATTTTTACGAAGTAAAGGAAGGTCCATATAAGGCGGCTTACCGGGCACGTGTGGCCATCTGCCCATATGCGGTTACAAAAAATGAAATTTTTAGTATTGGTATTTTGCATAATGAGGATCAGCAGTTGCTATCCATGAATATTACCATTATTAAAACTATATTATGTGCTGGGATGATCGTACTTTGCCTCATGTTGTTGATTTTTTATCTTTTCTGGATTTATCGTCAGGATGCTCGTAACAGAAAAGAAATTACCATCTTAAGGGCCAAAAAAGAAACATTAGAGGCCATCAACGAGCAGACCAAGGAAATGGCACATCACCAGCGTCTTGAAACCATCGGGCAGCTGACCTCAGGTGTAGCCCATGAATTCAATAATTTGTTAACACCAATTATGGGATATAGCCTTATGACTATGGAAAATTTATCAGAGGATGATACAGAATCTTATGATAATCTTTTAGAAATCTATCAGGCATCTCAGAAAGCGAAATCCTTAATTTCTCGACTTTCCGACCTGTCTCGTAAGAATTCATCAGTCTCTATGGGTAACATTTCACCGAATATTATCGTAACCGAAGCGGTATCCATGGCAATGACCAGCAAACCAATTTATATTGAGTTGGAGACAGATCTTCAGTGTAAAGGTGTTGTGCTATATGGAAACAAGACCCAGCTTAGTCATATGTTCCTTAATCTGATCTTAAATGCCTATCATGCCATTGAAGATCGGATACTCGAGGAAGAGGAATTTGTGGGAAATGTTATGATTAAAAACTATGTGGAGGATGACCAGATTATTTATACCCTTTCGGATAATGGATGCGGTATGTCAAAAGAGGTTCAAAAGAAGATCTTTGAACCATTCTTTACCACCAAGATGAAGGGAAGAGGTACCGGCTTAGGTTTGGCTATTGTCATGCAGACGGTGGAAGAACATAAAGGCAAAATTACTGTGGAAAGTAAGGTAGGGGAAGGAAGTATCTTCAGGCTGAGTTTTCCACTGGCAGAAGTGGCAGAATCGAAAGATATAGATACAAAAAACGAAATATAAAAACAATAAAATGAATGGACCAAATGAACCAGCTGAAGTGAAAACTTTGGCTGGTTTTTCATTTATATTAATAAATATTAAGGATGGATTTATGAAGGATTAAGGCTTGACTGTTAAAGTATAGCCATAGACAGAAAGGAGATGAAGCTGTGAGTAATCATACACACCATCATCGACATGGTTTTAAAAAGCATAGTCATGATACTGGAGGCTCTTCCATCGATTATTTGGCTGTGACTTCAGGCATTCGTCATTGGAGTCCGGAATTTAAAGTAGGATTTTCCTTATTATTACTGGTCTTTTGTTTGTTTGCCAATCATCCAATTATTTCTGTGATCATCATGCTGACAGCAGCATTTATAACATTAGGACTTGGAAAAATTCCACTGGGAAATTATTACTCCCTATTAACCATCCCATTTGCCTTTATCATTATGGGAAGTCTGGCCGTCGCAGTTGACTTTGCCAAAGGACCAGTGGGAGATTGGAATTTGTTTTTATATTGGGGTTATGCCTATGTAACGAAAAAAAGCTTAATGAATATGGGCTGTTTGATCTTAAAGATTTTTGCAGCGGTTAGTTCTATGTTTATCATGACGCTTTCTACCCCATCTTTTGAGCTTTTTGCTGTGATGAAAAAAGCTCATTGTCCACAGTTGATTGTGGAGTTGATGCACATGATTTACCGATTTATTTTCATTTTGATGTCGGTGCAGAGAAATATGAGAATTTCTGCAGAATCTCGCTTAGGATTTTGTGATTTTAAAACTTCGTGTTATTCATTTGGACAGATTGCCGGTAATCTTTTCATCGTATCCCTGAAGAAGGCAAATGCATATTTTGATGCCATGGAAGCCAGATGTTACGATGGCACATTTGCTTTTTTGGAGGATGAAAGTGAAAAGCAGCCGAAACTGATCGTATTTGCAGTAATTTATTTTGTGGTATTAATCGCCATCTGGTGGTTGGTACATTAGGAGGATATATGACTCAGCCAATTTTACAGGTAAAGGACCTGTATTATGCATACAATGATGAAAAAACAGCGTTAAATGGAATTGACCTGGCCATTTATCCTGGCGAAAAAATCGCCGTTGTTGGTTCTAATGGCGCTGGAAAATCAACCTTTTTCTTGAATGTAAACGGTGTTCTCTCCCCTGAGCATGGAGAAATCCGTTTTAAAGATATTCCAATTACAAAAAAGACATTACCTCAGCTTCGAAAGAATATAGGTATTGTCTTCCAGGATGCGGACAATCAGATTATTGCATCTTCCGTCCGTGCCGAGGTTTCTTTTGGACCGATGAACCTCAAGCTTCCAAGAGAGGAAGTTGTTGAGCGTGTCAACATGGCCATGGATTACATGAATCTCAATGGGTTTGCCGATCGTCCTCCTCACTACTTAAGTGGTGGTGAGAAAAAACGTGTTGCAATCGCAGATATCATTGCCATGAAGTCTGAAGTCATCATTTTCGATGAGCCTACTGCCGCTCTTGATCCACTGAATGCTAATATGCTCGAGCAGGTCTTAGATCAATTGACGCAGGAAGGCAAAACCTTGCTTGTATCCACACATGATGTTAATTTTACCTATCGCTGGGCTGATCGCGTTTTGGTTTTCTGCCAGGGTAAAATTATCGCCGATGGTACTCCTCGTGAAATCTTTACAAATGATGAGGTGGTGAAAAAGGCGAATCTGATGCGACCAACTATGCTGGATGTTTATGAGCAGCTGGTTGCACATCATTTGCTTCCAAAGGATGATAAATATCCGAAGGATGTGGAGGAATTCGCAAAATATTTAAAAAATCATTTCGATGAATGATGAGAGGAGAAAATGAAAATGAAAAGAAATGAGAAACGTTTATTTGCAATCTTAATGACAATTGCATGCCTATTTGCCATAGCACCAACAGCAAATGCTATGCATATTATGGAAGGTTATCTTCCACCAGTATTCTGTGTTGCATGGGGTGTGATTTGCTTACCATTCTTATTCTTCGGATTTAAGAAACTCAGCAAATCTGTAGAGGAAAATAGAAAGAGTATCACAATGATCGCTATGTCTGGTGCATTCATCTTTGTTATTTCATCCTTAAAGATTCCTTCTGTAACAGGTAGCTGCTCCCATATGACAGGTACAGGTCTTGGTGCTATTCTTTTTGGACCAGCCGCAGTTTCTGTTCTTGGTCTTATTGTATTGATCTTCCAGGCAATCTTACTTGCTCACGGTGGTCTTTCCAGCATCGGTGCCAACACATTTTCCATGGCAATTGCAGGTCCACTGGTTTCCTGGTTAATCTACAAAGCATTAAAGAATACAAAAGTAAATAAAAAAGTTACTATCTTCCTTGCAGCGGCAATCGGTGACCTTTTCACATACTGTGTAACAAGCTTCCAGCTTGCACTTGCTTACCCTTCCGCACAGAGTGGTGTTGCAGCATCTGCGGTAAAATTCCTTGGAATCTTTGCAACAACTCAGCTTCCACTTGCAATCATTGAAGGTATCTTAACTGTAATCGTTATGATCGCTCTTGAATCTTATGCAGGAAGCGAACTTAAAGCAATCAAATATGCAGAATAGGATAGGAGGAATATCATGTCAGCAAAAAATAAGAAATTAGTTATTATATTATTAATCATCACTGCACTCCTCATCGTCGTTCCTTTCTTCGCATTAAGAGGCGCTGAATTTGGTGGATCTGACGATGCTGGTAGCGAAATGGTAACAGAAATCACAGGGGAAGAATACGAACCATGGTTCGAGCCAATCCTTGAAACAGCTATTGGCGGCGAGCTTCCTGGGGAAATTGAAAGTTTATTGTTCTGTGTACAGACAGGAATCGGTGTAGGTGTTATCGCGTTCCTGATTGGGAAATTCTCCGAGAGAACAAGATTAGAAAAATTACATCCTGAAATTAAAGAGGATTAAAAAATGAAGGGACTGTTGCAATAAAGCGGCTTTCGAATGTCCCTGAAAATCGCTGAAAACTGACCGAAAGGGTAAAGGATTTTTAACTACAAGGATCTTTTACCCTTTTATCGTATCATCCCCGACTAACCGCTTATACGTCCTTCGTTGCTCCGTCTTTCGTTATTCCCGTCATCCGCTTATTCACCCTGTCTACCGCCAAACTCACACCCTTCGGGTGCTCAAACAAGGCTCACGACAGGGCTGGCATCCTGACTGGAATAACGGACTCCACAAAGGCGGACTCCTAAACGGTTAGCCTGGGCATGATGTTTTTGTGATGCGGATCCTTGTTTATGGAGATTCCACCCTTTCGGTCAGTTTTTATGGCTCTTTCGCGCCAATCCCGATGCCAATTCGAAAGCCGCATCTATGCTTTGGCTCCGTATGGTAAAAAGAGAACGTACGCTCAGATGTTCTATTTCTTGTTCAAAAAAGAAGAGCCGGATTTCGAAAAATCCAGCTCATGGTTTTGAACTCAAACCTATTAAAATCTCATCCCACATTTTGGGCAGAATTCAAAGTCTTCCTCTGTTGCGTAACCGCAGTTATTGCATCGTTTATAGGAGATGCGGTTTCCCTGGTAAACTTTGTTGAGATTTTGTGGACGGATTTCAACGTGTTCGCCCCATTGAATCTGTTTTCCAACCTCTGGGTCTAATTCATAAACGGTGTTGCAGCAAGAATTTTGTACATAGTATTTTTTATTCCATTTGAAAACAGGGATAAAAAAGAGGGATAAACACATATAGGTCATATAAACCTGATATCTTCCGTAGGACCCGCATTCTTCGCAGATTACCAGCTCATTATAATTTAAGTCTTTTCTTCCCTGGGTGATGCCCATCATGAAAAAAAAACATTGTTTTTATTTCTCCTTATCTGATCTTCTTTTAATATATCTTATTCATCATATCATTTCATACTAATCTTTTCCATATATGACCATGAATTCCACTTCATTTTTTCATTTACCTGAGCAAAGAAAAATATGATAATATTAATTTAGAGACGAACAATTGGGGGATAGCGTTATGACATTATTAGAGAAAATGAATCAAGGTACGACATTTTCTGAAGCAGAGCAAAATATCGTTTCATATCTTTTGGAACATATGAATCAGATCAGTGATATGACTTTGGAGCAATTGGCGAAAAAGGCATATGTATCGAATGCGACAATTATTCGTATGTGTCAGAAACTTGGGTTTAAAGGCTATAAGCAGTTTAAGATCCAGTTTGTGAAAGAGTGTGAATCAGCCAAATATCTGGCAGATTCTGTAGATTTTAGCGTTCCTTTTGGAGGAATGGAGGATAGCCATGCTATCATGAATCGTATTTCCAATCTTTATAAGGAGAGTATCGATCTGTGTTTGCAGAGAATTGATCCTGATGTGATTGCTGATATTGCGAAGGTTATGGTGAATGCCAGTCGTATTTTTATTTTTGCGGAGGGCGATACCATGTTTACGGTGAAGGGCTTCATTAATAAGCTTCTGAAGCTGAATATATATCCGATTCTTGCTTCTGAGACCTTTGAGGATGTGGCAACCAGCTGTAATATCAGGGAAAATGATTGTGTCATGTTCATTAGTTATTCCTTTAAATCTTCTCGTTTTACTAAATTTTATCAACTGATTAAAAATCGTCCTATTGATATCATAACAATCACTGCCAATGAAAAACATATGATTGCTAAGATGAGTAAGTACCGTCTGATCGTGGCTGATAAGGAAAATAATCATAAGATTGCTACTTTTTATTCCCAATTTGTCTTTGACTACCTGCTTAATATCTTGTATTCCATGATTTATGCCAATGATTATCAGAAAAACCATGTTCATAAGGAGATTGTGGATCGTTTGAATCAATGAATATTTTGTTCATGGAATCTATCCTATACAGATAAATTCTATGAACATTTTTTTCATAAAAGGCCGATGGCCTTTTTTTTGATCTTATTTATGCTATCTTTAAGCTACTTTAGAAAGAGAACGAAAGGTTTCACAGTAAGAATGTCAGGGCATTCTAGAAATATATTATGAGATGAAAAGGAGAGTTAATCATGGTTACAGTAGCTTATGTAGGTTTTGGAGTTAGTGTTAGAGAATATCATATTCCATATGTGGAGAACAGAGATGATATCAAAGTGAAATATGTGTATCGTCGTGAGGAAGATATCGAACAGTTTAAAGATTATGAGCCATTTTATGAGGATATCATTTTTACAACAGATTTTGATGAAGTGTTAAAAGATGAGGAAGTAAATCTCATTGTTGTGAATACACCAGATCAGTTCCATGTGCCTTATGCAAAACAGATATTAAATGCTGGTAAACATGCTCTCATTGAAAAACCATTTGCTCCAACAGCAAAGGAAGCAAAAGAAGTATTTGATCTTGCCAAAGAAAAAGGTTTGATCTGCATGCCAAATCAGAATCGTCGTTTTGACGCAGATTTTCTTGCGCTTAAAGACGTCATTGCCAGTGGAAAAATTGGTGAGATTGTTAAATTAGAAAGCCATTATGATTATTATAAAGAAAATGGTTGGTATGATCATCTTGGAACTCTTTATAATCTTGGTGTTCATACGACAGACCAGATTATTAGCCTTTTCGGAATTCCAGAAAGTGTACACTTTGATGTTAGAAGTATCCATCATCCAGGGGTTGGCGATGATTATTATGATCTCGAATTCTACTACGGTAATATGAAGGCAGTGGAAAGCACAAATATGTGTGTTCAGATTGATTATCCTCGTTTCACCCTTCATGGAACAAAGGGTAGCTTCACTCTTCCACCAGTTCTTCACAACTCTGGAAAGAAGAAAGTAGTGGGACGTCATAAAGTCAGTATGGCACCAGCCAGCGAGGATCGTTGGGGTACCCTGGTTTATAAAAATGAAGCTGGCAAAACAGTGACAGAAAAAGTTCCTGTGGATTGTGCCCATTATGAAAGAGTATATGATAACCTGGTAGATTGCATTGAAAATGGAGCAGAAAAAGTGATTAAGGATGAAGAAGTCATCTGTGTTCTTGAAATGTTAGAACAGGCTACAGAGGTTGCAAAATCCCACGCAAAATAAAGGATTGCAGGGTATGGAGGAATCAATAATTACTCAGAAGAGGAGATTTGAGATGAAAGAGATTAAATTAGGTACCATAGGTTCTGGTATTATCGTAAAAAGTATTTTGGACAATGTGAAGTTGGTGGATGGTATTGCACTGGAAGCCGTTTATTCCAGAACAGAAGAAAAGGGTCGCGCATTAGCCAGTGAATATGGTGTGGATAAAGTATATACCGATATGGATGCATTTTTAGCAGATGAAGAAGTGAATTTTGTATATGTTGCTTCTCCAAATAGTCTTCACTATGCATATAGCAAGGCTGCTCTTCTTGCAGGTAAGAATGTTCTTTGTGAGAAACCATTTGCTCCTGTGAAAGCAGAAGCGGAAGAACTGGTAACTCTTGCCAAAGAAAAAGGTCTTATGATTGTGGACGCGACACCAACTGCTTTTCTTCCTAATCTTGCGATTTTGAGAGAACAGATCAGCAAAATTGGCAAGATTAAATTAGTTATGGGTAATTATAGTCAGTACTCTAGTCGTTATGATGCGCTCCTTCGTGGAGAGATTCCAAATGTTTTCAGCCCTGATTTTGCAGGGGGATGTCTCATGGATATTAACTATTACAATGTATACCTCAATGTAGCATTATTTGGAAAGCCAGAAAAAACAGTTTATTATCCAAATGTATTTGAAAATCTTGTGGATACTTCTGGTACAATCCTTCTTCAATATGATGAATTTGTTAGTTCTATGGTTGGAGCAAAGGATACTTGGGGTGTGAATTATTTCCAGATTGAAGGCGAAAAAGGATATATTTATATTAAAAATGGTTCGAATGGAATTGAAGAGGTTGAAGTTGTGACAAAAGAAGGCAAAGAAATCCTTAATTCCCAGCCAAATCCAGATCGCTGGTTCTATGAAGTGGAGAACTTCACTAAAATGATCCTTGATGGAGATGTGGAGAAAGTCAATGCAGGACTTGAAACAATGATCGATGTCATTGATGTGATTGAAAGCTCCAGAAAGGCAGCGGGCATCTATTTCACACCAGAAAAATAATTTCCTGAATTGATAAAAAATTCCAAAAAAAGGCACTGTATTTGCAAAAAGTACTCTTATTATTGAAAAAATATAAATATCCCTTGCATATGATTTGTAATTTATAGTATCATTAATTATAATATAAAATTTTAACTTTTAAAGTTAGGGGAGAAAAGAATGATACCATATCAAAGAAGAATGGAGATGCTCCAATTGTTAGAGCAACAAGAGATTGTTTCTTTAAGTGATTTTTGCGAGCACATCAGTAATGTTTCGGAATCGACCATTCGACGTGATTTAAAAACCCTGGAGGCAGAGGGTGAAATCATTTTATTGCGAGGTGGCGGTGCTTGTTTGAAACAGGGCTCCTATGAGGTTCCTGTTCAATCAAAAACAGTGAAGAATGTTAATGAGAAAGAGAAGATTGCCAAGTATGCAGCAAGTCTTGTTCATGATGGGGAATCAATTTATATTGATTCTGGAAGTACTTTGTTGCGTATGGCCAAGTATCTAAAGGGAAAAGATATTACTTTAGTTACGACCAATGCTTTATTTTTCTCTGAAATTCAGGGGATGAATCTGAAATGTTTTATTATTGGTGGAGAAATTAACTTTTCTACGGCTTCTATCGTGGGTACAAAGACCAATAGTATGCTGGCGGAGATGTATTTTGACAAGGCATTCCTTGGAGCCAATGGTTTTTCGGATAAAGCTGGCATTAGCACGCCAGACATTCGTGAAGCGGAGAAAAAACAGATTGTAAATCGTCATTCCAACAAGACCTATGTTCTTGCAGATAGCAGTAAAAGTGGAAGAAATACTCTTTGTAAGGTCTTTGATTTGGGAGAGGTGACCATCATCTGTGATAAGATGACAGATATGCTTGAAAAAAGCGAAAATTATCTGATCGCTGAGTAAGTATGAATGAAGTGATATTCAGATTTGAAAGAATGTATATGAAAATTGTTTGCAAATAATTTGCATATATAGAGTGAAAATAGAGTTTATTTCTTGAGAAGAGCCTGTAAATAATTTTTATAGGCTCTTTTTTTGTCTTTTTTTCTGGAAATCTATCAATAAAGAATAGTAAAAATTACCAAATATTAGGGGAAATATGTGATGAATGAAAATAAATGATAAAATATGAATTTGTTCGATGATTTTATTTTTTTATAAAATATGGCTTAAATATAAGGTTTATTAATAGTTAGCCACAACAAACCTGAGAAAATACAAGGATTTTTTGTAAATATTATCTAAAAAATGAAAAATATTTTCAACAGACTGCTGAAAAAAATGAAAAGTATTGACAATAAATGAAAACAGAAGTAAGATTAATGCATAAAAACGAAAGAAAATGAAAATTATTTTCAAAAAGGAGGTTACAAAGCATGAATTATGCAGGTCGTTTTAACTCCTTCATTTTCAAGGGGGAAAATGTTTTTGATGCAATCGAAGCTTACAAAAACATGGATGGTATCACGCATCTGGAATTCAATTACCCAGAACATATTGAAGGGTATGATTTCGAAGAGTTAAAAGCTGCCATCGCTCCACTTAAAGTGAATGGATTAGCAGTACGTTGGAGAAAAGATTTCCTGGATGGAAACTTTACAAACCCTAATAATTCACTTAGAGAAAGAGCCATTCAGATGTCTAAAGATGCATGTGATGTATGTCGTGAATTGGGAGGCAGCGTCATCACATTATGGTTTGAAAATGATGGGTTTGACTATCCATTCCAGATCGATTACGAAAAGGATTGGAAACTTTTAGTAGAAGGTCTTCGAGAAGTTGCTGATTATGCACCGGATATGAAGATTAGTATCGAGTATAAACCATTTGAAGAGAGAAACTTCGCCTTGGTAGATAGTGCAGGTATGACATTATATCTCGTTAACGAAGTGGATCGTGACAATGTAGGATGTACTCTTGATTATTGTCATATGTTAATGAAACATGACAATCCATCCTTTGGTCTTGCCCTTGCTGCAAGTAAAGGAAAACTGTTTGGGTTACATATGAATGATGGCTACGGCGTACAGGATAGCGGTTTGATCTTCGGATCCTTAAGCTTTGCTCAGTCTGCAGAGTTTGTATACTATCTTGAAAAATATAATTACGACGGAGTTGTATTCTTTGATACATTCCCAATCCGTGAAGAGTCCAAGGCAGAATGCCAGGCAAATATCGATGCCTTTGAATTAATCAAAGCAAAAATTGATAAACAAGGCGTTGACAATATTACAGAAGTTGTATCTAAACATGATGGAATCAGTGCGCAGGGGTTGATTCTTGATTTGTTACGATAAATATTTTTCTGAATGTATTTCAGAAAACACTTAATTAAAAACACTAAAAGTAGGAGGGTATTAAGAAATGAAAAAAAGATTTTTAGCAGTTCTTATGGCAGCTACTATGGTAGTTGGTCTTGCAGCATGTGGCGGTTCCAAAAATGAAGCAGACAGCACAGCAGCAGGAAGTGAAGCAGTTCAGGAAACTGGTGAATTCAATCCAGACCAGGCAGAAGATGCTATGTCTATTGAAGAAGTTCGTGAAAAAAATGGAGAAGAAGTACCAGTTGGAGATTACAAATTCGGTATGGTTATGAAATCTCTTTCCAATGAATTCTGGAGAACACTTGAAGAAGGTTATGAAGCTGGAGCAAAAGAAGCTGGTATTAAGTTTGATGTTCAGGCTACAACAGATGAAGGTGATGAAACAGGTCAGCAGACTATGACAGAAACTTTAACATCCCAGGGTGTTGATGCTCTCTTAATGAGTCCTATCTCTGATTCTAACTTAACATCTGCAGTAGAAAGTGCTAACGATGCTGGTGTTCTTACAGTAAACGTTAATGATGGTCTTATCGCAAAAGCAAACCACTATGTTGGTCCTAACGCTTTCCAGAACGGTCTTCTTGCTGCAGAATGGATATCCAATAAATTAGGTGATCAGGGTGATGTAGCAATCGTTGTAGGTATGGCAAAAGCTTTCGCAGCTCGTGAACGTACAGCTGGTTTCAAAGCTTGGATTGAAGACAATAATTCTGGCATGAACATCTGGGCAGAACAGAATGCTGACTGGGACCGTACAAAAGCAAAAGATCTTGCGGCTACATGGTTAACACAGAATCCAGACCTTAAAGCAATCTTCTGTAACAATGATGATATGGCTCTTGGTGTAGTAGAAGCAGTAGAAGAAGCAGGCACAGATACACTTGTTGTTGGTGTTGATGGTATCGGTGAAGCTTATGACTCCATCCGTGCTGGAAAACTTGATGCAACAGTTGACTCCTTCCCATACTACATGGCTCAGGTTGCTATCGAATGTACACTTCGTTCTTTAGCAGGTCAGGAACTTCCAAGTGCAGTTGCAACTCCACAGGCATTAATCAGTGCTGAAAACGTAGATCAGGATGCAGCTACAATCATTAACTGGACAGCTCCAAAATACGTTCCAGCAAAATAATCCATAGGGATTAGGATATGTATTAATTAAAACGGGGAGAAGGCAGTAAAGATAGTCCCTGTCCTATCTTTACTGCAACATAGATAAAGGGTTCCGCAGTCATCTCCCCCGATGACTGTGGATTCTCCCATAACGATATAAATATATTTGAGAATCAATTAGATATTAGATAACGTTCCATATCATTAAAAGGGGAGGAACAAAGGGAATGATTTTGTTCCCGTTTTCATCAGGAGGAGTTTGTGAAATGGGAAACGCAGTTGAATTTGTTAAGATTAACAAGAGCTTTCCTGGCGTACACGTTTTAAAAGATATCTCATTCTCTGTAAAAGAGGGTGAAATTCATGCTTTAATTGGAGAAAATGGTGCAGGTAAATCTACTCTGCTTAATATTCTTCATGGAGTATATGGAGATTATGAGGGAGACGTTTTACTCCATGGAAAAAAAGTAAGTTTTAAAAATGCCAATGATGCCATTAAAAATGGTAACATCTCGAAAGTACATCAGGAAATCATGGTAGTGGAAGAGCTTACCGTAGGGCAGAATGTTACTATGGGTTATGAGCCTAAAAAAGGTCCATTTATTGATTTTACAAAAATGCATAATGATGTTGATGAGATTCTGGAAGAACTGAATTGTAATTTCAGATCAAGAGACATCGTAAGAACTTTAACAGCAGGACAGAAGCAGATGATTGCCATCGCAAAAGCGATCTATCATCATTCGAATATCATTTCTTTTGATGAACCAACTGCAGCGTTAACATCAAAAGAAACCGAAGCATTATTTGCTGTTATCAGAAAATTGAAAAAAGATGGGATTACCATTTTATTCGTAAGCCATCATTTAGATGAACTTTTTGAACTTTGTGATCGAGCATCTGTATTCCGTGATGGTGAATTTGTAACAACACTCACTATGGCAGAATCCAATGAGGATGAGCTGATTCATGCTATGGTTGGACGAAGTGTTTCTTCCGTAGCTTCCAGACTTGCACCATCCAGAGCTACCGATGAAGTTGTTCTTAAAGTAGATGGCCTCACAGATATAACACATAATAAGTTTAAAGACGTAAGTTTTGAACTTCATAAGGGAGAAATCCTTGGTTTCTATGGACTTGTTGGTGCCGGAAGAACAGAAGTTATGCGTGTTCTTGTAGGTGCTGATCCAAAGTTACAGGGAGACATCTATCTGAAAAATATTAAGATTCCAACCAATTGGAATAGTACAAAAGCCTTAAGCCGAGGAATTGGTATGCTTTCCGAGGACCGTAAAACAACAGGCTTTAACAAACTGGCAACAAACATCCAGAATATTGCGATTTCTTCTCTTGAGAAATATATGACAGCTGGCTTCTTTACCAATGATGCAAAGAAGAGAAAAAATGCAGAACATTTCTTTGAAGAGTTAGATATCAATCCAAAGATTCCAGATTATATGACAGTAAATATGTCTGGTGGTAATCAGCAAAAGGTTATCCTTGCGAAATGGATGTCAACAGATATTGACATTATCATCTTTGATGAACCAACCAAGGGTGTTGACGTTGCTGCGAAAGCGGAAATCTATCGTTTGATGGAAGAATTGGTGGCCGAAGGCAAGAGCCTGATCGTTGTATCTTCTGAACTTCCAGAGGCTATGGGCCTTAGTGACAGATTAATTGTTATGAGTGAAGGAAGAATCACAAAAGTACTTGAGAACAGAGAAGAGTTTGATCAGGATGCCATTCTCAACTATGCAATTGGAGGAGACGAATAATGAAAGCTATGTATACAAAATATAAACGAGAACTTCTCGTATTAGTTGCAACTATTATCTTAGGTGTTATTTTCACTGTGATCAACCCAATGTTCCTCACATGGAGAAACATCCTTACAGTGTTCCAGCAGATGGTATTAAATGGCCTTCTTGCTGTAGGTATCATGTTCACAATTCTTACTGGTGGTATTGACCTTTCAATTGGTTGTACATTTGCCATCGTAGGTATTGCTGTTGCTACTTGTTGTGTAGGTGGAATGAATCCTATTATCGCAATTCTTATCGGTCTTGCAGTAGGTATTGTTCTTGGATGCTTTAATGGTTTTCTTGTAACAAACTTAAAATTACAGCCATTCATTGCTACTCTTGGTACAATGAGTTTATATCGAGGTATTGCTTACGTTGTAACAGGTGGACAGCCAGTTACAAATGTACCAGATTCTTTCCGTAATATCTTTAATGGACAGATTGGTTCTTCTGGAATTCGTTATTATGTAATTGTTATGGTAATTGTATTCCTCCTTGCTCATATGATTCTTGCCAAAACAAGAACTGGTGACTACCTCTATGCAGTAGGTGGTAACGAAGAAGCTGCAAAACTTTCTGGTGTAAATACTCGTAAAACAAAATATATCGCTTACATCGCCTCTGGTCTTTGTACAGCAGTAGCTGGTCTTGTAATGTTAGCTTCCCTCGGTTCCGCAGAAGCAACTGCTGGTATCGGTTACGAAACAAATGCCATTGCTGCTGCTGCGATCGGTGGTACATCCATGGCTGGTGGTCGTGGTACAGCCCTTGGTACTTTCTTTGGCGCATTTATGTTAGCTGTACTTAAAGTAGGTATGGTTGTTATCAACGTAGACTCCTTCTGGCAGTACGTAGTAACTGGTTTAATTATCATCATTGCTTCTTACTTCGAATTCATCAAAGATGATATTGCTGCATTCATGGCAAAACATAAATAATACTTGTTTGGTCTTTGTATCCATTTTATAATAATGGCTATGACAGGCGTAAGAATGAAAGTTTTTACGCCTGGATGATCTACAAGAAGAAAAAGGAGCCAATTATGAGAAATAAAATCGTTGTAATCGGAAGTTTGAATTATGATACATTTGTACAGCTTCCACATTTTCCAAAGCCAGGAGAAAATGTTCTGGCAGACGGAGTTGCATTTGGTTGCGGTGGAAAAGGTGCAAATCAGGCTGTCCAGGCTGCAAAGCTTGGGGTAGATGCATATATGGTTGGTTGTGTGGGCAATGATCAGTACGGAGATGCCCTCATAGAATCTGCTCAGAAATACGGTTTAAATACAGATCATATCCGTCGCGTGGATGCACCAACTGGTATGGGTTTTGTAAATGTTATCGAGGACGGAAGTGTATTTGCAGGCATCTTAAAGGGGGCAAACTTTGAGGTGACCAAAGAAGATGTAGATCAGGCAGAAGCCTTGCTTATGCAGGCATCTACTGTAATTCTCCAGATGGAAATTCCACAGGATGTCAATGAATATGCCATCGAGAAAGCAAAAGAATGTGGTGCCAAGGTGATTATGAACGCAGCACCAGCAGCGCCAATCTCGGAAAAAGCATTAAAATCTTTAGATATTCTTGTAGTAAATGAAGTGGAAGCTGGTTTCTATCTTGGAAAAGATATTACGGATTCAGAACTTGCCAAGGCAGGTGCGAAAGAATTAAAAGAACGATACGGATGTGATGTGATCATCACTCTTGGAAAACTTGGATCCGTAGTAAATGACCAGAATGAAATCAATTTCATTCCTTCTAAGAAGGTAAAAGCCGTAGAAACAACTGGTGCTGGTGACAGCTTTATCGGTGGTGTAGGCTATGCCCTTCTCCAGGGAATGTCTTTAACTGCAGCGTGTGAGTTTGCAACATGTTGTAGCGCAATTACCGTATGTGGTGTGGGAGCTCAGAATTCCATGCCAACCTTTAACCAGGTGAAAAAGTTTATCGAAAATAATTAATAAAAAGTGTTCTCCTCAAATACTCTTATGTAGACAGGCTCGCATAGTCCCCTAAAAGTGCGAGTCTGTTTTTTATTTTTTTATCCTTTTTTTTCAGTACTGCGTATCTATAAGTGTAAGCAGTAACAACTTCTTACAGATAACAAAACGACAAGAATTATAAAATATAGAGAAGCGAAAAGGAGATTAAGATTATGAGAAAAACAAATTTATTAAAAGTAACAATCGCTACATTAGCACTTTCCATGATAGTTGCAGCACCAATGGCAACATTTAACGTATCCGCAAATGATGGAAAAGGTATCTATGCAGAGAAAAATGCCACAATCACAGACTTAGATCGCGATGCAATCGTAACAGCAAGTTCCGCAAATGTAAGAGAAGGAATCTCTACTGCATATAGAGTATTAAATGTTTTCGAAAAAGGCACAAAGTTCCACATTGATGGAGTTGCCTGTAAAGATGGAGAACAGACAAACTGGTATCGTGTAATCGTAACAGATAAACAGTATGGCGGCGAATGTGCTGGCTACATTAACAAATCCACATTTGAATTCACAGATGGTCAGGATGAAGATTTAAGAGATTTATTCGATACAATCTATTCCGCACAGCCAGGAACAGCAGGTGGAAGCGAAAAGACAAGCGAAGCGGCAGAAGAATTCAGAGCATTTGTTTTCGATAGAGATGAAGAAGTCACAGAAGGTGAAATCGCATATGCAGCACAGCTTTTCCTTAGTGAAAAAGATGCAGATTACGTAGCAAACTTCAAAGAAGCATTTGAAGCAGTTCGCGAAGCAAACCTTGAGGAAGACGAAGCAATCGAAGAAGATGTAGAATACATCAAATTCGTAAACGGCATCAATGACGTAATCGAAAAAGCAATGGAAAAAGAAGAGAAATAAGATAAAGAAGATAAAGACCAGAAAGAAGTAAAATGCGAATACAAGGTTGAAAAAATGAACAAAACCATGAAAGCAGCCCATGACGTATATGTTCGCAAGGGACCTAAAAAAGAATTCGAAAAATTAGGTGCTTACGCAAAAGGCGCTGAAGTAAAAGTAACTGGTCAGGTTTACAAACACGGCAACAAAGCTTGTTGGGTACAGGTAAGCTACAAAGGTGAAACAGGATATGTTTGCACAGACTATTTAAAATAATAATGACTCTTCAAAAATAGAAAATGAAACTGGAAGGAGATCAGAAAAATGAAAAAGAAAAGATTTATGAAACCGGCAATCGTAGCATTAGTAATCTCCGCGATAACAGTAATGGTATTAAAAAAGAAGAAAAAGAAGTTATAAGATATATAGAAGGAAGAAGAATTTGCAAAGATGTACAGTATTCCAGAGAACTTCAAAGCAAACCTTGATGCAGTGGCAAACAACATAGAGATGGATAATATAGCAGCTCGTAAAATAGTAAATGCTCTTTATAACGCATTATAAAGAGTTTTCGAAATAGAAACATTATAAATCATTAATATTAGAAGAAAAACAATTTCATGGTAGACATGAGGTTGTTTTTCTTTTTTAAAATATTAGAAAATGACTTGATTTTTTATAAATTGTGATATATAATTATTTTTGCGTTGAAAAGTTCATAGCATTTGCGCTTTTAGCTCAGTTGGTAGAGCAGCGGACTCTTAATCCGCGTGTCCAGGGTTCGAGCCCCTGAAGGCGCACTAAAGCACACTGTTTTTTAGAGACGAAAGAGCTCTGGGGGACGGTGTGTTTTTTGTTGGGCTCGAACCAGGGTTCGGAGGTCTCGCCTAACGGCTCAGTCGTTGCTTCTGCCTCCTACGGAGTCAGACTGGTCCACTGGACCAGCGCAACCCAAAAGGCGCACTAAAGCACACTGTTTTTTGAGGACGAAAGAGCCTTGGGGGACGGTGTGTTTTTTTTGCAGATTGCCTTCGCATCTTCGTTTCCCTCAATATAAGGGGATAATACTTCAATGAAGCCCTTCGTGGTAGCGATCTTCATACGGTAGGTCTGATAGTATTCCTTCATAAATTGATTGAAACTTTCATCGCCCATAGCAAGGCGTAACTGAATTAAGAAAGATTTTCCGGTTGAGTAAACAGCGGCTGTATAGTTATCACCAAGCTGATCTACTGGTATATCGATTACGTCATCATAATCTTCACGTAATTCTTTTTCAAGTTTTTCAAGACTACTGGTTGTCTGACTTGATCCGGCTCCAACGATTTCACTATAAGATGTCAAACTTTCATCAAGCCATGCTTCGTCGTATTCATCGTTGCCGACAACACCGTAGAACCAGTTATGAGCAATTTCGTGAATGACAATGGTATCGAATGCGTGAAGAACAATATCATCAAATTCATCAGGATCTTTTGAAGAGATTTGAATAATTTTTCTCTATGTAAATGATTCCAAATGCTCCAGGTCCCACATGTACCCCTAAGGTTGCACCGAGATGGTAAACATCTTCTACTTCGATACCAGCAGCATTCAGAGCTTTGATCAATTTATCTGCGTTTGTTTTGTCGTGGCTATAGATACCATAGATTTTATAATTTTCATCCACATTGGCTGCCTTCATCTGTTTTACAAGATCTTTTACGGCACGGCCAACACCCAGGTATTTCCCCACAACGGCTACCTCACCTTCTGGATTAAGAGTGATACTTGGCTTGATATTCACAGTATCTGCAACGAGAGCAGTTGTTTTGCTTACGCGTCCTCCAAGGTAAAGGTATTTTAAAGTATCAATGGCAGCTTTGATGCGAATGCGGCCTTTTAATTCTTCTAAAGTTTCCACGATTGTTTCACTGGTCTGACCTTCTGCAATCATGGCAAGGGCTTTATCTGCCAGAATTTTAATACCAACGGTGGCGCTTAAAGAGTCAATCAGATAGATTTTATCGTAATCTGCCATGTTTTTTGCTAAACATGCACTTTGGTAAGTACCACTTAAGGCTGAGGATAAAAGGATACAAATTAATTCATCGCCGGCTTCTTTGGCACTTTCAAAAGCATCCAGGAAATCCTGTGGGGATGGCTGGGATGTTTTTACTGTGCAGGAACCATCGAGAAGATACTCATATAATTTTTCTCTTTTTAATTCGACTTCGTCTTTAAAGCTTTCTTCGCCAACGGTTACAGTGAGTGGGGTTAATGTTATATTTTTCGCTACTAATTCTTCCATTGGTAAATCAGCAGCGGAGTCAACTAAAATACGAATCATAATAATCCTCCGTTTTCCAACAAGTGTTGTTTTTTTATTCAGATGGAGTGTATAATACATTTATCTTGATATCAACCATCAATTCTTAATAAAATGATATTTAAACAACAAAAAACACATAATGTGTTGGGGAAAATAAAATAGAGGGGAAGGAATTCTATGGATCGAAGAGTAAAATATACGAAGATGGTTTTAAATGATAGTTTGCTTAAATTTTTAAGAGAAAAACCATTAGAGAAAATCAGGGTGACAGAGATTTGTAAAGATGCGGAGGTCAATCGCTCCACTTTTTATGCGCATTTTGATGATCCATTTGATCAGTTTAACAAGCTGAAATCGGAATTGTTAATGGAACTGACGTCATTTGTTAGGCAGATTGATACCAAACAATTGCCAGAAAAACAACGTCAGTATATGATTTTGAAAAAGATCTTACGATACGTAGAAGAGAAGCGTCATATATTTCAGGCACTCCTTGAGAAAAATGGAGATTATAATATGCAGCATGATCTTCTCGTATTTCTGGGTGAAAAGGTTTTTTCTGTGAATCTTGAGTCGGGAGAGGGTGAGCTAAAAGATCAGTATCATTTGATCTATGCATCCAATGGATGTTTCGGGATGTTCTACCACTGGCTGATGGAAGACAATCCGGCACTTTCTTCGGATGAGCTGGCCCATCTTATGGCCGACTTTACTCGTAATGTGGGATTTTAATGTGAGATAGAAGGTTTTTTGTTTTTGTATATCGGGTAAATCGAATAATACCCATTCTTCATCTCCTGACTAGTTACCGGAACCACAGCCCCGGCATAGTGGAATTCATAGCTGCCATCTTCAAGCTCTATGAGATAAGAATTCTCTGCATTTGACATGGTAGGCTCTTCTTCCGGAATATAGTATGGCTCAATGATAAAACAATAAGAAAAAAGAATACAAAGGAATATAAGTGTACATATGAGTCGGTTCCTTTTTCTATGATACATTTTAAAATCCTGCGACAAATGATACTCAAATCGCTGCATGGTGTATTTTCCATGAGTTTCCGGGAGAAATTCTATGAAGTATGGGGAAGGAGCACCCGTGCCTTTTGGTGGGTTTGCCTGATCAAGACAATGGAGAAGAGAACCAATATAAGATAACTTTCCACTTTGATTGTACTTCCTTAGGATGGTCTCATCACAGGTGAGCTCCAAAAGGTGGGAAATATCTCTTTCTAACAAGAAAGCGATCGGATTCCACCATATTAAAAGTGTAAAAATGTGAAGGAAAAACTTGATCTTCAAATGATGCCGTTTATAATGCGTATACTCATGTAACAAAATGTTGTGAAGATCTTCCTGGGTGTATTGATAATCCGGCAGGTAAATGATCGGATGGAGATATCCGATAATAACCGGTGTTTTGATTGCAAAATTCCGACAGACCGGAACCTGGCAGGATGGATCAATTTCCTGCAGGATTCTCTGGGCATCAGGATCCTCCACGGAGCTCTTCTTTAAAGAAGAGGAAATCTTGTGGATCTTCCAATGAGCTCTGATGATCAAAAGGAGTGAAATCATAAGAGAAAAGCAGATGATCAGAGTGGTCAGTGGAAAAACGCCAGGCCCGACATAATGCTCTTTCAGTAAAGAGGAAATGAAAGCAGGATATTCCAGTTTTCTACGGAAAGAGGAGAATTCCATTGGAATCAGTAGACGGATAAAACACAAAACACAACATAAGAGAAAGAATCCTACACCATAACGGCTTAAAAATGTTGTATTCTTCAGTGCAGCATGTAGGAGAAGATAGAAGATGCTTCCAATTAAAATACTCCACAAAAGTACATAAACAGTGATCATGGTACACCTCCCAGGGAATTATTCTTCGTCAAGCTCCCGTTTCTTCTGTTCTAACATGGCACTTAATTTGTCGATGGTTTCCCTGTCGGTTTCCTCCTCCAGTAAAGCTCCAAAAAGAAGGGAGAGGGAGGAAGTATCCAGATGATTCTCCTCGCGGAAAGACTGGATAGAAAACTCTTCTTTGGATAATACCGGCTCAAATGAGCGGGCAAAATTCTTGGTGGTTTTCTTAAAGCCGGCAATCTGAATGATCTCTTTTTTCAGGAGTGAATTAATCATGAGGTGAATATAGCTGGGTTTCCAGCTTTTATCTTCTGAGAGTGCGACGATCTCCGATGAAGTCAAAGGTTTTCCCTGTTGCCAAAGCAGTTCTAACACTTCTCGTTCACTGGCTGTCATCTTTTTGCTTTGTTTACGCATAAAGATATCCTCCTTTATAATATATAGATAAAAATATAAAGTGTTTATATAAAATATAAATATATTATAAGGAGGATAAATAGAAAAGTCAAATAATTAATCGAACAATTTTTCTTCAATGGCTGTTACAACATCCCTTGCGGTTTTGTAAACAGCGAAATTCTTGCGAGTTTCCTCGCGAATAAATCCTTTTTTGATACCCTGATCGATAAAATCGATGATTGGATCGAAAAATCCTTCTATATTAAATAAAATGATAGGCGCAGATTTTTGTTCCAATTCGACTAATGTGATAATTTCGAAGAATTCGTCCATGGTTCCGATACCGCCCGGCACGATAACAAAGGCGTCGGCACGTTCTTCCATCAATTCTTTTCTTTCTGCCATGGTGTTGGTCAGAATTAATTCTGTACATTTTCGGTTAATTCCTTCGTATTCATCCATAAAATAAGGAATGACACCGATCACTGTACCGTTCATGGTCTCTGCACCCTGGGCGCAAGCGCCCATCATACCTGTATATCCCCCACCATAAAGGAGAGTGTGGCCTCTGGAAGCAATTTCTTTGCCCAGATCATTTCCTTCTTCCAAATAAATAGAATCGATATTTTCACTGGATGCACCATACATGCAGATTGTAATATTTTTCATAGGATACCCCCCTAAATAATCTTATAGTCTCTCGGAATCTCAGAATGGCTTAAACTCAAGCTATCTGAGGTTCCTTTTTATTAAATCCCCCACTTTTTATCGAAAAAGACTTGACAACTGTCACAAAAAATGCGGCGCTTCGCGCCTCTTGATTAAGAAGTACCGTTCGCTTGCGGCGGTAAGTATTTTTCGATATGGAGGCGATTTTTATGTTACCTGTTAACTGTGGCAGTCACGAGGACTACCAAAATTTTGTTGTTGAACAACTTCGTAAATACTATCCGGATCCTGATAAGTTTTCACGCTCTACATGGGATATCATTGAACGTTTTTGGCTTCTGGATCTTTCTTTTACCGATGAATTCATGAAAGACAAATATTCTGTTTTCGGTCCTAAACCACGGACTCCTTCTTGCATGCAGCGTTCCTATCTCTTATCTATTGATTTCAAGGTGACTTCACTTACTGAATGGGCTGCTCAACTGAAAATCAATCCTTTGTATGCAATCCTTAGTGGTTTTGAATTCGGTGATACCCCAGGTGTTGGCACCTTTTATGATTTCCTGTCAAGAGTTTGGGATTCTGATCAGAATAATCTTTGTTCTCACCTGCACGTTCCTAAACCGCAAGTGAAGAAACCAAGAAGAGAGGTTATAAAGCCGAACTTACCGAAAAAGTAACTGTCGACCAGCTTTTTAAACAGTTAAAATCGACATCCTTTTCTGTGGCGGATCAACCTTATCATTCACTTCTAAGGATTTATACAGAAGAGTTTCTGACTCAATCTGTTTCAAAAGGATTAATAGACCCTTCAAATCTTTCGATTGCTGGTGATGGTACCCCCGTTGTTACATCTGCCAGAGAACGAAAACACCGCGTCTGTAATTGCTCTGATAAAGGTATTTCAGACTGTAAATGTAACAGATATTTTTCTCAGCCTGATTGTGATATCGGCTGGGATTCCTCTCGTGGCTGCTTCTATCACGGATACGATCTTTATATGATGGTCGCAGCTAATACAGAAAGCGATCTACCTATTTTTCCTTTGTTGAATCCTGCTTCCATGCATGATTCTCACGGTTTTCTTCAAACTTTTTTCCGAATGAAATCATTTCTTCCGGATTTTCATGTTAAGAAGCTGTTGTTAGATTCTGCCCATGATGCAATGCCTTATTACCTATACTGCAGAGAGAATGGGATAACTCCATTTATTGA
>JAUNNI010000035.1 GCA_030531555.1 Eubacteriales bacterium | reverse complement strand
TGTTCGTGATGGTACTCATGGTCATGATGATGTTCGTGATCATGATGATGTTCATGGTCATGTTGCAAATCCACATCTTCTGTTTTTTCCACTTCTCCCTTAAATTCTACATCTAATTTAATCCCAAGAGGACTTTCCTCTTTATAGGAATACACAATTCCCGGAAGATTTAAGTCATTTAACTGATCAATCACAGCTTTTTTATCTTCCATAAGATCAAGGAGGGACGCACCAATCATATCCCCTGCAGCACCCATACTGCAATCAAAATATAAAACTTTCATTCATGTTTCTCCTTGTTGTTTCTTCTTATATGATAAAAGAGACGGTCATTAATCTGCCCCGTCTCTTGTTCATGCTAATTTATAATCGTGAAAAATACTCTACTGCTTTTGCAAAATCCGCGATGGTTTTCTCTGCATCTCCATGTTCGATGCCTTCCTTTACACAATGATTCAAATGGCCTTCTAAGATAATCTGTCCTACTTTATGAAGCGCAGACTTGGCAGCATTCACCTGTATTAAAATATCTTCACAAGGAACATCCTGATCCACCATTTTATCAATGGCATTAATCTGTCCTTTGATTCGATTTAATCTCTGATGTAGATTCTTTGAATCCATACACTGTTTCATTTCGTTGTTATCCTTCCTATATTACTATGTAATATCACAGAAATGTATTTTATCACAAAGGAGCCAATTTGTCAAACAATTCCAAATCTTACTCAGATCCTAGTCATCCCATTTTTTCTTGCCAAGGCGGATTTCCTCCATAAGAAAAGCAACTTCTTCCGGAGCATAATCCAACAAATAATTTTTAGAACTGTCTCTACGTTTCAGATTTTTTTGACGGATTTTTTCTTCCACATGGAGAATCTCCTCATAAAAGTCAGTAGCAGAAAGTCTTTGCGCCCCCTGGCCCATAACGATGACCTGCTCGACACCATCGGAAGTTGCTACCGTGACATTATGCTTTCTTGCAATTTCATGTGTTGTTTTTTCAATGTATTGATCGGCTGTTTCTGCTTCCTTGGTGAAAACTACATAAATATTATGATATTTATATATTTCACCCTGTCCGCCTTCCACTTTATAAGCATCGAATACCAAAATCAGCGTATCCTGGGTAAATCCCTGATAATTACTTAAGATATCCATCAATTTTAATCGGGCCGCCCCGATATCGGCATCCGCCAAAGTTCTAAGTTCCTCCCAGGCAAATATGATATTATAACCATCCACCAAAAGATAGTTTTTCTTTGGCTCAACTAGACGATTTCGATCATATTTTTGTGGTGCATGCTCTTTTGGCTTTGTCACTGCTTTTGATATTGATTTTGGTCGGTCAAAGCTGACATTTCGCATACTTTTACGTCTCTGCTCTTCTTTTTGTCTGGACTTTCCAAATTCTCTTTCGTAAATGGCAAGAAATTCTGCATCTTCTGCGTATGTATTGCTATTTCTTGCAGCGTTTCTAGGCGCAGCCATCACCACATTTTCTTCAATGCCGGTGATATATTCTCTTTTTTCCTTGATATGGGCATATTCATCCACCTTATCCCATTCCACAAGGAACCCTGCACCATGTGCACAAAAAACAGATCCGGTTGGATTATCTAAATCCCTTTCACTGTCATACTGTATATTCTCTAAGATTTCTTCTTCATTATGACATGGGAAATATCCAGCCAGCTGCAAAGTCAGGCGTCCACGTCCTTTTGTATAGGCCCAGACTTCTTTCTGATAATCTTGTAAACCAATGGCAGGAGCTCTTCCTGTTAAGATTGACATCTCCCCATCCTGGAATGGTCCCTCAAAACTTCCCTCTTTTTTCTGGATATCCATCATGGCTCTGCCAATCTGATCCGATGGAACTTCTAAGCGGTACTCATACCAAGGCTCTAAAAGAACAGACTCTGCCTTTTTTAAGCCCTGTCGGATCGCACGGTAAGTAGATTGGCGGAAATCGCCACCTTCCGTATGTTTCTGGTGCGCTCTTCCGGCAATAATAGAAATCTTCATGTCGGTGATTGGCATTCCGGCCAAAACACCCACATGCTCTTTTTCAGCCAAATGGGTAAGAATCAATCTCTGCCAGTTTTTATCTAAGATATCTTCACTGCAGCGACTCTTGAAAACCAGTCCGCTGCCTGTCTCACCCGGCTCCATGAGCAACTGTACTTCGGCATAATGACGAAGTGGCTCATAATGACCAATACCAATGACCGGCTCTTTTATGGTTTCTTTGTACATAATCTTACCTGGACCAAATTCCACATCCAGCTGGAATCGGCTAAGCAGCATACTCTTTAAGATTTCCGTCTGCACCTCACCCATCAGCTGCACATGGATTTCCATGAGAAGCTTATTCCATACAACATGTAAAAGAGGTTCCTCTTCCTCTAAAACCTTAAGATCATGCAATACCTTGGAAATATCAGCACCTTCCGGAAGGATGATCTGATAGGATAATACCGGTTCCAAAACCGGAGCCATTCCTGTCTTTTCTTTTCCAAGACCTTGTCCCGCTGCCGTAGTATCTAATCCAGTGACTGCACAGATGGTTCCAGCCGGTGCTTCATCCAGCAAAATAAATTTGGAACCGTGGTAGATTCGAATCTGATCTACTTTTCCTTCTTCTTCCAATTTTGTTTTCACCTTGAGACTTCCACCAGTTACTTTCAAATGAGTCAGACGCTCTCCCTGATCTCCACGGGTAATTTTATAGACTTTCGCCGCAAAGTCTTTTCCATATTCGGGAAGAATGGTATAAGAATCAATGCCCTCTAATAAATCATCAATGCCCTCCTGTTTCAGTGCAGAACCAAAATAAACCGGAAATACTTTTCTTTCCAAAATCAGCTTACAGATATCTTCTTCTTTTACAGACATTTCTTCCATATAATATTCCAAAACGTCCTCGTCCGTCATGGCGATTTCTTCATAGAAGACATCTTCCTCTTTATGTGGATCAAAAGTGATACAGCCATCATCCAATTTCTCTTTTAATTCTGCCAGCAGCGCATCACGGTCGGTTCCATCCTGATCCATTTTGTTTACAAATAAAAATGTTGGAATATTGTAATTTTTCAAAAGTTTCCAAAGAGTTCTGGTATGCCCTTGAACTCCATCCGCACCATTGATCACCAAAATCGCATAGTCAAGAACCTGCAAAGTTCGTTCCATTTCCGCAGAGAAATCCACATGTCCTGGTGTATCCAGCAAAGTAATCTCACGATGTGGCAATGAGAAAAGCGCCTGTTTGGAGAAAATGGTAATTCCACGGGAACGTTCCAGGTCAAAAGTATCCAGAAACGCATCCTGATGATCCACACGTCCAAGTTTTCGAATTTTTCCTGTTGTATATAAAATTCCTTCCGATAAAGTAGTTTTTCCTGCATCAACATGTGCAAGAATCCCTATGGTTAAATTCTTCATAGATTTTCGCCTTTTATTTCTATAGAAATGATCAAAATCCAGACTGGCTGGATATGCTTAGAATGAAAAAACGGCGGCACTTTCGCAAAGTGCTGCCGTTGCCTTACGGAAATGGAGGGATTTGAACCCTCGCGCCGGTTCCCCGACCTACCGCATTTCGAGTGCGGACCCTTCAGCCACTTGGGTACATCTCCATGATCTGAATGATTTCCATTCGTTACCATATGATATTCTAGCAAAGCTAACTCTAAATTGCAAGAAAAACCAATTTATGCCATGTTTCAAGCAAAATAATACGGATAATTCACCAATACATTTTCTGACTTTGTTAATTTTTCCATGGAAACACCTTAATATCTATAAATTTTTGTTAAATTGTGAATATAGACATTTATATGAATGGTGCTATACTTACATTGTGAATTGAAAAAACGTTTTCAGTTATTCAACAGTCAATTAAATTATACCCGATGATCGGTCCTCCTCCTTCACAACCGATCATCCGAGAAAAACATCACTCTATAGGCCATCAAGTGATGTTTTTTTCATTTTATGATACACAAATTTTCTATTTTATGTAAAAATAGAAGGGACTACAACAAAAGAGGTGATATATATGGGTTTAAATGATACCCCATCCGGTGTACGTGTCCACATCGGTTTTTTTGGAAAACGTAACGCTGGCAAATCAAGTGTCGTAAACGCTGTAACTGGTCAGGATTTAAGTGTTGTTTCTGATACCAAGGGAACCACCACTGATCCCGTTCAAAAAGCCATGGAGCTTCTTCCACTTGGCCCGGTTTTGATCATTGATACTCCAGGTTTCGATGATGAAGGCAGCCTTGGTGAAAAAAGAATTCAAAAAACAAAACAGATTTTAAATAAAACGGACATCGCTGTTCTTATCGTGGATAATACCGAAGGACTTACTGCCTGCGATAAAGAATTAATTGGGCTTTTCCAGGCAAAAAAAATTCCTTATCTCACCGTTTATAATAAAACGGATCTTTCTTCCTTCCATGCGGAAGAAGAAAACGCAATCGGTGTCTCTGCTCTAAATGGAGAAGGGATTCATGAACTAAAAGAAAAGCTCGCCTCTCTGGCACCAGAAGAAAATGAAAAACGTATCGTTGCCGATCTGACCAAAGCAGGAGATTTTATCGTTTTAGTAGTTCCAATCGATTCCGCTGCTCCAAAAGGCCGTTTGATCTTACCTCAGCAGCAGACCATTCGCGATATTTTAGATTCGGATGCTACGGCTATCGTAGTAAAAGAAAATGAATTGAAAGCTACTTTGGAATCTCTTGGCAAAAAACCTGCCATGGTTATCACGGATAGTCAGGCATTTGCCCAGGTTTCTGCCGATACTCCAGAAGATATCCTTTTAACTTCTTTTTCCATTCTGATGGCCAGATTCAAAGGCTTCCTTGATTTTGCAGTAGAAGGAGTCACTGCCATTGACCAATTAAAAGACGGGGATAAAATCCTGATTGCAGAAGGATGTACACATCATAGACAATGCGATGACATCGGTACCGTGAAACTGCCTCGCTGGTTAAAACAATACACTAAAAAAGATTTGGTGATTAAAACTTGTTCTGGAACTCATTTTCCAGAAGATCTTCATGAATATTCCTTAATTATCCATTGTGGTGGCTGCATGCTCAATGAACGTGAAGTCATTTACCGTGCAAAATGTGCCAAAGATCAAAAAGTTCCTATGACAAATTATGGCATTGCAATTGCTTATATGCAGGGTATTCTCAAACGTTCGATTCAGATCTTCCCAGATCTTTATGATACGATTTCCTAAGATTACAAGAGAAAGGATCCCTACCCATGAAAGAAGCCATCACGACTTTTCTCACAGATACGGTCGGTCGAGTGGTCGATTATTTCTGCTTAAATCTTATTTTTATGATCACCTGCCTTCCAATCATCACCATAGGATGCAGCTCAAGTGCCATGTACTATGTGATTTTTCATATGTTGGAAGATAAAGATGCCCATCTGACCAGACAGTATTTGAAAGCCTGGAAAGACAATTTTGTAAAATCTACCATCCTATGGATTTTCGCACTTTTTCTGCTAGCTCTTAGTTATGAGTGCATTTCTTTCCTTAGTCATATGGGCTTAGGCACCATGACTCTATTGTTTTATGCTCTTTTGCTGCTCTTTTTATATTTGCTCTGCTCCACCTTGATTTTCTTCTTCTCTTTGCAGGCACGTTTTGAAAACACTTTGAAGCAGACATTAAAAAATGCATGGATTTTGGCCATGCGTAATCCGAAAATCAGTATTGTTGGGATTTTTATCGAGTTATTTCCTGTCATTCTGGCATTTTTGGCACCTGGTTTAACCTATACTATCATTGGTGCCATGTTACTGATTGGCTTTGCCTTCCAGTTCTATCTTTTAAGTCGACTCTTCTTCCCACTTTATGAAATGCTGGCAGAAGCATAGAAGCAATATTTTCATATTTATGACAAGATAAAAAAGCAGTTTCCCAGGTCAATTGATCAGGAAACTGCTTTTGTTGTTATATTGCGATTTATTGTATTGCTATTTTTCGCTTGATAACCGCTCAAGCTTTTGACGAAAAATTATGCTTCGTCGATGGCTTTACCGATATCATTTCTCTTATATTTATTTTCGAAAGATACCCATTCGGTAGCTGCATATGCGTTCTTTCTTGCTTCCTGTAAAGTTGCACCCTTTGCAGTAACACCAAGAACACGTCCACCATTGGTTACGATCTTATCGCCATCGAATTTGCTACCAGCATGGAAACAGTAATATCCTTCATGCTCTTTAAAGGTTTCCAGACCAGTGATTTCATATCCTTTCTTGTAGGATACTGGATATCCGTCAGAAGCAAGGATAACACAAACTGCTGCATTATCTTCGAATTCAAGATCGATTTCGTCAAGACGACCTTCTACACAAGCTTCCATTACTTCGATGATATCATTTTTCATACGTGGAAGAACAACCTGAGCTTCTGGATCACCAAATCTTGCATTGTATTCAAGAACCTTAGGACCATCTTCTGTTAACATAAGACCTGTGAAAAGGATACCTGTAAATGGTCTGCCTTCTGCTGCCATAGCATCAATCGTTGGCTGGTATACATATTTTTCACAGAATTCCTGCACTTCTTTTGTATAGAATGGGCTTGGGGAGAAGGTTCCCATACCACCTGTGTTAAGACCTTTGTCTCCATCCATGGCACGTTTGTGATCCTGTGCGCTTGTCATACATTTTACTGTTTTTCCGTCACAGAATGCAAGAACGGATACTTCACGTCCTGTCATGAACTCTTCGATTACCATCTTATCCCCTGCGGAACCGAATTTCTTTTCGCCCATGATTTCTTTTACGCCTTCTTTTGCTTCTTCTAAAGTGTTACAGATTAAAACACCTTTTCCAAGAGCAAGACCGTCAGCTTTTAATACGATTGGCATTTTTGCTGTTTCAAGATAAGCTAAAGCTGCATCCATATCATAGAAGTTTTCATAAGCTGCAGTTGGAATGTTGTATTTTTTCATAAGATCCTTGGAGAAAGCTTTGGAGCCTTCGATGATGGCTGCATTCGCACGTGGTCCAAATACTTTTAAGCCTTCTGCTTCAAATGCATCAACAACACCGCCAACCAATGGATCATCCATACCGATAATGGTGAAATCTACTTCATTTTCTTTTGCAAATGCAACTAATTTATCAAATTCCATAGCACCGATTGCTACACATTCTGCAAATTCAGAGATACCAGCGTTACCTGGTGCACAATAAATTTTATCTACTTTTTCACTTTTTGCAACAGCCCATGCAATAGCATGTTCTCTTCCGCCGCTACCAACGATTAATACTTTCATTTTTGCCTCCTATTTAAGACGAACGGTTCTTCCTTCTACGGTTACTCTTCCGTTGGCGATCATATCGATGGCCTGAGGAAGAATCTTCCATTCTGCCTGTTCCATAATTCTTCTCTGAAGTACTTCTGGGGTATCATCCTGTTCAATCATAACCGGTTTCTGTAAAATAATTGGTCCTGTGTCTGTACCTTCATCTACAAAATGAACCGTAGCACCAGATACTTTTACTCCACGAGCCAAGGCTTTTTCATGAACATGAAGCCCATAACAGCCGGTTCCACAGAAGGATGGAATCAAGGAAGGGTGGATGTTAATAATTCTATTTTCAAATTCTTTGATCACACATGAAGGAACCACAACAAGATAGCCTGCAAGAACCACAAGATCAATGTTACGTTCTTTTAAAGCTTCAAGAAGTTTTTCATTAAACTCTTCTCTTGTTGCAAAATCCTTTGGGGAGAGAAGCAATGCTTCTGCCCCATAATTTTTTGCACGTTCCAATGCATACGCACCGGCATTGTTACTGATTACGGTAACGATCTCGGCATTGGTGATGGTTCCATTATCAATGGAGTCCATGATTGCCTGGAGATTGGTGCCGCCGCCGGAAACCAAAACTGCCAGTCTTAACATAAAGTAACTCCTTTTTCACCGCTCTTGATGTGACCAACAACATATGGTGCATCGCCTGCTGCTTTGATTGCTTCCATGGTTTTTTCTACATCAGCTTTGTCTACTGCAACAATCATACCGAGACCCATGTTAAATGTGTTGTACATCATCTGTTCTTCGATGTTGCCTTCTTTTGCCATAAGTGTGAAGATTGGTGGTACTGGGTAGCTGTTCTTTTCGATTACAGCATGGGTACCTTCTACGAGCATACGTGGAACGTTTTCATAGAAGCCACCACCTGTGATGTGGCTACATGCTTTTACAGTAACACCAGCGTTTTTGATGCTCTTTAATGCTTTTACATAGATTCTTGTAGGAGCAAGGAGAGCTTCACCAAGTGTTTTTCCAAGTTCATCATAATATGTATCAAGGGATTCTTTGGACATTTCGAATACTTTACGTACTAAAGAGAAGCCATTACTATGAACACCAGTGGATGCCATACCGATTAATACATCACCCTCTGCAAGATTTTCGCCTGTGATCATTTCTTTGCGGTCACATACACCTACTGCAAAACCAGCAAGATCATAGTCGTCTTCCGGCATAAGGCCTGGATGTTCTGCTGTTTCTCCACCGATTAATGCTGCGTCAGACTGAAGACATCCTTCTGCAACACCTTTTACGATTTCAGCGATTTTTTCTGGGTAGTTTTTACCACATGCAATATAGTCAAGGAAGAATAAAGGTTCTCCACCTGCACAAGCGATATCATTGACACACATAGCTACCGCATCGATACCGATTGTGTCATGTTTGTCCATGATCATGGCAAGCTTAACTTTTGTTCCACATCCATCTGTACCGGAAAGCAAAACAGGATCTTCCATATTTTTGATTTTGCTTAAAGAGAAAGCACCGGAAAAGCCGCCAAGACCACCTAATACTTCTTCTCTCATTGTTTTTTTAACGTGTTCTTTCATTAATTCTACTGATTTGTAACCAGCTTCAATATCTACACCTGAAGACTTATAATCCATGATAATCTCCTTTTATCTACTTACTTTCTATAATTATTTGGTTGCAAGATATTCCTTGTAACCAATCTTATCTAATTTTGCTGCCTTTGCCTGAACCTGTTCTTTCATAGTTTTTGTGTATTCGTTCAGTTTAGCAAGAATTGTGTCATCGGACATAGCAAGCATTTTAGCTGCAAGGATCGCTGCATTTTTTGCACCATCAATGGCTACCGTTGCTACTGGTACCCCAGGTGGCATCTGAAGGATGGAGAAGACTGCGTCCATACCATCTAAGTTCTTTCCGGATAATGGCACACCAATAACTGGTAACTGGAATAATGCGGCACACATTCCAGGAAGTGCGGCTGCCATGCCGGCGCCTGCAATCATAACCTTCACACCACGTGCTGGTGCTCCAGCTGCCCAATCGATAAGAACATCTGCTTCACGATGAGCAGAAATGATTGTCATTTCATATTCAATACCAAATTCTTCAAGTTGTGCTGCTGCCTTGCTCATTACGGCAAGATCAGAATCACTGCCCATAATAATTCCAACTTTTGACATATTGGTTTCCTTTCAAAACTGTTGTTTCTCTATTTAACAAATGCGTTCTTTAAATCTTCTTTCATATCAAGAACTGCCTGACGGCTGGCATCTGCGTAATTTTCTGGTCCAAATTTTTCGGAGTATGGTGCTTTCTTGTAAGCACAGATAATTCCACGGCTGGAGTTTACAATTGCGCCAAGACCATCTTCGTTGAAGAATGGAGCAAGATCTTTACCAGTTCCACCCTGCGCACCGTATCCTGGTACAAGGATGAAGTTTTTAGGCATGATCTTACGAAGTGCAGCACCCATTTCTGGATAAGTAGCACCTACAACTGCGCCAACGTAGCTGTAATCGTCACCCATGTGGTCTTCTCCCCACTCAGCAACCTTTTTCGCCACGATTTCATAAAGAGGTGTTCCATTTACAAGCTGATCCTGGAATTCTCCACTGGATGGATTGGATGTTTTTACAAGAATAAACATACCTTTCTTTTCTTCTTTACATACCTTGATGAAAGGTTTTACACCGTCAGAACCAAGATATGGGTTTACTGTGATGAAATCTTCTACAAATGGAGAGAAGGAGTGGTCACCAATTGTCACTTTACCAACATGTCCAATGGCATAAGCTTCGGATGTGGAACCGATATCACCACGTTTGATATCTCCAATGATTGCAAGTCCTTTACTCTTTGCATAGTTACAAGTACGACGGAATGCTTTCATACCTTCGATACCGAACTGTTCGTACATAGCTACCTGAGGTTTTACTGCAGGAATTAAATCATAAGTTGCATCGATGATGCCTTTATTGTACTGCCAGATTGCTTCTGCTGCGCCAGCAAGGTTCTTTCCATATGCTGCAAATGCTTCATCCACGATGAATTCTGGGATATAGCTGAGCATTGGATCAAGTCCAACAACAATCGGTGCATCTTTTGCTTTAATATTCTTTACTAATTCGTTAATCATGGGAGACCTCCAAATATAATCATTTTAATATTTATAACTAATTTTTATCGTAACATAAATTCACCACATTGCACAATTGACAATCTGACAAATCTTATTTCGTTTCTTTTAAGCTCTGTATACAATTTTACCATCACAGATTGTAAAGTGAACTTTTCCACTTAATTCTGTTCCAACAAATGGGGAATTGCAGGCTTTAGAATAAAATTTTTCTACTACAAATGTCTCTTCCGGATCAAAGATCACAAGATCCGCAGGACACCCAATATCGATATTGCCGCAATCAAACTGATAAAGCTTTGCCGGGTTGATGGTCATTTTACGAAGAAGCTCCATGTAAGATAATTCACCGGTTTTTACCAGATTGGTCACACCCATGGCAAGAGAGGTTTCCAGTCCGATAATTCCACTTGGTGCCTTTCCAAATTCCTGGGCTTTTTCCTCCGCAGAATGTGGAGCGTGGTCTGTGGCAACCATGTCGATGGTGCCATCTTTTAAGCCTTCGATGATCTTCTTGCGATCCCATTCGGTACGAACCGGAGGGTTCATCTTGCACAAAGTTCCATGTTCCAGAACCATTTCTTCTGTCACGGAGAAATGATGTGGCGTAACTTCCGCAAATACATTGGCTCCTAAGCTTTTTGCATATCGAACAAGGTCCACACTTCTTCCGGAGGAGATATGCTGAATATCTACCTTAGCTCCCGTTTCCAAAGCAATCATAATGTCTCTTGCCACCATGACATCTTCCGAAAGAGCTGGAGCACCGCCTAAACCAAGTTTATCGGAAATAACACCTTTGTTGATACCATTTAATTCATTTAAAGAAGGATCTTCCTCGTGAAGACTGATTGGCATATCCAGTCTTGCTGCCTCTTCCATGGCTTTTTTGATAAATCCGGCATCTGTAAGTGGAATTCCGTCATCACTGAAGCCACAGGCGCCATGGGCTGCCATGGCATCAAAATCCACCAGTTCTTTTCCCTGGAAGCCGATAGAAACTGCACTAACCTGTTTTACGTGGATTGGAAGCTCTTCTTCTCTTTTTACCAGTTCAGAGAGAGTCTCCACATTATCAACAATCGGTTTGGTGTTAGCCATGCAAACGACGGTAGTAAAGCCACCTGCTGCCGCTGCTTTGCTTCCAGAAACGATATCTTCTTTATAAGTAAGCCCTGGATCACGGAAATGAACGTGAACATCCACCAAACCTGGTGCCACGATCATGCCATTGGCATCGATGATTTCATCCGCTTCCTTTTCCGTAAAATCTACGCCAAAACCTAAAATCTTACCATCTTCCACCCACAGATCAGTAATCTGATCCATATTCGTTTCGGGATTGATTACGCGTCCGTTTTTAATTTGTAACATTTTATTCTACCCCCATAAATACATCATTTAATTCCATGGTTCCTTCCAAGACGAATCGGCCATCCAGGATGATCGGAATCTGCGTACGATCCGGCATCATGGCAGTCAGACGATCAATTTCTTCATAAGGAATGGTGATGTCCGTATGACAATTAAAATATGCTTTTTTCGCATCTTCTTTACGAATGATGGAACAGGAGTTATCCTTGGCAACCATTTCCCGGCCGTCCGGATTATATACTTTTACTTCCTCCTGATAAGCATAGCAGGTATCACCGAGTGCCATGTGTGGTCCCATTTTTTCTGCGATAAGAATTGGCAGCTTATCCATAATTCCATAACGCTGTGCCATCACATAGGCTCTTGTGTTGGTCCCGATGGCAAACTCTCCCATCGGCAATGTATCACGATTATACAAAATCGTTTCTTTAATATAAGCTTTTCCTTCTTCCTCGGTGGCAAAGTTATCACAAGAATAGTCTTTTACCATACCATCTTCCAGCCAGATGCGAAGATTCTTATAATAAAGACCATTTAAATAGATCTCACCGACGTTCAGAAGTCCGCTTGTCTTTTCTAATTTTGGAGAAGTAAACACTTCACCTAAAGGAATGTTCATATCTGCAAGGCAGTTTTCAAACTTGGTCTGTGTTTCCATATCATCCAGTTCCTGCAAAGAAATGGTCAGATTGCTCATATTCGACCCACGACCCATAATGTGCACTGCCTGCGCACGATCCAAAACACCAATTAAAGTCTGCTGAATCTTCTCGTATTTATCATAATCCAAGTTATTGACTTCTTCCATCTCATGAAAAATCTTCTCAAAATCTTTGCCAATGGCAGGAATTGGATAAGCAATGATGGTAAAGCCAACTTCATCATAATTGATAAATTCACTCATAACCACGTTAGAAAGAACCGAGTATTCCACAGAAAGATTCTGCTGTCTCTCACTCAATCTTGTGGCATGTTCTTTGATTACCGGATGGAAAGCATCCTGTCCAAATACATCAAAGAATGCCGGTCCGGCATAAAGTGCCGCTTCCTCCACCAGTTCCTCGTATCCTTTTCTAACACAAGCCACTTTACGATCCACCATACGTTTATCAAGATAAATGGCATTGTCAAAACGATGGTCGTATTCATATTGTTCATTTGGACTAGAAGAAACATAGCCAATCTTCTGATTGGAGTTTTTATTTAATGTATTGTAGGCCGCACGATAAATCACCGATTCGAGCCCCATTTCCTTAAATTGAAGAATGGCGGCACGGATCACGCGCTCAAATCCCACATGATATCGTATATTCACATATTTTTTCTTAGCAAGATCCACCTGTTTTAAAGTAAACCCTTTGCGATAACCTTCTGTGAAAGTACGGGCAATCTGCTCAATCTGCTCCTGGGTAAATGTATTCAGGTACTCCGCCGTTTTTCTCTCATTTTCCGAGATATACTCTCCGTATTGATAAAGATAACGAAGATCCGTCAAATCGGATTTCATAACAATATCGGTGGCAAATGTCAAAGTAGGATCCAGCATTTCACGGATTCTCCATCCACACCAATCTTCTGCATAATCGTAAAGGTACCAATATATGGTTTCTCTTAACTGTTTGGCAGTCACTTTTTCCATCAGGAACATTCCGTAAATCTCCAGGAATAATTCCATCAGGATGGTCATTTTATGAAGATCCTGCTCAAATGCAAATATGCGCAGAGAACGCAGTTCTGTATACAAAAAGCACATCATTTTTCCATGGGTCTCCCCCAGCTGAGAAACCGCATAATCCGGATTGGCATAGGATTTGTCGTAATTTTCCGGAAGAATCTCCTCGAAATACTTAAAATTCTCCTTGGCACACTCCTCCAGATTCATTTTGGCGAAAGTTTCATTTTCCACCATCTGATACATTTTCTGGCAATTCACCAAAAATAGAGCCGTCTTTTGGAAATAAGCTTTCCATTCCTCTCCCAAATCCGATGGTTCTCCCAGGGCAATCTCCCACAAGCGCTCTCCTGCCAGCTGAAATCGTTCTCTGACTTCTTCATTTCTGTCTTTTAAGCGTTCTTTATAATTCATGAATTTTCTAAATTCCTTTCAATCAAATGAATTCTCTGATTTCTATTTTTCTAAATTAAATCTTATGTTTCAGCATGATAAATGTAATCCCCAAAAAGATTACCACAATATTAATACAAATGCCTGGAATCTTGAAATTCTGTGATGTTCTAACCTCATCATAACTGGCCAATCCCCAAAACACTCCAAAGAATGCCAGAATAATCAAGATGGTACCAATCACACCACCAGCAATGCCCACATTACCTCGAGTGAGCACAGATGCAAGCAGCAAAAGGGCAAAACCCAGCAGGCATAAAATCCCTAAAACAAATGTAAATATCGCATTTTTTGAAACTCTTTTATCTGAAAAGGAGAGGACCGTTTTTGTTCTGCCTCCTGCTCTACGTCTTCTTTCCATGAGCGTTATCTCCTCCTTTGTTTTCTAATATAATTCATAATCAAATATATGATCCAGCCAACAAATCCACCTAAGGTATTCATGATGATATCATCCACATCAAATACACCCACACGGCTAAAAAGCTGCAGGACCTCGATACATAAACTAAAAGAAAAGGAATACATCAAAATATATCTGGCATGATTCCTTTTCGGATCCCAGATTGGGATCAAAAATCCCCATGGTGCAAACACCAGGATATTGCCGAAAATATTGATGAGGAAGGCCATCATAGAAACCTGATGACGATAGGTCATAAATCGCAGAATTTCTGTAAACGGATGCAGATTATAACGGTAAGTCTGGTATGGATCCATTCTGCCCATGCGATCCGAAAACAATGTGAAATATAATATGATTGCACCGTATAAAATAATGAGCAGCAAGCTTAAGCTACTAATCATTTTCCTCTTTTTTCTGTTCAATTTTTTCCATCCTATATAATATAAACAAGGCAGGAACCATAAAAATGGTCCCTGCTTATTAATTCTTAGATCATAATCTTACTCTTGGTTTTCAGTGCTCTAGCTCCATTGATAATAGATAAAATGCCCACAGAAACACCTGTAATAATCATAATGATTCCAATTGTGATATCGGAAGCTCCAACCTGACCCAATACTTTAAAAATCTTCTCATTCATTGTGAACCTTCTCCTGTCTTCCCTATGATCTTTGTGTCAATATGTTACAAAATCTTATTTTGCACCGTAAGTTGCATAGTATTCATCGATGGCTGCTTTTAAAGTATCATCGATTACTACTCTGCCCTGGCATGGTTTGTTGTAAAGGTGTTCCGTAACCTCTGCCATTGTAACGATTGCATTGGTTTCAAAACCATAAAGATCTTTTACTTCTTCAAGGGCACATTTTTCTCCACCTTTTCCAACTTCCATACGGTCTAAGGAAACCATAAGGCCTACGATTGTAACATCAGCAGCACCTTTTACCTTTGGAACGGTTTCTTCCATGGATTTACCAGATGTTGTAACATCTTCAATCATAACAACGCGGTCACCATCTTTTAATTTATCGCCAAGGAATCCACCTTTGTCAGCACCGTGGTCTTTTGCTTCTTTACGATCGGAACAATAACGGATTTCTTTGCCATAAAGGTCACTGTAAGCGATTGCTGTAACTACTGCCAGTGGGATACCTTTGTAAGCTGGTCCAAAAAGAACATCAAAGTCATCGCCGTATTTATCGTGGATTGCTTTTGCATAGTATTCGCCAAGTCTACGAAGCTGGCTACCTGTAACATAAGCGCCCGCATTCATGAAGAATGGGGATTTTCTTCCACTTTTTAACGTAAATTCACCAAATTTTAAAACATCGCTCTCTACCATAAATTCTATGAATTCCTGTTTATATGCTTCCATTTTATGAAAACCTCCTGTCTATATAATCATAATCAATGATGATTCATTCTAACATACCATCCAAAAAATAACAACATCCTACATGCAGCCAATGATTTCATTGATATCTTTGATATTGTACTGTTCCATATATCTCTTAATTCCATCTAAAACTTCCATAGTTGCTCTTGGGTTATGGAAGTTGGCTGTTCCTACGGATACCATAGTAGCACCAGCCATCATTAATTCGATGGCATCCTCCCCTGTCATAACACCACCCATACCGATGATTGGAAGGTTACAAGCTTTATGTACCTGATAAATCATACGAACGGCTACCGGATGAATGGCTGGACCGGACATACCACCTGTCTGGTTAGCGAGGACGAATTTACGACGATGAATATCAATTTTCATACCTGTGATGGTATTGATCATGGAAAGAGCATCACTACCGCCGGCTTCTGCTGCCTTAGCCATCTCTGTGATATCAGTAACATTTGGGCTTAATTTCATAACAACCGGCTGTTTTGCAACGGCTTTGATTGCTTTTGTGATATCGTAAAGTGCCTTTGGGTTCTGACCAAAAGCGATGCCTCCTGCCTTAACATTTGGACAAGATACATTAATTTCAAGAAGATCCACTGGCTCATCGGAAAGTCTTTCCACAACTTCCAGGTAATCTTCAACAGTTTTTCCACATACATTTACAATGATGGATGCACCCTTTTCAACCAAATGTGGAATATCGCGTTTGCAGAATAACTCGATTCCTGGATTCTGTAAACCAACTGCATTAAGCATTCCACCATAGGTTTCTGCAATTCGTGGAGTCGCATTTCCTTCCCATGGAATGTTGGCAACCCCTTTTGTAGTTACTGCTCCAAGAGCGGAGAGATCCACAAATTCTTCAAATTCTGCGCCGGAACCAAATGTTCCAGAGGCAGTTGTGATTGGATTTTTAAAAGTTTTTCCTGCTAATGTAACACTTAAATTCATTAGAACATTACCTCCTTCGCGTCAAATACCGGACCTTCTTTACAGATACGTTTATTGTTTACATTGGTATGGTGATCTTTGGTTTTGGATTTGGTAATGCAGCCAAGACATGCACCGATACCACATGCCATTCTTTCTTCTAAGGAAATCTGTGCCTCCATGCCATGCTCATCAGCATAGGCAGCAAGAGCTTTTAACATAGGCATTGGTCCACATGCGTAAATAGTATCTCCCTCTACTGCATATTCACGAATGGCATCCACAACAGTACCATGAACACCTTCGCTTCCATCGTCAGTTGCAATCTTCACATCCGCGATGGCTTCAAATTCATCTTTTAAGAAAGTGCTGTCTGCATTGCGGTAGCCAAGTACAACGGTCTTTTCACAATCCATCTGTTTTGCAAGTTCAAGCATTGGTGGTACACCAATTCCACCACCAATAATGATTGCTTTGTTCTCCTTTGGAGTGAAGCCATTTCCAAGAGGTCCCATGATTTCAAAGGTATCGCCCTCTTTCCAAGTGGAGATCTCACGGGTACCAGCACCGGCAATACGGTAAACGATTCGAAGAGTTCCTGCTTCTTTATCGATGCCACAGATACTGATTGGTCGAGGTAACAGACGTTCTCCGCCTTTACAATAAATCGCTACAAACTGCCCTGGTTTTGCTTCTTTCGCACCACCAGGAAATGAGATTGTCATATCAAAAATATCGGTTGAAATCTCTTTTTGACATACAACCTTTGCGGTTTCTTTCAAAATACTCATGTACTTCATGCCTCCTTTATTAAACACTTTCTTAAAAAGTATGTTTCTTAATTCTTCAATATATACACCGGTAATGGTGGTGTATTTGGTTTATTATAAAATGGTTCTAAAATGACGGTATATTTTTTATGATCAAGTTCCTTCAAAAATGGAAGCATGGCGTCCCGCTCAGCAAAACCAGAGTCTCCGCCACTATAAATCATAATGGTCATAAGGCCTCCTTCTCTTAGAAGTTCCAGCCCTTTCTCCACTGCCTCTTTGGTCGTGGAAAAAATGGTTGCCTTACTGTGATCTCCCCCTGGAAGATATCCAAGGTTAAACATAATCAGATCCACTTCTTTTCCATTCATATATTGATCCATATTCTGATGTCCGTCCAGAACAAAATGAACCTTCTTTTCATATCCGGCTTCCTGGATTCTTCGGCTGGCCTGTACTAAGGCTTCTTCCTGAATATCCATAGCCAGGATCTCGCCATCTTCCCCAGTCAGTTTACAAAGAAATAAAGTATCCTGCCCAGTACCTGCCGTTGCATCAATGCAGATTTTAGGCTCTGGCATGATCTGACGGATTCTTTGCTGGCACCAGCTGGTGATTGCAATTCTTTTCATGGTCAAAGCTTCCTCCTGTTTGTGACAGATTGCTAATCTGGCATTTTATTACTGCTTATTTTATCAATAAGAAATAAGCTGCAACGATGATACCAAGTACAATTCGATAGATACCAAAAGCTTTGAAATCATTTTTCTTAAGATATCCAATCAGGAACTTGATTGCAATAATGGACACAATGAATGCAACCAGCATACCGGTAACTAAGATAATAATCTCCGCAGATGTGTAGGAGAAACCGAATTTTAACACTTTCAATAAGCTGGCTCCAAACATAACAGGAATGGATAAGAAGAAGGAAAATTCAGTCGCTACAAAACGGGATGTTCCAAGAATCATGGCACCAATGATCGTTGCACCAGAACGGGAAGTTCCCGGAATCAAAGCGAGCACCTGGAACAAACCGATCAAAAAAGCTGTTTTGTAGGTGAGTTCACTCAATTTTCTAGTAGATGGTCTTTTTCCTTTATTATGATTTTCTACGATAATAAATAAAACACCATAAATGATCAAAGTGGCTGCAACCGTTTGTGGATTATAGAAAATGGCATCCAAAGTATCGTCAAATGCCAGACCAATCACTGCTGCTGGCAAACATCCGATGATTACTTTAAACCAAAGTGTCATCGTATCCTTTTTCTGTTTTGCTGATTTGGATGGTGCAAATGGGTTTAACTTATGAAAATACAAGATACATACCGCCAAAATGGCACCTAACTGAATAACAACGCGGAACATTTCCATAAATTCCGGAGTTACATTTAATTTAACGAACTCTTCCACCAAAATCATATGGCCAGTTGAACTGATTGGAAGCCATTCGGTAATTCCTTCTACCACGCCCAAAATCAGCGCTTTTAACATATCAATCATTAAATTCATGATATCCTCCTTTGTAAAATATCTCTAAATATACATAATTACTCTATATTGTATCATAGAAGAGAATACTTGTAAAAGTGATTCCATCAAAGGGATGTCAAAACATCATGATTAAAGACATAATCCAGGGCAAATCTTCTCTCTTTTCCATCTTGAAAATGAATGGTAATTTTACCTTTTTCAATGTGAGTTACCTGGCCTTCCCCAAATCTTTGATGCTTTACTTTTGATCCCAGTGGGAAACGATTGGGATCATAACGAATTTCCCCGATATAACGGGATGGTTTTGCTTCTTTTTGGTACAATTCCTGAACCGAATAAAGAAAAAGATAGGTTTTAGCTCTCGTCACTGCCACATAAAATAGTCTTCTTTCTTCTTCCAAATCCGCATCTTTGATGGCTTTTTTGTGAGGACAGATTCCTTCATTGGCATCCATAACAAAGACCACTTCATACTCCAAACCTTTGGAACTATGCATGGTGGTTAGAGTAATTCCGGACTGTTCTTTTTGTTTTCCAGCCTCCATCTGCAGTTTTAGTTCTTCTCCGTATTCTTCTATAAATGCGAACCATTGTTCAAAAGTCTCCTGATCTTTGGCACTTTCCTGAATTTGATCTAATATCTCCTCCAGATCTTCATAATTCATTTTTCGAAATTGAGCATATTCTTTCAAATACTCTTCATAACCTACTTCTTTTCGAAGATAACTGATAGCATCGTAGGTATTTTTATTTTTCATATGAAGCAACTGATACTCCATCTCATCAATCTTATCATATAGCCATTTTTTTCCGCTGCACTGCTTCTTTAAATTCTGAAAATTCACCACGTTTTCTGTAATCATTTTTCGGGAAATGTATCGTTTTGGTCGATTCATCACCGAAAGAAAGGTGGAGCGATCCATTGGTCCAGAAGCCAGTTTCAGATAATCAATGACATTTTTGGCAATCCAATGCTCGTAAATATTGGGAATCAAGTCCCTCATCTGAAATGGAATATTATATTCCATCAATCTTCCAACTAATAGTCTTGGCTGTGTATTGGTTCGAAAAATCACAGCCATCTCCTCCAATGGCACTCCTTTTTGGAAATAAAAATTGATGCCATTGATGATGTCCGTGCATTCCGCTGATACACTTTCTACTTTTCGATAAACAACCGGCACTTTTTCTCCACGTGCCGCCTGCATATTTTTTGCAAATCTTTTTTTATTATTTATGATTAATCGTTCTGCACTACTCACAATCTCCTGACTGCTTCGATAGTTGATTCCCAGAATGATTTTTTTCGTATTGTGAAAATCTTTTTCAAATCCCAGCATAATTTCCGGCTTGGCTCCGCGAAAGCGATAAATGGACTGGTCGTCATCTCCCACCACGAAAAGGTTCGCCTTTGGTCCCGCAAGCATTTTTACAATCTCATACTGCACGCGGTTAATATCCTGGAATTCATCAATAAGTATATATTGAAAACGGTCCTGCCAAAATTTAAGAATGTCTGGTCTTCCTTTCAATAAATCATGGCAAAATACAAGCATATCATCAAAATCGAGATAGCCTTCCGCACGTATTTTTCTTTCGTATCCTTCATAAATTTGCTGAAATAACTCATCTGCCAGATTATTACTATGATAAAGTGACAATTCCATCATTTCACCCTTGACATAACTGATTTCATTGAGGATTCCGGTATAGAATTCATTCTCATCCTCAATCTCCAGTTCCATCTCTTCCACAATTTCCTTGATGTATCTTCTTCTGTCTGACTCTCGTATGATATTGCTCCCGGTATAACGATAGGCATAACGCAACATCATAAAAAATATGGCATGAAAGGTTCCAAACATGACTGGAGCCTGTTCTAAGCCAGAAAAAGCATGAAAACGTTTTTTCATCTCATCTGCTGCCGCTCTTGTAAACGTGATCACTAAAATATTAGCCGGATGCACCGTCATTTGTTCAATGAGCCATTTGACTCGATAAGTAATTACCAACGTTTTTCCAGAACCCGGACCGGCAAGAACCATAGCGGGACCATCCCCGTGACAGATTGCTTTTTCTTGTTCTTTGTTAAATTGATTCCCCATAGATTCACCCTTAATCATGTACTATTATCGATATAACGAAATCATTCCTGCCCGGTTTGGCAAGAAAAAAGGGTGCTGCTAGCAACACCCTTCTCTTTTGTATTATATTGCGTAATATACTTTAATTATCTTGCGATACTTTCTAAGTATGTACGTACTTCTTCTTCTGTAGCCATGGACATAGCTTTTGCTGTAACCTCATCTGCTTCTGCTTTAGACCAGGAAGAGATACCTTTTCTAGTCTTAAGAATAGAAGTAGCACTTACACTGAATTCCTGTAAACCAAAGGAAATTAATAATGGTGTAAGTAATGGATCTGCTGCAGCTTCACCACACATACCAACCATGATGCCTTCTGCATTCGCAGCTGTAATAACACGTTCGATAGAACGAAGAACAGCTGGGTTATATGTGGAATAGAGATATGCAACGTCTGGGTTACCACGGTCAGCTGCCATAGTATAACCTGTAAGGTCGTTTGTACCAATACTGAAGAAATCAACTTCTTTTGCGAATACATCAGCCATAAGACTTGCAGCTGGTGTTTCGATCATGATACCAACCTTGATATCTTTGTTATATGCAATACCTTTTTCATCTAAATCTGCCATAAGCTCGCCAAGGATTTCTTTTACTTTGCGGAACTCATCTACGCATGAGATCATAGGAACCATGATCTTGATATCGCCGTAAGCACTGGCACGAAGAAGTGCACGAAGCTGTGGACGATATAAATCTTCTCTCTTTAAGCAGAGACGAACTGCACGGAATCCAAGGAATGGATTTTCTTCTTTTGGAAGTCCAAGGTAAGGAATCTCTTTGTCGCCACCGATATCAAGAGTACGGATGATAACAGGTTTGCCGGAAAGAACTTCTGCAACTTTCTTGTAAGCTTCAAACTGTTCGTCTTCTGTTGGAACCTGTGGACGATCCATGAAAAGGAATTCTGTACGGAATAAACCAATACCTTCGCCGTCACATTCTACAACTTTGAGAGCATCTTCAGGTTTTCCAATGTTTGCACATAATTCAACCTTAACACCATCAGAAGTTTCTGTTGGTTTTCCAACGAATTTGCTAAGTGCAGCTTTTGCTTCAAGGAAAGCAGCTCTTTTTGCTTCGTATTCTTTCACGATTTCAGCGTCTGGATCTTCGAAAACTTTACCAGTTTCACCATCTAAGATAACACTCTGTCCGTTAGTAAGTTTGGAAACGATACCTTCGATACTAAGAACAGCAGGAATCTCAAGTGCTCTTGCAAGGATTGCAGAGTGAGATGTCTTTCCACCGATTTCAGTTAAGATACCAACTACGTTAGCAGGATTGATACCAGCTGTCATAGATGGTGTAAGATCTTCTGCTACAAGAATTGTACCTGCAGGAACATTAGCAAGATCAACGTCTTCTACATCAAGAAGGATTTTTAATAATCTTGTCTTGATATCGCAAACGTCAGTTGCTCTCTGCTGGAACATTTCATCATCTAAGGAAGAGAACATTGCTGCGAAGAAGTCACATGTTTCTTCAACTGCTGCTTCTGCGCATTTTTTGTCGTCTGCAATCTTAGATTCAATCTGGCCCCCAAGCTCAGGATCCATTAAAAGCAGAATATGCCCTTCTAAAATCTCTGCTTCTTTTTCGCCTACGCGAGTTTTCATATCCTCAGCCATAGCCTGTGTTTTTTCAACACATTTATCAAGTGCAGCCTGGAAACGAGCAGTTTCAGCAGCTGCATCAGTAATCGCTTTATTATCGTAAACCAGTGAAGGCTCCTTCACGATGACTACAGAACCGATTCCGATTCCTGCAGATGCACCAATACCAGTATACATATTTTCACCCCTATTAGTTATTACTATTCTAAATTATTCGCCTAAACCAGATTCGATCATTTCGATAGCTGTTTTTAAAGCTTCTTCTTCGTCAGCACCTTCGCAAACTACTTCGATTTCAGAACCACATTTGATTCCTGCACCGATGATGTTTAATAAGGATTTACCATTTGTAGCTTTGCCACCAAAGTTGATTGTAACGTCAGATGCGAATTTAGCCATACCTTTAGCGAAAACGCCTGCTGGTCTCATGTGAAGTCCCTGTTCATTTTTGATTACGATTTTCTGTGATACCATAATTGTTCTCCTTTTCTTATATGTATAAATATTATTTTTACGAAAGGCTCCCCTTTTTTTGGTTTCACTCTAGAATTGCTTAGTATTATACCCCTTGTTCTACAATAGCCGCAAAGTGAATTATCTATATTTTTTAGATAATAAACAAAAAGAGCAAACATCCCCTAGGTTACCTTTGTTTTAAATATTTTATCATTATTTGTACATAGTGTCAATATCATCCGAAAAAAGCCAACACTTTCTAGTCATATTTATCAAGTTTATTTTTTATCTGTAATTCGAGTTGTTAAAAACTTCAGTTCTTTGATTCCTCTTTCATCCTCCGGATAAAGCTCCACATATTTTTCTGCATTCTCATAAGCAGAAGCATAGTCATTGGCATTCTCATAGATCACAATTTCTTTAAATAAGAATTCCGCCGCGTTCTTGCCAGAAGATTCTGCCCCTTCTTTTGCGTATTTTAAAGCCTGTTCAAAATCTCCGTTGTCCATATAGCTATCACAAATTTTTTCAAGAAATGTGAAAGACTTGGTATTCTTCCATCCATCTTTATAGGTAGAAACCGCAGTCTCTGTATCATCCATGGCCAGATAATTTTCTCCTTTTAACAGATAAATATTCTGATTATTTGAGTTTTTATCAAGAATCTCGTTACAAACTTTAAGGGAAGACTCATAATCTCCCAGCTGATAGTAGCTTTCTGCCAGATAAGAAGTCATATCTAAATCCAGACCACCATCAAAAATAGTCATATGTTTTCGACCTTCTTCCAGATAACTGATTGCTTTTTTATAATCATGTTCCTCAAAATACAGCATGGCATCATCGCGGATTTCTATTTTTTTCTGATAATTTTTGAATTGGAAAGCGGTAAAAATTCCAAGAACAATAACGACTACAATCAATACTCTTCGAATATACTTAGCCATTTCATCTCCTCCAATATGAGATAATGAGAAAGAAAGAGGACGTATACATTATACATCCTCTTTCCACTTTATACGTTATGATTATTTTCTTAAACCTAACTGTTCGATCAATGTTCTGTAACGATTGATGTCTTTTGCTTTAAGGTATGCAAGAAGGTTTCTTCTCTGACCTACCATTTTTAAAAGACCACGTCTGGAATGATGATCCTTTGGATTAGCTTTGAAGTGTAACTGAAGGTCGTTGATTCTTGCTGTAAGGATTGCTACCTGTACTTCTGGTGAACCTGTGTCGCCTTCGCATCTACCGTATTTTTCGATAATTTCCTGTTTCATTTCTTTTGTAATCATTGTTACATCCTCCTTAAATTTTAAACTCCTTTACGAAGATAAGGTCGGAGACTCCATACCCTTGTAAAGGTTATCTTTGTGCTTTTTCGCACCTGTTCGAGTTTATCACATCTTGTTTTATTTGTAAAGAGCATATTTTCTACCTGTCTTCTAACTTTTTCAAAAGAGAAGTGAAATATTCTGGCAATGGTGCCTCAAATTCCATATACTCCCCACTTCTTGGATGGACAAAACCAAGTACTCTCGCATGAAGACATTGTCCTTCCAAAGAAGGCAATCCATTGACCTTTCCACCTGGCCCATAAATCGTATCTCCCAAAAGAGGATGATGAATACTGGCCATATGAACACGGATCTGATGGGTTCTTCCCGTTTCTAGACGACACTCAATATGGTTGAATTTATGATTAAGATGGTTCAATACCCGATAATGTGTCACCGCAGGTTTGCCATGTTTTGGCTCAATGGCCATCTTTTTGCGATCCTGAGGACTTCTTCCAATGGGACCTTCCACACGACCAGTATCCTCCTGGAAATTATGATAAACAATCGCCTCATATCTTCTGGTAATGGAATGTTCCTTCAGCTGTTCCGCCAAAGAACGATGTGCCATATCTGTCTTACATACTACTAAAACACCTGTCGTATCCTTGTCAATACGATGCACGATTCCCGGACGAAGAACCCCGTTAATACCAGAAAGCTGGTCCTTGCAGTGGTGAAGCAGGCCATTGACTAAGGTACCACTATAGCGTCCAGGACATGGATGTACCACCATGTCTTTTGGTTTATTGATGAGAATCACATCCTCATCTTCATAAAGGATATCCAAATCCATCTCTTCCGGCTCCACAGAGAGTTCTTTCAGTGGAGGAAGGATCATGATAATCTGATCATCCGCATGAATTTTCAAGCTGGATTTGGCTTTTTTTCCATTTACCGTAGCTCTCTCTTCTTTGATCAGTTTTTGAATATAAGATCGGGATTGTTCTTTTAATTCTCCTGCTAAAAACTGATCAAGACGCATTCCTTCCTGCTCTTCAGACGCTGTGTATTCATAAGTTAAATCTTTTCCTTCGCTCATTCCTTTTCTTCCTTCTTCTCTTTGGAGAATATACGGTCGATCTCCTCTTCTTTATAATAAAAGATCACAAGGTAAATCAGTAAGAATGCAGAGCATGTCACATAGATGTCTGCCACATTAAAGACAGGGAAATTAATTAATTTAAAATAAATAAAATCGACCACGTATTGGCGTAAAGCTCGGTCAATCATATTGCCGATGGCTCCTGCTGCCACAAAAAACATGCAGAATCGGAGCCAAAAATATCTGGATTCTTGCGGAATTTTTTTCGCGAGATAAGCAAGGCCAATAAGAACCACAAAAGAGATTACCAGGAAAAACCATTGTCTGTTCTGTAAAAGCCCAAAAGCAGCTCCGCGATTCTCTACATATTGGAATTCCAATACATTTTTTATTAAAACGATGGGCTCTTGTCCTTTTAATCTTGCCAAAACCCAAAGTTTCACCACTTGATCCAAAAGAACGAAAAAGATTAATCCGGCAATTGTTTTGATATATTTTTTCATGCCTGTGCTCTTCCTTCCTGTAATGCGCTCAACATTTCTTCTTCTGTCACATCACGATAAACTGCAGCCTGGCCTACTTTTTCCAACAAAACGAATTTGATACTTCCATGCTCCATTTTTTTATCGTGTCTGGTTTCTTTCACAATTTCTTCCAAATCAATGGTTTCTGGAAGTTTTGGAAAAGAAAAATCAGCAAAAGTTGTAACTATATCCTTGTATTCCTCTTCTGTGATATATCCACGTTTCCAGGACATGGCAGAAGCCAAAACTGCCCCAATTCCTACACATTCTCCATGTGCCAGCTGGAATTCCATGATTTTCTCGATGGAATGACCAAGGGTATGCCCAAAATTAAGATAAGCACGGATTCCATGTTCTTTTGGATCTTCTTCCACAACAGCACGCTTAATCTTACAGCTTCCCTCGATCAGTTTTGCCATCACTTCATTATCTCTTGCCATAATTTTGTCTTTGTTGGCTTTCATCCATTCATAGTAATCTTTATCACGAATCAGACCATGCTTGATGATCTCACCCATGCCACTTACGAACTGGCGCTGGCTCAGAGTCCCAACAGTGCTTGTATTAATATAAACCAGTTTTGGCATATAAAAAGCACCAACCATATTTTTATAGGCTTCGAAGTCCACACCTGTTTTTCCACCAATACTGCTGTCAACTTGAGAAAGAAGGCTAGTTGGCACCTGCACAAAATCTATTCCTCTTAAATAGGTTGCAGCACTAAAACCAGTCAGATCACCAACCACTCCACCACCGAGTGCAATCAACATATCCTTTCGGTCAAATTCATGGTGAATCAGGTATTCATAAAGTCCATTTACTGTTTTGAGATTCTTGCTTTCTTCTCCTTCCTGGAAAATGTAGCTGTGAGTCTCTCTGCAAATCGGCTCGATTTTTTCTCTCACTGTCTCAAGGTAATAGGAAGCCACATGATCTTCTGTAACAATACAGATTCTTCGATTTTCCACCTGCAGTTTTTTCAATTCTTCTGCAAGATGATCAAAGGAATCCCTGATCACAATATCATAGGCAAATTTTCCTTCATTTTTTACATCCAGACGTATCATTTCCATATATTACATCTCCTATAAAATAACGACAGAGCGGCCATAACACATGTCCACTCTGTCCTTTGTTTTTCTCTTATGAATGAAACGAATCTTAGAATTTTCCAAGTTCTGGAGAAATGATATTATCTCCTACGATTTCATCTCTTAAATCACCGGAAACTTCGATATTTCCAGGTGCAACAATAAAGATATTGTTGGAGATTGCTTTTAAAGAACCATCAACAGCAAAGCTTGCGCCACCGATGAAGTCGATGATACGCTGTGCCTGACTAATCTCAATGCCTTCAAGATTGACAACGATTGTCTTTCCGTCCTTTAAAAATTCTGCTACGATCTGTGCTTCATTAAATTCCTGTGGTTTAATAACTCTCACGGTCTCTTCCCCCTCTTTTGCTTTGGTCTGGAAAGGAATTACTGTACTGTCTTCCTCATCATATTCTTCATTATTTTTAGGTTTACGATGGAAAGAGAAAATAGGTTTTCTTGGGGCAGCTTCTTCTTCCTCATACGCTTCCTCTTCGTACTCTTCCTCAGCCACTTCTTCGTTCACCATATCTTCTTCGAATTCTTCGCCTTCGTATCCTTCATATTCTTCATCAAATTCTTCTGTATCATCCACGTCATTGATTTTCATCATGCTGAAGAAACGATCTTTGAAACTCATTCTCAATGTACCTCCATTATTTATTGTAATGGCGCTCTCCAAAAATTCCTGTTCCAACACGAATCATGGTAGCACCCTCTTCAATGGCAACCTCATAATCATTTGTCATACCCATTGACAAGATATCCATAGATACATTATCAATGTTTTTCTTAGGAATGTCAATAAATAATTGATGCAATTTCTTAAAATAACATCTATTTTCTTCTGGGTCTGTCACATATGGGGCACTGGTCATAAGTCCACGAATTTTTACATGTTCCAGGCTGCTGATTTCACGGACAAGTGCCAAAACTTCGTCCTCATTTAAGCCAAATTTTGTGTCTTCCAAAGCCACATTTACCTGGATTAAAATCTGAGCGATTACCCCTTTTTTTGCAGCTTCCTTCTCGATTTGCTGCGCCAGAGACAGGGAATCCACAGAATGAATCAGTTCTACTTTGTCAATGATGTACTTTACTTTATTTCTCTGAAGATGACCAATCATATGCCAGTGTACCGGTGTGGAAATATTATCGTATTTCTCGCACAGCTCCTGCACATAGTTTTCTCCATATTCCATCTGACCAACTTCCACCAATTCTTCAATATCTGAGAGAGGCTTGATCTTACTTACTGCAACTAAGGTTACTTCGGATGGATCTCTTCCTACTTTTTCACATGCATTTTTGATATTTTC
>JAUNNI010000034.1 GCA_030531555.1 Eubacteriales bacterium | reverse complement strand
AATGGAATGAATACTATGATTTATACTAGAATGATGAAGGTCAATCTCGTGAAATTTGCCTTTCGAATCTGCATCTTCCTTGGGGTTTTGGGAGTTTATGTGTTTAATAAAGGCTTATTGGTGGAGATGATGACCCATCGATTTTTTGTGGAACTAACCGTATATGGCGTATCTTTGCTTCATGTTTTATGGTTTGTTTTCATGGTAATGATGATACGTCATCTTTTTCCAAAAAAGGTGTTTACCATGGCATTATTAAAAGGAGAGGCGGATACCTATGTGGAAGAGGAAGGATATTCCAGAATGGAAATGCTGGAATTCGTACAAAATCAAAATATCAAGGCATGGACGGTGCTTTTGATTTGGCTTTTGGGAAATGCCGTTTTTGCCTTGCTATACCTTTTGGGTTTTTTAGATAGTGCTGATCTTTTGATGCTCACGGTTTTTTATTTTTTATGCGACTATATCTGTATTATGGTGTTTTGTCCATTTCAGACTTATGTCATGAAAAATCGATGTTGCGTCAATTGCCGTATCTATGACTGGGGACATTTTATGATGTTTACCCCGATGTTATTTATTAAGAACTTCTTTAGCTGGTCGTTATTTTTTACCTCGGTTGTGGTAATGATTCGTTGGGAACTGCATTATGCCAAGCATCCGGAACGATTTTGGCATGGATCGAATCAAACCATTCAATGTGCCAACTGTAAGGATAAGACTTGTCAGATTAAGAAGAAAGTTACAAGAAAGATTGTAGGATAAAATATGTCAAAAAATAGAATGAAAATGCTTATGGAGCTTTATTGGGCCTTTTTGCGAATCGGGGGACTTACCTTCGGTGGGGGATTGGCCATGCTTCCTATGCTGGAATATGAATTGGTAAATAAAAAGAAATGGATTGAAGAAAGTGAGCTTCTTGACTGTTATGCCATCGGACAGTGTACCCCTGGTATCATTGCAGTTAACACAGCGACTTTTGTAGGATATAAAAAAGAAAAGATTCTTGGTGGAATCTTTTCAACGCTTGGGATGGTTACGCCTTCCCTGATCATTATTACCATTATATCCATGTTCCTTCGTGAATTCATGGATAATGTGTGGCTTCAGCATGCACTTATGGGAATTCGTGGTGTGGTTTGTGCCCTCATGATCAACACTGTAATTAATCTTGGTAAGAAAAGTCTCCTTAATATGAGAGCCTGGATTTTTGCCATTGTTGTTTTTCTTTTTGCTTATTTGCTGGGAGTTCCAACCGTGTTCTTAGTAATTGCAGCAGCGGTTACCAGCATTGTCCTTGACAAAATGGAAAGCAGAAAAGGAGGGGAACATGGACGTTAAATTAATGATTACAATGTTCTTTGAATTCTTTAAGATTGGTCTTTTTGCGGTGGGCGGTGGCCCGGCTACCTTGCCATATCTCATGGAATTAACACAGAAATATGACTGGTTTACCATGGAAGACCTGACCAATATGATTGCGGTCAGTGAGTCCACACCTGGTCCTCTTGGATTAAATATGGCAACTTATACAGGTGTGCATGCCATGGGAATTTTTGGTGGAATCGTAACCACCATGGGTTTGGTGCTTCCAAGTATCATCATTATCTGCATCATTGCAGCATATTTTGCAAAAATGAACGAAAATAAATACGTCCAGGCAGCCTTCAAGGGAATCCGTCCGGCCGTAACAGCGATTATCGCTTCCGCAGTTTTATCCATTTGCAAGGTTTCTCTTTTTGTGATCCATGAAAATGGAATGACTCCGGCATGGAAGAGCATGATCTTATGTGTGATCATTCTTGGATTGCTACAGATTAAGCGTTTGAAGAAAATACATCCAGCCCTTTGGTTTGTGGTTGGTGGAATCATTGGAGTGGTTTTGCGGTTCTAGCAGAATCACTCTTTGTTCTTTGCGGCCAATGTGGTTAACAGTTCATAAAAATCAGGATGAAGTTTCTTTAAACGAAGCAATTTTCCCTCTGCATCAATGAAACAATGTTCCGATATTCCATCGAAAACTAAATCACCTTTTTCATTAAAGATATGGTATTCCATACTGAGGCGAACACCACGAAATTCTTTGACAGAAACATCGATGGAGACAATTTCTCCAAAGGTAGTTGGTTTTTGGTATTTGCACTGGATTCCGGTAACTGGGGAAATGATTCCTTCTTCTTCTAATTTGGCATAGCTGTAGCCCATCCGATCCAGATAATCAATGCGAGCTTCTTCCATCCAGCGAATGTAGTTGGAGTGGTGAACCACGCCCATTTTGTCGGTTTCATAATACTGTACTTTGTGGATATAATTCATAATCTTTCTCTTTTCTATTTATTATATAGAGTTATTATATCACTGAAGAGAGGAGATGGAAAAGAAAATATCAAATAATTTAAATAATTCCTTGACATATTTATGAAATATAGTATAATAAATATTGCTTGCGGAAGTGCTGGAATTGGCAGACAGGCTAGACTAAGGATCTAGTGTCGGAATAGACGTGTGGGTTCAAGTCCCATCTTCCGCATAAAAAAGGGTTAAGCCTAAAGGCTTAGCCCTTTTTTAAGTGCCGAGGAGTTCCATGAACCCAGGTTCAAGGTCTCCTCGCCACAAAGTGCCTCGTCGGTCGGTTCGAAGGGAAAAAGGTTCACAGGACCTTTTTCTAAATCCTTCTCACCCCATCTTCCTTGTTGTATAGAAGATCAATTTGAACAGTTCAAGATCTCCTCGCCACAAAGTGTCTCGTCGGTCGGTTCGAAGGGAAAAAGAGTGGAAGGAGTCAAGAGATAAATTTTGTGTTTAAATTTTCTTGACTTTTTCAGGAAAAAGAGTATAATATAATTTGTTCGCGGAAGTGCTGGAATTGGCAGACAGGCTAGACTAAGGATCTAGTGTCGGAATAGACGTGTGGGTTCAAGTCCCATCTTCCGCATAAAAAAGGGTTAAGCCTAAAGGCTTAGCCCTTTTTTAAGTGCCGAGGAGTTCCATGAACCCAGGTTCAAGGTCTCCTCGCCACAAAGTGCCTCGTCGGTCGGTTCGAAGGGAAAAAGGTTCACAGGACCTTTTTCTAAATCCTTCTCACCCCATCTTCCTTGTTGTATAGAAGATCAATTTGAACAGTTCAAGGTCTCCTCGGCACAAAATGTCTCCTCGGTTGGTTCGAAGGAAGAACGCTTTGCAACCCCTTTTAAGTGAAAGTAAAATAAAATTCATTTATAATTCTTATATGTCTTCTAAAACTTTTGAATTATAAGTGATTAGTAAATCAAACGAAAAGAAGGTATAATAACGATAGAGTTATTCAATACATATTTCCTCGAAATGAACCTAGCCAATTCATTTCTTAACAAGAAAGAACATTGTAAAGATGTTCTTTTTTGTTGTTTTAAGGAAAAAAGGTAAAGAAGTATCGTCATTGCCAATAGAAATAGTATTGCAAAAACCAGTGTAAGAGTGCTATTGTATAAGATAAATTGAAAAAGAATGAAAGATTGAGTTCTTTTTGAGGAGAGTGTGGAGTATGAACGAAACAAAATATTTATCGAAAGCAGAGTTTCGTAACAAAGTAAAATCTGCTTTGAATGAATTGGGCGAAGAACGTCTGGCTTATGATCACGATGAATTTTGGATGATTGAACGTGAATATGCTCATATTGAATACTATGCCATGGAGAATCAGCTTTTCAATACATCCGTAGCTTTACCGGTTGCCAGAGCGATTCATAATGGTACCCATCGTAAAGGAACAACACAGCGTAATGGCAAGGTCTATCGTCTGCCATATGTGATTCATTGTCTTTTAGTATGTAGAATGCTTTTGGACATGGATTTACCATTATCAAAGGATGAACTGGATATTGTGCTTGCAGCTTCCCTTTGTCATGACATGATCGAAGATATCCCATTTCCAAATCATGGGAAGGAATTGATTGATATTTATGGATTGGATCCACAAATCTACGAAACAGTGAAGTATGTTTCAAAACGGAAGGATTTTACCGAGGAAGAGCATCAGGCTTATTTTGATAACATTCAGTCTCACAAGCTGGCTTTGTTAGTAAAACTGTCAGACCGTGGTCATAATGTGGAAGACCTTTATAATATGAAGGGCTGGAAGCTTCATGAGTATGTGGATGAGACCAACACTTATTTCCTTCCTATGGCGAAATACGGAAAAGAGCATTACAGGGAGCTTTATCAGAGTATTGAAATTCTTCTTGATAAGATTTGCAGCCTGACAGAGGTGGCAGAGACTTTTTTGAATCGCTATGAAGAGCAGGAAAAGAAAATGATTGAACAGCTTCAGACACTTCGTGAGGAAAATGAACAGCTTTGGGCGACCTTACGTGCGCTGGATATGGAAGAATAATGGAGGATATGGTATGGGAAAATTGTTTGAAGAACGAATGAGACAGACCATAGACGAGATTGGGTTTGCCTATTTCACTTATGATGAGAGTGAATTCTGGATGTACGAAAAGATTTATAAAGCCATTGAGAAATATGCCAATGACCACGAATATTTTAATACGGCGCTTTCATTAAAAGCAGTAAGAGGACTTTATAATGGGACCTACAGTAGTGAGGTGGTAAAAAAAGATGGGAAATCTTATCAGATGCCATATATTCAGCATTGCCTTTCTGTGTGCAAAATTCTCATTGATATTCGACTTCCTCTTTCGGATGATGAACGGGATATCGTGTTGGCTTCTGCCCTTTGCCACGGTTTAATTGCTAACATTTTCTTTACTGAGAGGGGCAAAGAAATGGTGGATATATACCATTTGGATCCAAGAGTTTATGAGGTTATGCAGCTGGTTACCAGAAAGAAGTATTTATCCGAAGGAGCGCGTGAAAAATTCTTTGAAGATCTTCAGAAAAATAAACTGGCTCTTTTAGTCCGCATGGCAGATCGAAGCAATTATGTGGAGCAGCTTTATAACATTCCAATCTGGAGAGCAAGAGAGTATATCCATGAGACCAGAACCTATTATTTCCCAATGTGTTTCTATGCCAAGGAATACTATCCTGAGCTCATCGCAGCCTTTAGTATCTTCCTTGAGAAAATGAGAAATCTTCTGGAAGTTACGGAAATCATGGTGGGGCGCTTTGAAAATCGAGAGATTGAGCTCAGTAAAGAAATCCTTGCTTTAAAGGAAGAAAATGCCAGAATTCGTGGTATTATCAAAAGAAAAAAAGCACAGGCTTCCATCGGCAATTCATAAAATATATGATATAATAAGAGTAGTGTTTTGTGAGAAAAAGACACTGCTCTTTTTTCTTGCAAAAAAATAGAATATGGTTCCCGAATAGAAAGGAAATAATAAAAATGATTGTTAAGAGAAACATGATATATTCCCCAAAAAAGAGCAATCGCATGCTTCATATTTATTTACCGGATGACTACTATGAAAGTGAAGAAAGATATCCCGTAATGTATTTTTTTGATGGGCATAATCTTTTTACCGATGAGGATGCCACCTATGGAAAGAGTTGGGGAATGAAAAAGTTTCTCGATCATTATGATAAAAAGTTCATCATTGTAGGCATGGAGTGCGGTCATGAAGGGTATGAACGTCTGGGAGAATACAGCCCATATTGCTGTTTCCGTAAGGAAGAAAAGCCTATGGGAGATGATACCATGCGCTGGATTGTGGAAGAAATTAAGCCAATGATTGATAAGGAATACCGCACCTGGTCTCACAGGGAAGCCACTGGTATTGGGGGATCTTCCATGGGCGGAATTATGGCTTTATATGCTTTGGTTCACTACAATCGCTGGTTTTCCAAAGGTGCCTGCGTTTCCAGTGCCATCGGATATTGTATGGATCATTTGATGAAAGATATGAAAGAGAGTGAGATTCATCCGGATACCAGAGCCTTTTTATCCTGGGGGACCAGAGAAGCCTGGGGCATCAAGGATCCAGATAAAATGGATGATAATAGTAACACCTATCACAATCATAAGAAGGTGGAAGAAATGTTTTTGAAGAAGCAGGCCATGCCTTATTTATACTGCCAGATCGGTGGAAATCACTGTGAAGCAGATTGGGAGAAACAGGTAGCGATTTTCATGGATTATTTATGGAAATAACATAGGGTTTTATTCAGGAGGAATTCTATGAAGATATTTCATTTGTCCGATCTTCACATTGGACTGAAATTAATGAATCGAGATTTGACGGAAGATCAAAGAGACATCTTTGATCAGATTGTAAAAAAAGCGAAAGAAGAGAAACCGGATGCCATGGTGATTGCAGGGGATATCTATGATAAGTCCATTCCGTCTGCAGAAGCGGTGGACTTATTCGATGAATTTTTATCCAAACTTCATGAGGCTATGCCAGAACTTCCTGTCATGATGATTTCTGGAAATCATGATAGTATCTCTCGTGTGAATATTTACCGAACGATTTTGAACAAACAGAATATCCATATGATTGGACGACCGCCGATGACGGAGGATGAATTCATTGAGAAAGTGGTTCTGGAAGATTCTTACGGGAAAGTGAATTTTTATCTTCTTCCATTTGTGAAGCCTTCCATGGTAAAAGGAATCGTTGGAGTGGATGAAGATGGCAGAAATCTGTCCTATGATCAGTCGGTTCGCAAATTGATCGAGAGAGAAAACATTTGCCAGGAAGAAAGAAATGTTCTGGTAAGTCACCAGTTTTATAATCCGGTAGGATCCGATGTCAGTGAAGTGGAGCGTATGGATTCGGAAATGCGTACTGTGGGTAATATTGATGAGGTAAAAGCAGATATCCTGGAACGATTTGATTATGCGGCCCTTGGTCATATACATAAACCGATGAAAGTTGGCAGTGAGTTTTATCGTTACTGTGGAACTCCTTTCCCATGTTCTGTCAGTGAAGCGGGGCAGGTGAAGGGGATCATTATGGTAGAAATGGGAGCCAAAGGAGAGATGACAACAAAAGTGCTTCCACTTCGTCCTTTGCATGATGTCCGTATCATTATGGATACTTTTGAAAATGTTTTAAAAGAGGCTTGCAATGATTATGTGAGTATTGTTTTAACCGATGAGGAAGATCTTGATGTCATTGACATGCAAGACCGCATTCGTTATGCTTTTCCAAATCTTTTGGAAATTCGTCGCCAGTCCAGATACCAGACAGATTATCGAAAGGTGGAAAGAGAAAGGGAAGAAAAAGATCCATTTGCCCTTTGTTGTTCTTTCTTAGGGGACCTCAGCGAGGAAGAGAAAGCATTGCTTGAAGATGTCATTCATACCGTGAAGGAGGTGCTTTAGGATGAAACCATTACGTTTGATCATGGAGGCATTTGGCTCCTATGGACAGAAAACGGAGATTGACTTTTCCGAAGCAACTCAGAATCTGTTTTTGGTGACAGGGGATACCGGTGCTGGAAAGACGACTATATTTGATGCCATTGTTTTTGCCCTCTATGGGGAGGCAAGCTCCAGTAATAATAAGAAGAGTGGACAGGAGCTGCAGAGCCAGTTTGCCAGCTATCGAGTGAAGCCTTATGTGCAATTGACATTTACGGATGGATACGGAGAAAATGAGCAGGAATATACCGTCATTCGTTATCTACGCCACCTCAGCCTGAAAAAGGATGGCACATTTAAGATGAAAAATGGGGCTCCGGCTGTAGAGAAAGAGACGGTGTCATTAACACTTCCTGATGGGGAAGAATTTACGGAGGGGTTAAAAGAGACCAATCAGAAGCTGGAGGAGATTATTGGGCTTACCAAAGAGCAATTCATGCAGGTTGGCATGATCGCCCAGGGCGAATTCATGGAGACTCTTCGTGCCAAATCCAATGATAAAAAGCTGATTTTCCGCAAGCTCTTTAATACCCAGATTTTTAATCGGATTCTGGAAGAACTGGGGGATCGATGCAAGGCAAAAAGAACGGATATTGCCCGCATTAAAACCGCGTGTCAGACAGAAATCAGCCATATTTCCGTTCCTGAAGATTATGATAAAGCAGATCGAATCCTTACTTTACAGGAAGAGATTATAAAAAAGAAAGATTTTAGTATCGTTACTTTAGAAAATATCATTGAGGAACTTGCGGAAATGTGTCATTGGCTTTCTTCTGAAAATGAAATGCGGGAAAAAGCTTTTGAGGAAGCCAGTCAGGCAAAGGATGCTGCTGCCTTGGCTTATCAGATGGGTGAGACCCTTCATCGTTATTATGAACAGCTTGATGAAGCAAAATCCATTTTGGAAGAATGTAAAAAGGAAGAAGCAGAGATTAAGAAGGCGCAAAGAAGAATTGTTGATATTGAAGATGCCTATGAGATTAAAGCCAAATGTCTGACTTTTAAAGAGGCAGAAAAACGCTGGAATGAGACGAAAGATAATTTGAATAAACAGGTGGAGCTTGTCCCATCATTAAATGCAGCATTTCATCAGGCTCAGGAAAAAGCGTCTGTCCTGGAAAAGGAAAAAACAGCAGAGCTGGAACGATTTTCCAAGGTGAAGACAAAGGTTGAGAAAGCCCAGGGTGTGTTCGCTCAGATTGATGAGGCGAAAAAACAGCTGGAAATCCATGAAAAATCTTTGAAAAATGCGGAGAAAGCGAAAAATACAGCGGAGAAAGCTTACAAGGATTTGGAAGAAGCAGAGAAATCTTTGAAAAAAGAAAAAGTGGAATTAAAAGATGCCCCTGCTACCTGGGAGCGTTTCGAAGCGAAAAAGAAGATTTATCAGGATTTGGGAAATGATTATAAGGAATTGGTGGAACTTGCCAGATCCATTGAGGAAAAAGAGAAGAATCATAAAGAAGCGGCTAATGTTTATCTGAAATTAAAAGAAGATTATGAAAAAATAAATCAGCTATATGTGGAAAAACAAGGAATCTATTTTGATGCACAGGCTGGAATTCTTGCGAAAAATCTGTCTCCAGGGCAGCCATGTCCGGTATGTGGGTCTTTGGAACATCCCATGCCCCACGCCTTATCTTCGGAACATGAGGAGATTACCAAGGAGTTGTTGGATGAGATGGCAGGACAGGTGCAGACAGCCAATGAAGCAATGCAGACCAAGTCCATCCTTGCAGCTACAACAAAAAGCAGCCTGGATGAATCGAAGCTTATTTATGGGAAATCTTTACTTGCTCTTACAGAGAAAATCAGAGAAAATGAACTGACGAAAAAGGAAATATTAACCATATCGGATTGCCAGGAACTTCTTCGTGCCTGGGGGACTACACTCTCCAAAGAAAAAGAAAGTGCAGAAAAGAAGAAAGACCGTTTTGATATCATCGAAAAGGAACTGGAAAGTCTTGATGAGAAAAAACCAATTGCCAGGGAAACCATGGATGCAAATGCAACAGCCCTTCAGCAGCGGGAACAGGAATATTCTGCCAGTCAGTCAGTTCTCCATACACTGGGACAAAATCTGGATTATCCAACCTTGGAGGATGCAACAGGGGCTTTGAATCAGGCGGAAGAAGCAAAAAATGAAATGGAGAAAGCATATCATTTGGCGGATCAGTCTTTAAAAGATGCAAAAACGAAAAAGGAACAATGTGAAACTCTGATCAAAAGCTATGAGGAGCAGATTCCAAAACAGGAGAAGGAGAAAGAAGAATATTTCCTTGCTTATCGAGCTATTATGGAAGAGAAGAAGTTTTCTGAATGGGAATGGATGGAAATGACACGAATCTTTCCAAAAAATACCACAGAAGAATTGCGCGAGAAGGTCAAAGAACATCAGGAAAAGAAAGCCAAGGCAGAGGGTCAGATGGAGACGGCCAGAGAAGGCATTGGCGAGCATACAAGACCGATCCTTTCTGAGCTTTTAGTGAAAAAAGAGTCCACAGAGAATACATTTAAGACATTAAGAGATTCTCTTTCTATTTTAAGTAATCAGGCAAAAGAAGATCAAAAGGTTTATGACAGCCTGACAGCGAAACAAAAAGAGAGAGAAAGCGTCTTACAGGAATACGGCAGACTTGATTTATTACATCAACGTCTCGCCGGTAAGATCAGCGGTGCCAGAATGGATATTGAAACCTTTGTGCAGCGCTATTATTTAGAAAGAATTCTGGATTCTGCCAACCTGCGTTTTCAGGAGATGTCCGGAGGTCAATTTGAGCTTCGTATGTATGATCTTGAAAAAGCCGGAGAAGGAGGAAACAAGGGGCTTGACCTTATGGTTTATTCCACGGTTACCAATAAAGAAAGAGAAATCCGTACACTTTCTGGCGGAGAATCTTTTATGGCGGCCCTGTCCCTTGCCCTTGGTATGGCAGATCAGATTCAGGAAAATGCTGCTTCGATCAATCTGGACGTGATGTTTATTGATGAAGGATTCGGTTCTTTGGATGAGCATTCCAGAAATCAGGCAGTAAAAGTGCTTCAACAGATGGCGGGTGGTTCTAAAATGATTGGAATTATATCCCATGTGACAGAATTGAAGCAGGAAATGGAAAATCAGCTGATCGTTTCTAAAGATGAGAATGGCAGTCATTGCAGATGGGAGATCAGCTAATATTAAAAAGGAGGAAAGAAAATGAAAAAAGTAACATGTCGTTCTTTGAAGATTCTTTTGGCATGTGCCATTGTTATCTTCAGTATGAAAGCAGCAAGTCTTTCTGTTTTTGCTTATGAAGATGATTATTCTGCAGTAACAATTAACACAAGCGCCAAATCATTCTTTGCCACTAAGAGTTATGATTCCTGGGAAGAAAAATGGTATTATAATCAATATGATACCGCAACTTTTGATGTTGTCGTTGGTGGATTAAATGGGAAGACATTAGACAGCACTAATCTAGATATTGATATCAACAGGGATGCATATGCCGGCTATACTATCATGGGAAACAATACTACCAATGGAACATGTGTTGTGCGTATTTATGTTGGCCGTGTCCCTATGAGTAACGCAAAAATAACCCTCACATTTGGTGACGATTGGTATGATGATATTATTGCAAAGAGATACATTACTGTAAATTGCTATGGTGTTAACCTCTCTGGTGGTGGAAATGGTTATGTGATTAAAGGAAAGACAAAACAGCTGAAAGTTTCAGGCTATGGCGGAAACGTGACCTGGAAGTCTTCCAAACCAAAGGTAGTTTCTGTTACTTCCAAAGGTAAGATCAAAGCATTAAAAGAAGGAAGTGCTTTGATTACTGCAACCCTTCCGGATGGAACAAAACTTGGATATGTAGCAAATGCAGTTTCCAACAGCAGATATAAGATTATAAAGAAAGCAAATTATATTGGCTCTCACTGGAAATACAGTCAGAGCAGACGTATGTCCAACGGTTATTATGATTGTAGTTCTTTAGTGTGGAAAGATTATAAAGCTGGTGGCAGAAAATTGGTGAATGGTGGTTACGCTCCAACTGCAGCAGATATTGCGAAATGGTGTGTAAAACATAAAAAAATTCCAAAAGGAAAAGCAACCACCAATTTTGATAAGATGGTTTACAAGCCAGGAGCATTAATTTTCGGTACTGGTGCAAAAAATGGCAGATATAAAGGCATCTATCATGTAGAGATGTTTACCGGCTATCAATTTGGCGGATTTTATAATGGAAAAGCCATTATCAATACCCTTTGGGGAAACCGTGGGGTTAATTACGGATATGGCTATAGTAATTTAGTAGCCCAGCCATTCTAATGAAAGAAGGGAATCAAAAAAGTTCCATGCTAATGCTGGTTTCTGCCATGCTGATTTTTGGAACCATTGGTATTTTTCGAAAATATATTCCTCTGTCATCAGGCCTTTTGGCCTGTGCCAGAGGATTTCAGGGAACGTTATTCTTATTCCTTTTTGTAATCATATCCGGGAAAAAGGTAAGACATGGCATCGGAGGAAAGAAAGTCGCATTATTGATGGTTTCCGGTGCTGTAATGGGACTGAACTGGATGTTACTTTTCGAAGCTTATAATTATACCACTGTTCCAATTGCAACCTTATGCTATTACATGGAACCTACTATTGTGATTCTTATGTCTCCTATGATTTTTCAGGAGAGATTAACAAAGAAGAAAATCATTTGCGCCCTCATCGCCATTGTTGGAATGATTTTTGTATCTGGAATTCTGGATGGAAATCACGTGGGAACAGGCAGTATGAAAGGGATTCTTTTTGGGCTTGCTGCTGCCATGCTTTATTCGATGGTCGTCATCATGAATAAATTGATTGGTCAGGTGGATGCCTATGAAAAAACCATGATTCAGCTGGGATCTGCCGCTCTTGCCATGGTACCTTATGTACTTTTAACAGAGAAAATAACGGAGATTTCCTGGGACAAAACCAGTGTCATTATGCTCATACTGGTGGGCTTTGTTCATACAGGAATTGCCTATGTTCTTTATTTTGGAAGCATTGAGAAACTTCCTGCCCAGACCATTGCGATTTTCAGTTATTTGGATCCTATTACCGCACTGCTTTTGGCAGCCCTTCTTCTAGGGGAATCTTTAAGTATCTACGGGATGCTTGGCGCTGCTTTTATTTTAGGCACCGCTTTTGTAAGTGAGCGATCTTAATATAGTAGCTTCTATTAATATGTCGCGAAAGAAAATAAAAACAGGTCGAAAGATAGATTGGAATTATGGATTTCCATGTCTGTCTTTCGACCTTTTTGTTTTATGTTATTTTTCTAAAAGAATAATTCTGTCGAAATGAATGTAGTGGTTTTTTAATCCAAAATAATATTTTTGAATACTTCTCCCAGATTTTCATGGAAGACAAGATTACAGTACTGATCCTGTGGAGTCTTATCTCGATTGATGATTACAATATTTTTTCCCTTAAAATAATGAATCAGATTGGCGGCAGGATAGACGGTAAGAGAGGTTCCTCCGATGATGAAGAGATCTGCATGATTGATGGTGTAGGCTGCTCCATTCCAGGCAGCATCAGGGAGACTTTCTCCATACATGGTAACATCTGGACGAATCATGCTTCCACATTCTGGGCAGGAAGGGATTGGATCCGTAGATTCAAAAATAAAGTCTGGAGATACTACATGACCGCAACGGGTACAGTAATTACTCTGTGTGGTACCGTGAATTTCATAAACTACTTTGCTGCCGGCTTTCTGATGAAGGCCGTCAATGTTTTGGGTAACGATACAATCCAACTTTCCTTTTGCTTCCATTTCTGCCAGTTTATAATGGGTGATATTTGGCTCGATGTGACGCGTATCCATTTTCTGACGATAGAATTCAAAGAATACTTTGGAATTATCGTAAACGCAGTCATGGCTTAAAAGATATTCAGGAGTATAGGCATCGAATTGTACGTCATGTTGGTTGTAAAGACCGTCTTTGCTGCGGAAATCAGGGATTCCGCTTTCGGTAGATACACCGGCCCCACCAAAAAAGACGATGTGGTTACTGTTTTTAATCATTTCATTGAGTTTGTCCATACGTTCTTTGAAATCATTCATAGTTGTTTTCCTCCTTAATCTATCTTCGTAAAATTTATCACTTTATCAAGGCAATTTATTGTATTATAACATTTCCTCATTCTTTTTGAAAGTTTTTGAATATTTTTGTTAATTTTAATAGTTGTCAAATAACAAGTTTCTTGTTAAAGTAGGTATAATAGTTTTTTGACAGTATTTCACATGGATTTTTCTATGTGAATTCATTTTTTATTATTATAGAGAGAGAGGTATATACATGGCTTATTATTATCCAGAACCATCCCACACATTCAGTGAGTATCTTCTTGTTCCAGTTTTTTCATCCAAGGAATGTATCCCTACTAATGTTTCTTTAAAAACTCCAGTAGTTAAATATAGAAAAGGTCAGGAAGAATGTCCATTAACAATGAACATTCCTATGGTATCTGCAGTTATGCAGTCCGTTTCCGGCGAAAAGATGGGTGTTGCTCTTGCGAAAGAGGGCGGTATCGCATTTATTTATGTTTCTCAGCCAATCGAACAGCAGGCTGAAATGGTACGTAAAGTAAAAGCTTCCAAAGCTGGTTTCGTTGCAAGTGATTCCAACTTACGTCTTGAAAATACTATGGCAGACGTAGTTGCTTTAAAAGAGCAGACAGGACATGCAACAATGGCAGTAACAGATGATGGAACAGGTACTGGAAAGTTATTAGGTATTGTAACAGGCCGTGATTACCGTGTAACTCGTATGGATCCTAACACAAAAGTTTCCGAGTTCATGACCCCAATCGAAAAAATCATTTATGCAGAAGAAGGAACATCCTTAAAAGAATGTAACAACATCATTTGGGATAACAAATTAAACTCCCTTCCAGTCATTGATAAAGAAGGACATCTCGTAGCATTTGTATTCCGTAAAGACTACGATTCCCATAAGAGCAACCCATTATCTTTATTAGATCCAGACAAACGTTACGTAGTTGGTGCTGGTATCAACACACGTGACTACGCAGAACGTGTTCCTGCATTAGTTGAAGCAGGTGTTGACGTTCTCGTTATGGATTCTTCCGAAGGTTATTCTGAATGGCAGGCAATCACATTAAAATGGATCCGTGATCACTACGGTGATTCCGTAAAAGTTGGTGCTGGTAACGTAGTAGATGGAGAAGGTTTCCGTTATCTTGCGGAAGCAGGTGCTGATTTCGTTAAAATCGGTATCGGCGGTGGTTCCATCTGTATCACTCGTGAAACTAAGGGTATTGGTCGTGGACAGGCTACAGCAGTTATCGATGTAGCAGCAGAAAGAGACAAATACTTCGAAGAAACAGGTATCTATGTTCCAATTTGTGCAGACGGTGGTATCGTTCATGATTACCATCTTACATTAGCACTTGCGATGGGATCTGACTTCTGTATGTTAGGAAGATACTTCTCCAGATTCGATGAATCCCCAACAGATAAAGTACTTGTAAATGGTAATTACATGAAAGAGTATTGGGGCGAAGGTAGCGCACGTGCCAGAAACTGGCAGCGTTATGACTTAGGCGGAGAAAAGAAGATGAGCTTTGAAGAAGGTGTAGACTCTTATGTACCATACGCAGGATATCTTTCTGATGGTGTTGCAACTACTCTTGCTAAGATTCGTCATACAATGTGTAACTGTGGTGCTTTAACATTAGAAGAATTACGTGATAAAGCGAAGATTACTTTAGTATCTTCTGTATCCATCGTAGAAGGTGGCGCTCACGACGTTGTATTAAAAGATTCCACAAAATAAATCATTGCATAAAAAACAAATATAATAAAAACCCTGTCTTTCGAAAGGAAGGCAGGGTTTTTGAAGTTTTTGGGATACTTTAGTGAATTAAAACAGTAGCTGTATAGCATAATGGAAAAATATGGATGCTATACTGGAAACGAGGTAAATATGAAAACAGACGTGGTAAAGAAGCAGGCGAAAAATCTCGCCCTCAACTTTATAGGATCCACTCTTTTAGCTTTTGGTGTGTGTGCTTTTATCGTTCCATTTAACATTATTGTGGGTGGATCGACTGGTATCGCATTGATTCTTCACACTTTAACAGGAATCAATGTGTCTGTGTTTGCTTTGGCACTTAACTTGTTGGTACTTCCCATCGGATATTTTTTTGATGGAAAGGAATTGGTAATTGGATCGATTCTATCTTCCCTTTTCTATCCATTTTCTCTTGCAATCTTTGAACGGATTCCAGCTTTGACTACTTTGGCAGATGATATCCTTCTCGCTTCCATCTGTGCTGGTATTGTTTGTGGGGCAGGAATTGGCCTTGTGATGAAATCTGGTGGTTCTACAGGTGGTGTGGATATTCCCTGCCTCATCGTATCCAAAAAATCCCATGTGCCAATCAACAAGGTGTTTAATGTATGTGACAGCGTCATCATGATTGCGCAGATTCCTTTTTCCAATGTTAAATATATTATTTATGGTCTGATTTATACTTTTATCATGACTCATTCCCTGCAGACCGTTCTAACTTTTGGTGAGGATCGAGTCAAATGTACGGTTGTTTCAGAACGTTTTGAGGAGATTGCAGATTATCTGATCAAACATGATTTTGGAGTAACCATGCTGTATGCAGAAAGCGGTTATACCAAAACACCAATTAAAGTAATTGAAACTGTCATGCGCTCTTACCAGAATCGTTTTGCCATTCGTCTGATTGAGGAAATTGATCCGGAGGCATTTATAACGGTTCAAAAAGTAAAAGATGTAAAGGGCAGAGGATTTACTTTAGAGAAAAATTATATTACACTTGATGATTATGGACATTATGAAGATTAATTTCTTTTATAGATAACTCAGTAGCATCTCGCAGCAAAAACGCGGATGCGTTCTTGATTGATTATAGAAGAAAAGTAGATGGAGGGAACATTCATGGTAACATTTTTAACCAGCAGTCCTACTGGAGATCTGGATGGAAAGTTTCGGGTGGATGGTATCGATTATCGCAACGGTTTTTGTGAAGTTTTACGTACTTATTGGAAGGAAAACAGCCGTTGTCTTATCGTTTCTGCCAGCCCTGATGAGATAGAACGAAATGAAGAATTTGCTCATTTTTGGTTTCATGCTTTAGACGTCAGCGGATTAAGCTGTACAGGTGTTGATCTGTTAGATGCCCGAACTATGGATATTAGCAGGGAGGAAATTCAGGCATATGATGTTATTGTACTTGGTGGAGGCCACGTACCAACGCAGAATGCTTTTTTGCATAAAATGAGTTTAAGAGAGAAAATGGAAGGGTTTGATGGAATCGTGATCGGTATCAGTGCGGGCAGCATGAATGCAGCTGATGTGGTTTATGCTCAGCCGGAAGAAGAAGGGGAGTCCCTTGATCCAGATTATCAAAGATTTCTTCCTGGCTTAGGTCTTACCGATATTAATATTCTTCCCCATTATCAGATGTTAAAAGATTCCTGGCTGGATGGTCAGAGACTTTTTGAAGATATCACATTTCCAGATTCCTTAGGGAAAAAGTTTTTAGCCATACCAGATGGCAGTTATGTGGTGATACGAGATGGATATGTCAGCATCCATGGGGAAGCCTGGAAGATTACTCCGGAAAAGATGGAGAGAATTCATTTTTCATGAGATTACAATAGTTTTTCGATTGAAACTTGTGGCAGAATAAAAAATATGTTATGATAGTTGGCAAGTATGTATTTTTACAGATTATGTTTGACATATAATCATACCATAGGAGGAAGAAAATGGAAGAAAAGGAAAAAGTATCGAAAAATTTTATTGAGACAGCCATTGAAAAAGATCTGGCAGAAGGTGTCTATGATCATGTTATGACACGTTTCCCTCCAGAACCAAATGGTTATCTTCATATTGGACATGCAAAATCCATCTTATTAAATTATGGATTAGCAAAGAAATATAATGGTAAGTTTAACCTTCGTTTTGATGATACAAACCCAACTAAGGAAAAAACAGAGTTCGTTCATTCCATTGAAGAAGACGTTCGCTGGCTTGGTGCAGATTTCGAAGATCGTCGTTACTTCGCTTCTGATTATTTTGATCAGATGTATGAAGCAGCACTTGTTCTTATTAAAAAGGGCAAAGCATATGTATGTGACCTTACTCCAGAAGAGATTCGCGAATACCGTGGAACTTTAACAGAACCTGGAAAAGAAAGCCCATACCGCAATCGTTCTGTAGAAGAAAACCTTGCTTTATTCGAAGATATGAAAAACGGTAAGTTTGCAGATGGGGAAAGAGTACTTCGTGCGAAGATTGATATGGCAGCGGGTAACATTAATATGCGTGACCCTATTATCTACCGTGTTGCTCATATGCATCACCACAACGCAGGAGATAAATGGTGCATCTACCCAATGTACGATTTCGCTCATCCAATCGAAGATGCCATCGAAGGTATCTCCCATTCCATCTGTACTTTAGAGTTCGAAGATCATCGTCCTCTTTACGATTGGGTTGTTCGCGAAGTTGGTTTTGAACAGCCACCTCGTCAGATTGAGTTCGCAAAGATGTATCTTACAAACGTTGTAACAGGAAAACGTTACATCAAAAAACTGGTAGAAGAAGGAGTTGTAGACGGTTGGGATGATCCACGTCTTGTTTCCATCGCAGCTCTCCGCCGTCGTGGTTTCACACCAGAATCCATCAAGAATTTCATCGAGCTTGCTGGTGTATCAAAAGCACAGAGCTCCGTGGACTATGCTATGCTTGAATTCTGTATCCGTGATGACTTAAAATTAAAGAAATCCCGTATGATGGCAATCCTTGATCCAATTAAGGTTACAATCACCAACTATCCAGAAGGACAGATCGAATACCTCGAAGTAGAAAATAATAAAGAGAATCCAGAGCTTGGTTCCCGTAAGGTACCATTTAGCCGTGACCTCTATATTGAAAGAGATGACTTCATGATCGATCCACCAAAGAAATATTTCCGTATGTTCCCTGGCAATGAAGTTCGCTTCATGAATGCATACTTCATCAAATGTAATGACTACAAGACAGATGAAAATGGAAATGTTACAGAGCTTCTTTGTACTTACGATCCTGAAACAAAGAGTGGAAATGACTTCACAGGACGTAAAGTAAAAGGAACCATTCACTGGGTATGTGCATCCGAATGTGTTGATGCAGAAGTTCGTCTTTACGAAAACCTTGTGGATGAAGAAAAGGGTGTTTATAACGAAGATGGTACCATGAACATCAATCCAAACTCCCTCACTGTTCTTAAGAACTGTAAGTTGGAAATCAACATGAAGGACAGCAAGGCTTATGACAGCTTCCAGTTTGTACGTCAGGGTTACTTCTGCTGTGATGCAAAAGACAGCAAGGAAGATGCATTGGTATTCAACCGCATCGTATCTCTGAAGAGTTCTTACAAACCAAAAAAATAATCGATTTCTAGCATTTTATGCGGTCTGACCATATGGTTGGGCCGCTTTTTTCTGTTTTCATAAAATGAAATTTTAGAAATAAAGTCTTTCATTCTTTATTTCTTTAGTGTAATAGAAGAAAATAAGGAAAAAACCCCCATTTTCTTAAAAAACACATTGATTATCGACAAAAAATGAGATATGATAAATAATTGTAACGCTATATCCTTTGTTAGATATAACTTATTTTATAGAACTTAGATCGGAATTCATATAAAAAAGAATTATTTCCGGGGAAAGGAATGAGAAAATGGGATATAAAGTTGGAGTAATCCGTGGTGACGGAATCGGCCCAGAAATCGTAGCAGAAGCTCTCAAAGTATTAGAGAAAGTATCTGCCAAATATGGTCAGGAATTTGAATACACAGATATTCTTCTTGGTGGTTCTTCCATCGATGTTCATGGGGAGCCATTAACACAGGAAGCCCTTGCAACAGCAAAGAGTATGGATGCAGTTCTTATGGGATCCATCGGAGGGGACACTAACACATCTCCTTGGTATAAGCTTCCTGCACATTTAAGACCAGAAGCTGGTCTTCTTGCAATCCGTAAAGGATTAAATTTATTTGCGAATATGCGTCCTGCATACCTCTACGAAGAGTTAAAGGATGCTTGTCCACTCCGTGATGAGATCATCGGAGATGGTTTTGACTTTGTTGTAATGCGTGAGCTTACTGGCGGTCTCTACTTTGGAGAACGTCATACAGAAGAAAAAGATGGCGTATTAACAGCAGTTGATACCTTAACATATAATGAAGAAGAAATTCGTCGAATTGCCATTCGTGGTTTCGACATTGCCATGAAACGTGGCAAAAAAGTAACAAGTGTTGATAAAGCAAACGTTCTTGATTCTTCCAGATTATGGAGAAAAGTAGTCAATGAAGTTGCAAAAGATTATCCGGAAGTTACTCTTGAGCATATGCTCGTAGACAACTGTGCAATGCAGCTTGTAAAAGATCCAAAACAGTTCGACGTTATTCTGACAGAGAACATGTTCGGTGACATCTTATCTGACGAAGCCAGCATGGTAACCGGTTCCATCGGTATGCTTTCTTCTGCCAGTCTCAACGAAACAGCCTTTGGTCTTTATGAGCCAAGCCATGGGTCTGCGCCAGATATCGCAGGCAAAAATATTGCAAACCCAATTGCTACCATCCTTTCTGCTTCCATGATGCTTCGTTATTCCTTCAACATGGATCAGGCAGCAGATGATATTGATCGTGCAATTAAACAGGTGCTCACCGATGGTTACCGTACGGTAGATATTATGTCTGAAGGCATGAAACAGGTTGGAACTGTCGAAATGGGTGATTTGATTGTAGAAAGAATCTAGAGAAAGATAAATCATTTTTGTATTTGGAGGTAAAAAAATGAAAAGTGATGTTGTAAAAAAAGGGATGGCTGCAGCTCCTTCCCGTTCCTTATTTAATGCATTAGGTTATACAAAAGAAGAGATGGACAGACCTTTAGTAGGTATTGTTTCTTCCTATAATGAAATCGTTCCAGGTCATATGAACCTTGATAAGATCACAGAAGCAGTTAAGCTCGGCGTTGCTATGGCTGGTGGTACGCCAATCGTATTCCCTGCAATTGCTGTTTGTGACGGTATTGCTATGGGTCACGTTGGTATGAAATACTCCCTCGTAACTCGTGAGTTAATTGCTGACTCCACAGAATGTATGGCAAAAGCGCATCAGTTTGACGCTCTTGTTATGATTCCTAACTGTGATAAAAACGTACCTGGCCTCTTAATGGCTGCAGCACGTGTTAACGTACCTACTGTATTCGTAAGTGGTGGTCCTATGTTAGCAGGACATCTTGATGGATGTAAGAGAAGTCTTTCTTCCATGTTCGAAGCAGTTGGTTCTTATGAAGCAGGCCTTATGTCTGAAGAAAAAGTAGGTCCTACATGTGGTTCCTGTTCTGGTATGTACACAGCCAACTCCATGAACTGTATGACAGAAGCTCTTGGTATGGGCTTACAGGGCAATGGTACAATCCCTGCAGTATATTCTGAAAGAATCCGTCTTGCAAAACATGCAGGTATGCAGGTTATGGAAATGTACAGAAGAAATATCCGTCCAAGCGATATCATGACAAAAGAAGCATTTGAAAACTGCTTAACTGTTGATATGGCACTTGGATGTTCCACAAATACAATGCTTCATCTTCCAGCAATCGCTCATGAAGCAGGTGTTGAGCTTAACATGGAAATCGCCAACGGCATCAGCGAAAAAACACCAAACCTTTGTCATCTTGCTCCAGCAGGTCCAACTTACATGGAAGACCTCAACGAAGCGGGTGGTGTTTACGCTGTAATGAACGAATTAAGCAAAAAAGGCTTATTACATGAAGATTTAATTACTGTAACAGGTAAGACTGTTGGCGAAAACATTAAAAATGTACACAACATGAATCCAGAAGTTATCCGCCCAATCGAAAATCCTTACATGGCTAAGGGTGGTATTGCTGTATTAAAAGGTAACCTTGCTCCTAATACAGGTATCGTAAAACAGTCCGCAGTTGTTCCTGAAATGATGGTACATGAAGGACCAGCTCGTGTATTTGATTGTGAAGAAGATGCAATCGATGCTATCAAAGGTGGCAAGATTGTTGCTGGTGATGTTGTTATTATCCGTTATGAAGGACCAAAAGGCGGCCCTGGTATGAGAGAAATGTTAAATCCTACTTCTGCAATCGCAGGTATGGGTCTTGGCTCCTCTGTTGCTCTTATCACAGACGGACGTTTCTCCGGTGCTTCCCGTGGTGCTTCCATCGGACATGTTTCTCCAGAAGCAGCAGTTGGTGGACCAATTGCTCTCGTTGAAGAAGGCGATATTATCAAGATTGATATCCCTAACAACAGCCTTAATGTTGACATTTCTGATGAAGAAATGGCAGCAAGAAAAGCAAAATGGCAGCCAAGAGAACCAAAGATCACAGATGGTTACCTTCGCCGTTATGCAGCATTAGTTACATCTGGTAACACAGGTGCTGTACTTAGCCTTGATCAGGTTAAATAATGAATAAAAGGGGAGTTTATTGATGAAACAGATTCTTAATGGATCAGAAATCGTAATCGAATGTTTAAAAGAACAGGGTGTAGATACCATCTTTGGTTATCCTGGTGGATGCATTCTGAACATTTATGATGAATTATATAAACATAGTGATGAGATCACCCATATCTTAACATCTCATGAACAAGGTGCATCCCATGCGGCAGATGGTTATGCTCGTGCCACAGGAAAAGTTGGTGTTTGCTTTGCAACATCCGGCCCTGGTGCAACAAACCTTGTAACTGGTCTTGCAACAGCACATATGGATTCTATTCCTGTTGTTGCAATCACAGCCAACGTTGGTGTAAATCTTCTTGGAAAGGATTCTTTCCAGGAGATTGATATCAAGGGCGTAACAATGCCAATCACAAAACACAATTATATCGTAAAAGATATCGAGCAGCTTGCAGATACCATCCGCGATGCATTCCGTATCGCCATGACAGGTAGAAAAGGTCCTGTTCTTGTGGATATCACTAAGGACGTTACTGCTGCAAAAACATATTTTGAAAGCAAAGAACCAGAAAAAATTTATCCTCTTTGTGACAGAATTCAGGAAAACAAATTACAGGAAGCCATCAAATTAATCGAAAAATCCAAGAAACCATTTATCATGGTTGGTGGGGGATGTACTCTTGCCAATGCCAGTGAAGAGGTTCGTGAATTCGTACATAAGGTAGATGCTCCTGTATGTGATACCCTTATGGGAAAAGGCGCCTTTGATGGCAACGCAGAAAACTACACTGGTATGATTGGTATGCATGGAACGAAAACATCCAACATCGGTGCTTCCAAATGTGACCTTTTAATTGCTTTAGGATGTCGTTTCAGCGACCGAGTTGTTGGTAATGTGAAAACATTTGCAAAAAAAGCAAAAATTATTCACATTGATGTGGACGCTGCTGAAATCAACAAAAACGTTGTGGTTGACACACCAATTATCGGTGATGTGAAAGCAGTTCTTACCATGCTCAACAAGAGACTTGACGAACAGTCCCATAAAGAATGGTTAGAAGAGATTTATGAGCTGAAAGCAAAATATCCTTTAACATATCACGAAGAACAGCTTTCCGGACCTGGTGTCATCGAAAAAATCGATGAGCTTACCAACAATGACGCAATCATCTGTACAGAAGTTGGGCAGCATCAGATGTGGGCAGCACAGTTCTACAAATATCCACAGCCACGCCGTTTCCTCACATCTGGTGGTCTTGGAACCATGGGTTACGGTCTTGGTGCATCTCTTGGTGCAAAGGTTGGACGTCCGGATAAAACGGTTGTAAATATCGCCGGAGACGGTTGTTTCCGAATGAATATGAATGAGATTGCTACTGCAACTCGTAGCAACATTCCTGTAATTCAGGTTGTAATCAACAACCATGTACTCGGAATGGTACGTCAGTGGCAGACATTGTTCTATGGAGAAAGATATTCTGCAACAACTCTTTATGACAAAGTAGATTTTGTAAAGCTTGCAGAAGCTATGGGTGGTAAAGCAAAAAGAGTAACTACCATCGATGAGTTTGAAGCAGCATTCAAAGAAGCTTTAGAATGTGGAGAATTCTATTTAATCGATTGTATTATCGATAGTGATGATAAAGTTTGGCCAATGGTAGCGCCAGGCGGATCCATTGCCGAAGCATTTTCTGAAGAAGATCTGGCTAAGAAATAATCCATTTCTGTGAAGACGGAGCAATTATTGTGTATTAGGGGGGCTAATTCACAATAGTTTAGAAAATGAGTGACTTTATAATATATATGTCACCTATGAAAAAGGAGATATAGAAATGTTTCAATACAAATGTTTAAACCCAATCGCGCATTGTGGTATTTCTAAATTTACTGATAATTACACAGAAGTAAATGATGTTCAGGAAGCGGATGCAGTGATCGTTCGTAGTGCAGCCATGCATGACCTTCAGGATGTACCTAACCTTCTTGCTGTAGGTAGAGCAGGTGCTGGTGTTAACAATATTCCTGTAGATGATTATGCACAGAAAGGTATCGTTGTATTCAATACTCCAGGTGCCAATGCAAATGGTGTTAAGGAATTAGTTCTTACAGGTATGTTTATGGCATCCCGTGACTTAATCGGTGGCAATACATGGGTTCTTGATAACAAAGAAGATCAGAACATCACAAAATCCATGGAAAAAGCAAAAAAAGCTTTTGCAGGTACTGAAATCGCAGGCAAAAAGCTTGGTGTTATCGGTCTTGGAGCAATCGGTGTTCTTGTTGCCAATGCAGCAAAGAACCTTGGCATGGAAGTATATGGATATGATCCATATCTTTCTGTAAAATCTGCATGGAGTCTTTCCCGTTCTGTTAATCATGTAAATAGTGTAGATGAAATCTACGAAGTTTGTGATTTTATCACAGTTCATATTCCATTACTTGACAGTACAAAGAATATGATCGATGCAGACACATTTGCTAAGATGAAAGATGGTGTTATCATCCTCAACTTTGCAAGAAATGGTCTTGTTGATGAAGATGCATTAATCGAAGCTATCGATGCTGGTAAGGTACGTTGCTATGTAACAGACTTCCCAACACCAAAAACAGCTGGTGCAAAAGGTGTTATTGCTTTCCCACATCTTGGTGCATCCACAGAAGAATCTGAAGACAACTGTGCTATGATGGCAGTTGATGAAATCATGGATTACCTTGAAAATGGTAATATCAAAAACTCTGTAAACTATCCAAACACAGATATGGGTGTTTGTCAGACCCTTGGAAGAATCGCAATTCTTCACAAAAACGTTCCTAACATGCTTACTCAGTTTACAGGTATCTTCTCTAAAGACGGTATCAACATTACTGAAATGAGCAACAAAACTCGTGGCAATTATTCCTATGCAATCTTTGATGTTGATAGTGTAATCGACAAAGCTGTTATTGAAGAACTTTCCCAGATCAAAGATGTATATAAAGTAAGAATCGTAAAATAGTTTTAAGTTAGGAGAATAGAAAAATGGATCAGAAATTAAAAGTAGGTATCCTTGGTGGTACAGGTATGGTAGGTCAGAGATTTATCTCTCTTTTAGAGAATCACCCTTGGTTTGAGGTTGTAGCAATCGCTGCAAGCCCACGTTCCGCAGGAAAAACATATGAAGAAGCAGTAGGTGGAAGATGGAAAATGACAACACCTATGCCAGAAGCAGTAAAAAAACTCGTTGTTATGAATGTTAATGAAGTAGAGAAAGTTGCTGCAGAAGTTGACTTCGTATTCTCTGCAGTTGATATGTCCAAAGATGAAATCCGTGCCATCGAAGATGAATACGCAAAAACAGAAACACCAGTTGTTTCTAACAACAGCGCTCATCGTTGGACACCAGACGTACCAATGGTAGTACCTGAAATCAACCCAGAACATTTCGAAGTAATCGAAGCTCAGAAAAAACGTCTTGGAACAACAAGAGGTTTCGTAGCAGTAAAACCTAACTGCTCCATCCAGAGCTACGCACCAGCTTTATATGCATTAAAAGAATTCGGACCAAAAGAAGTTGTAGCTACAACATATCAGGCAATCTCCGGTGCTGGTAAAACATTCAAAGACTGGCCAGAAATGGTAGAAAACGTAATTCCATATATCGGTGGAGAAGAAGAAAAATCCGAACAGGAACCACTTCGTCTTTTCGGTAAAGTTGTTGATGGTGTAATCGAAAAAGCAGAACTTCCTAAGATCACATGTCAGTGTGTTCGTGTACCAGTTTTAAATGGTCACACAGCTGCTGTATTCGTAAACTTTGAGAAAAAACCTACAAAAGAAGAAATCATCGATCGTTGGGTTAATTTCAAAGGTCAGCCTCAGGAATTAAACCTTCCAAGTGCTCCAAAGCAGTTCATCCAGTATATGGAAGAAGACAACCGTCCACAGGTTACATTAGATGTTGATTACGAAAACGGTATGGGTGTTTCCATGGGTCGTCTTCGTGAAGACAGCATGTTCGATTACAAATTCATCGGTCTTTCCCACAACACTGTTCGTGGTGCTGCAGGTGGTGCTGTTCTTTGTGCTGAAATGTTAACAGCAAAAGGTTATATCAAAGCAAAATAATCTTTTCATAGGGTAGTTGTATGGAGAACGCGATTACAAATTATAAAGAGATTATCACATCGATTTTGTATGAATATATCGGAAAAAAAGGGGTTGGAATCATTGATTTTGCTTTCGATATTCTGATTTCCCTTTTGATCCTTTTCATTGGATTTAAATTGGTTGAAGTGATTGTGAAAACATGTCGCAGAATTTTCGAAAGATCCAATTTAGATCCAACTTTACAGACCTTTTTATTATCCTTTATCCGATTGGGAATGAAAGTGCTCATCATCTTTTGGGCAATCACTAAGATTGGTGTTGGAGCTTCTTCCATCATCGCAATCTTAGGTTCTGCCGGTTTGGCATTGGGCTTATCCTTACAGGGTTCCTTAACCAATATAGCTGGTGGTGTGATTCTTTTATTCATGAAACCTTTCCAGGTGGGAGATTATATCTTAGATGGAAGCGGTAAGGAAGGTACAGTACAGTCCATCGGAATTATGTATACAAAGCTTTTATCCATTGATAATAAAGCCATCATGATTCCAAATGGAGAATTATCTAATGCTACAGTGACCAACTTTACTTTCCAGAATAAGAGAAGAGTAGATCTTCTGATTGGAATTAGCTACAATGATGATATTCGAAAAGCCAAAGAGGTATTGAATGCCATGATTTTAGAGGAAGAGGCTCTTCTTCCGGAAGAACCAATTGAGATCTATGTCAATGATTATAAAGACAGCAGTATTGAACTTGGACTCAGATATTGGGTGAGTACAGAGAATTACTGGACATCCCGTTGGAGAGTATTAGAGGAAATAAAATACGCCTTTGATGCAAATGGAATATCTATTCCATTTAATCAGATGGATGTTAATGTGGTATCTTCTCATTAAAAAATAGCAAAAAAATAAGGAGTGTGACACTTTCGTGAAACACTCCGTTTTTTTATGCTTATTTTAAATGTTCTTCAATCCATTTTTCATTGATGGATAATACTGCTTCCATGGCTTCTGGGCCAGGAGCACCGATGGTGTTACGTTTTTCAATACAAGTCTTTAAGGAGATTGCTTCATAGATATCCTCCTCAAATACTGGGCTGATGGCTTTGTATTCTTCCAAAGTCATATCATCAAGAGCGATGCCTTTATCAATGCAGAAAAGAACAAGCTGACCAACGATTCCATGAGCATCACGGAAAGGAACACCATGGTTTACCAGGTAGTCTGCAGCGTCTGTAGCATTTGTGAAACCGTTCTTTGCACTGTTTTCCATGTTCTGTGTGCGGAATGTGATGGTTTTTAACATGCCTGTGAATAAAGCAATGCAGCCTTTTACGGTATCATAAGCATCGAATGCCATCTCTTTGTCTTCCTGCATATCTTTATTGTATGCAAGAGGGATTCCCTTCATTGTGGTAAGAAGAGAAGTGAGAGCGCCGTAAACACGTCCTGTTTTACCACGAACCAGCTCTGCGATATCTGGGTTTTTCTTCTGTGGCATGATACTGCTACCTGTGGAGTAAGCATCGTCGATTTCAACAAACTGGTATTCATTGGAGTTCCAAAGGATGATTTCTTCACAGAAACGGCTTAAGTGCATCATGATGATGGAAAGTGCGCTTAAAAGCTCGATGACATAATCTCTGTCGGATACAGAATCCATACTATTTAAAGTTGGTCCGTAAAAATCAAGTAAAGATGCAGTTAATTCACGATCCAGAGGATAGGTAGTACCTGCAAGAGCACCAGAGCCTAAAGGACAGTAGTTCATACGGTCATAGATATCACCAAGACGGTCGTGGTCACGTTTAAACATTTCCATGTAAGCGCCGATATGATGAGCAAGAGTCAGTGGCTGTGCTTTCTGAAGATGAGTAAAACCAGGCATTGCAGTATGAACATTTTCTTTCATCAGTTTATGGCAGGTTTTTAATAATTCTTCCAATTCGTCGCGGATGGCAAGTAATTCTTTTCTTGTGTATAATTTCATATCAAGAGCTACCTGGTCATTACGGCTTCTTCCAGTGTGAAGCTTCTTTCCTGGATCTCCGATACGATCAATCAGGTTGGCTTCTACAAAACTATGGATATCTTCATATTCATCTGTGATCTCTAAAGTACCATTTTCAACATCATTCAAGATTCCTTCAATTCCTGCAAGAATCTGTTCTTTTTCTTCTTCGGTAAGGATTCCGACAGCGGTTAACATTTTAACATGAGCCATACTGCCTTCCATATCTTCTCTATAAAACTTTTTATCAAAACTGATGGACGCGTTGAAGTTATAAACGAGTTTGTCGGTTTCTTTTGTAAAGCGTCCGCCCCATAACTGAGCCATAATCATTCCTCCGTATTATATAGTAAACTTATCTTTATTTTTACATAGTTGCGTACTTTACTATTCTACATGAAATCAGAAACTCCGTCAATGACGAGATAGGATCTTGAAAGAGAACAGGGACATAATTTCATATTTTATGAGGGGAAACGTTTTAAAATAAAGAAAAATATGAGATTATTTTCGGAATATTAAGCAAAATATGTATAATGAACCCATAAAATGAGACAAAAAAATCGTTGTTTTTAAGTTGGATTT
>JAUNNI010000125.1 GCA_030531555.1 Eubacteriales bacterium | reverse complement strand
GAAATCCAACTTAATTTTTTTAAAAAATTGTCTTGACAAATGGGTTCACCTTAAATCGATAAATTTAATTTTGATGGGTTCCAGGTCGTACGTGGTGAATTTTTTGCTCATATCTATGAACCATCCATTACCTTTAATAATTATAAAGTTGGCGTAAATACAGCTTGTATAAGAAAACTTCCAGATTATGATTATGTTCAGATTCTTGTCAATCCAGAAGATCACAAACTTGCAGTCCGCCCTTGCATGGAAGATGAAAAAGATTCTTTTCGTTGGTGCTCTGCCACTGAAAAACGTACACCTAAACAAATTACCTGCAGACTATTCTTTGCAAAAGTGATTTCACTAATGAACTGGGATCCAAATAAACGATATAAATTATTGGGTAAATTAATCAAGTCTGGCGATGAATATCTATTTTTGTTTGATCTCAATAACCCAGAAATATTCGAGCGCTCCCAAACTGAGGATAGTTCTAAAAAATCTGCCTCCATCCCAATGTATCCTGAATCATGGAAACATCAATTTGGTGTTCCGGTCTCCGAGCATAAAAAAGCAATGCAGGTTAATTTCTTGGAAGACTATGCTATTTTCGGTTTACAAAAAGATCATACGAAAACAAAAGAAACAATAATTGAACCAACAGAGGTTATACAAGATGGAGGACAACATGAATAAAATGTTCGAAAAAATATCTAAGATTCACTCTATTAGAAATGATGATATAAACACTCCAGCCATGTCGCTTGATATGAAAAGAAAACGAATTCGTATCCACAAATCAACCCTTCACATACTTAATGATCCTGATTATATTCAATTACTCATCAATCCAGAAGAATATATAATGATTATTCAAAGTAGTTCTTCCGCAGATCACTTATCACATAAAATTAACTGGTTATCTATATCAGAAAATCAATGCTGTGAACTACACAGTAAGAATCTGATCATAAGACTCTCTGAAGTATTTCCATTTTTGGATTGTGAAAAAACATTCCGGGTAAATGGAAATTATATTCAAGAATATAATCTTGTATATTTCAATTTAAAGGAATGCAATTGCATTTCAGTTAGTGAGGGAAAACACCATGAGTAAATATCCATTATTTAAAAATATAAAAGCCAATCCTGAATTTCAACAGATAAAACAAACTATCTCAACAAATGAATATGAATCTATGAAATTAGATATCTTAAAGAATGGATGCAAACAACCAATCACTGTGTGGAAAAGTTTTCTTGTAGATGGTTATAAGAGATATGAAATATGTAAAATCTTAGAAATTGAATGTCCAATTCAATCTGTAAGGTTTCGTATGAAGGAAGAAGCGATTATCTGGATTTGTAAAAATGAGCTGCAAAAAGAAAATCTTCCTGATGGATATAGGAAATATTATGTCGGTACCCTATTTCATTCAGTAAAAACACTTTACGAGAAACTTTATCCATCACAAAACCAATTTACACCAGCGTATGAAAAACGTCCACACCTTGATCATCCATTAGTCCATACATCCTATTCTGGAGCAGTCGTTGCCAAAGAAACAGGATATTCTTTAAGTACAATCTACAAATATAGTGTATACGCAGATAATATTGATCAAATAAGACAAAAATCATCTGATATGGCAATTCTAATATTAACTGACCAACTACAAGCATCACACAATACAATTTCTGCATTAACTGATTTGTCACCTTCAGAATTATTCCGACTAAAAATGTATATCATTTCTCATCGTTTATCAAAGCTTACTACAACTGACATAAAAACCTCGTCACAAAAGTCTAAAATATCCAATAAATCTTTTAAAAAGATCGAACCGGAGATTAAGCAGATGCCAGCCTATGACCCTGACTCTGAAATATCCAGTCTTACATTAACTATTCCATCTTGGATTAGCTCAATTAATAGAACACTAAATAGTGCACCTTACAATAACGTTTCCGAAGAAGCACGCAATAAACTTTTTATTAAACTTAAAGATTTGAAAGCAGCAGTAAATACAATAGAATATCAATTAAGGAGTGAATAAGCTATGGATTTACAACAATTCGTTCCCAATGTTCATTTTGAACAGATTCCAATTAAAAACCTTGTTTCCAATCAGGAGTATCAGAGAAATCTATCTATAAAGCATGTAAAAAAAGCGGCAGAACATTTCGACCCATACCAAATAAACCCTGTAAAAGTCAGTAAAAGAGATGGCGTAAACTATGTATTTAATGGGCAACATACAATAGAAATTATAGCTCTTGTCTCCGGTTCAAGAGATACCCCTGTATGGTGTATGGTCTATGATGATCTTGACTATACTCACGAAGCAGATATATTTGCAAACCAAATGAAATACACAAAACCTTTGCTTCCTTATGAAATATTCATGGCGAATATTGAAGCTGGAAGTGATAAACATCTCATTATTCAGGCCTTGGTAGAATCGTATGATCTACACATCTCTTCAAGCAGTCAGCCTGGAGGAATATGTGCTGTCTCTTCTTTAGAAAACATATATGACAAATATGGTTATCATGTACTTGATCGTACCTTACGCCTCATTGTTGGTACATGGGAAGGTGCCAATCTGTCATTCAGTGCCAATATGTTGAATGGTATTTCACGACTAATCTTTTGTTATGATGATGCCTTAAAGGATAACCTCTTTAAGGAAAGATTAAGCCGTATATCGGTAAAAGAAATAAGTCGCACAGCCCGTGACAGGAAAGCTGGTTCCTTAGGATTTGCCGAAGCCATTCTTATTTATTATAACAAAAAAACACATAACGCCTTGAAATTTGAAAAATTGTATTCTATGAAAAAAAGAAATATTATAAAGAATCAAACTCTTGATGAAAATTCCAACAATAAAAGATCTTCAGAAAACAGCACGGACGATTCCTCCAATGGCGACGACGTTCAATTAGATTTCTTTAATGAGGCACACATGTTTGAATCTTCCAATTAAGAAAAAATCTTTCACAACTTGGAATTCTTTATGAGATAGTTCATCTCTTATATAAAAAATCCAGAATGAATAGTAACAATACTTTTACTTTTCATTCTGGATTATTTATATCTACGATACTTTCGCTTTACGTACGAACTTGATAAAGATTTCTGCTTGGCTCAGATATCTTTGTTTCAACAAGGTCGTTAGATGAGGTTTCAAGGGATGGAAAAAGAACCGTATCATCCTGGACAGCAAGAGGAACAACCTCCTGAAAGGATTTATGCTGTGGATAAGCTGTATCAGGAATACAGCAGGCTTTTTCCTCCAGCCTTTTAACAACGTTATAAAAAGTACTCCGATTGATGTTGTTCTGATGACACCATTCCTTATCTGTCAAACCGCTTTGGCGGCATTTGATAATTAACTCTAACCATTCTTCATCCGATCGGTTAGGACCACGTTTTCTCATATAGATTTACTCCTGATCAATATATTGGAGTGATTGTAGACACAAAGAATTGGACAGAAAAGTAGTAAAAATGTCCAGTGTCTGAAACCAGAAATGGCCATAGAGCGGATCACTCCTGACCGTATTATCTCACGAAAAAGCACCTGCTACTATCTGTCAGGTTATTCATCGCTTACTTTGCCAAAAAATAGACTGAAGAATTTCTTCTCCAGTCTTAATAAATTGCCCCTACCAGGTGGCAATCTATTATGATCAATATTATCTCCTATGCTTATCTATCCAGTAATCATATGCTTCATCATATCCATCTTCCCAACATTCATCATCAAACTCTTCCCAAAGATCATCTGCAAAGTCATCCGGGTCATCGTAATCATAGACATCATATGGGTCATATTTCTTAACTGGCTGCTCTTTTTCCTTTTTATGTTTTTGACAATAATCAGAATTATTTTCTTTTCTTAGAACACAATTTTCCTGCATGCATTTGTGGTCTTTGCAGTAGCTACTTGGAAGTATTCTTTCTTTCTGACATCCACCCACAAAACATATAGAAAAATCTTCTTCATTATCATCTTTTTCTTCTGTAGATGGTAGATGGAGAACTCCCCCTCCGGTTCCACCGACTCTAAGAACTGCTGTTTCATATCTATCATGTGTGGTTTTATCTTGTCTGCTACATCCAAATATCGAACACACAAACAATCCCAAGATCATGAATAAAGCAAATTTTTTCATTTCCTTCACCTTCTTATGAAAATCAATGATAAAAACCTATTTCTTGAATTTTTTCCACAAAGAAACAGCTGTATAAACGATTGCTGAATCCGCAATCAATTCGCAGATAAGGAGTAAAGTTCCAAACTTAGTAAGATGGTTTTTTTCATCCAAAATCACAATTTCCTGAAATCCATTTCCTTTTTTATTTGTACCAACAAGTTTTACCATAATCATTTCCTCCTTCATCTATCATTCAATCCAATTAGCACACATACTTTTTATGAATCAGGTAATATGCTTCTTGATAATCTTTCTTGTTTACATAGATTCTGTATTCGTACATATAATCTGTTTTCATAAATGCTGATGATCTTCCCATTCTCCCACCACTGTATAAATTTTTTGTCTTGATGGAATAGTCAATATTAGCTGAAGCCAATATGTCTCTTACTCTCATACGTTCATTTAGGCTTTGGGTTATACATACCTCTTTACGATTGAAAATTGTGATCATAGAATCACTTCCTTCCAGCTTTATACGTCTCTTTCAAAAATCAGATCCATATCTTTGATCTTTCCGTAATCACTCATCACTGTTGGAATATATCCAACATAACGATATCCTTGTCTTGCATGTTTATCAATAATCTCTCTGTGATTATCCGATCTTGCACCAATAAGATTTCCTGTATGAACTGCAACATATTTATACTCTTTCATCGATATACTCCTCCTTTGTTATGATAGAAATATTAAGGTGAACCCATTTGTCAAGACAATTTTTTAAAAAAATTAAGTTGGATTT
>JAUNNI010000001.1 GCA_030531555.1 Eubacteriales bacterium | reverse complement strand
ATAACAAAATATAACAGTTATTAAATCTCTTAAAAAAGGTGAAATCTCAATCGGGCTTTGATGAGTTTATCCAACTTTTGAAGTTCCCTCTGCCGAGCCTCTATAACTGCTTCTACACGCTCTAATATTCCAACAATTTCCAATTGTTCATTCCGAGTTATATTAGGAATGAGTAACTCTTGAAGATCATTTTTATTAAATCCCGCCTGTGCAGCACGACTTCCTACATTTAACAGGAATCCTTGAAATACTGGTGATTTCAAATAATAATACAGATATTTCTTCTCTAACACATTCGTATCTGGAATGGTTCGCATTATTGCAACATTGTAAGCTCCAGCTAAACCAGTAAGAATTTTTCCTAACGATGCACCATAACGTGCAATTAAAATATCATCAGCCTCACAGGTCTTGGTTGTTTTTGTTATCTTAATGTATTCCGGAGTGACTCTTTCGCTCTGTGTAAAGTCTCTAATTTGAAGCATTCTGATGTAGCCATCTTTCAAATCAAATGACCACTCGTCTTTAGGTGGTTGTGACCCACCTTGAAAGTCACATACGTCACATAGTTTAATATATTCCATCATTCATCCCCTACAAATCCGAATTTTATAATCCTAACAACTGTTCCAAAGCATCCATTTCCTCTCCAATCTTCATTTCCAATTCACGAAGATCGGCCATAATTTCCTGGGTTGGTGGATACTCAATCGGTACATATTCTACTTCTTTATACTTATTAATACTTAAATCATATGCATTATCTGCGATTTCTTTCTTTGGTACTAGGAAGCTTTGTTCTGTACGTTTTCTCTCAACTTCTTTGTCAAGATTTCTGAAGCGCTCGATGATATCTGGGATATCATTTTCTTTTGTTTCACTTCGTTTATCATCCAAGGTGAATCCATCTGCTTTCATATCATAAAACCAAACATTGTCGGTTCCACCATGACCGGTTTTTGTAAAAATAAGAATAGCTGTTGAAACACCTGCATAAGGTTTAAATACACCAGAAGGCATGGAAATAACAGCTTCCAATCTATTTTCTTCTACAATAATTTTGCGAATATCTTTATGTGCCTTCGAAGATCCAAATAATACCCCATCTGGAACAATACATGCACAACGACCACCCATTTTCAGCATTCTTACGAATAAAGCTAAGAATAATAATTCTGTTTTTTTCGTTTTACAAACTTTAAGAAGATCTGTGCTTACAATGTCATAGTCCAGACTTCCTTTGAAAGGCGGATTGGCCAGTATCAAACTATATTTATCCTTATCTGGATTCTGATCAGATAAACTATCACGATATTCAATAAATGGATTATCTACACCATGAGTCATCATGTTCATCGCACCTATGCGAAGCATTGTTCTGTCCATATCGAATCCATGGAACATATGATTCATATAGTGATTTTTGTTCTGTTTATTAAAGAAAACCTCTTCTTTTTTCTTTTCTTTTAAATATTCACTCGCAGATACAAGGAATCCTGAAGTACCGCAAGCTGGATCACAAATGATTTCATCTGCTTTTGGATCCATCATTTCTACTATCATTCTAATGATATGTCTTGGTGTACGGAACTGTCCATTTACACCGGCAGTTGCTAATTTAGAAAGCAAATATTCGTACACATCGCCTCGGGTATCAGCAGACTTTAACTGAGCCATCTGTTCGTAGATGGAATCCATTGCAGTAACTATTTTATCCAACATCAAAGGAGTTGGAACTTTAAAGATGGCATCACCCATGTATTTTGAATAAGCACTATCTTTATCACCATGAAGATTTTTAATAAATGGAAATACCCATTCTTGCATGGTGCTATACATTTTTGCAGCAGGGAAATCATGAAATACACTCCATTTCAATTGATTTCCAGAGATGGTTCTCTCTCCGATGTGGACTTCCTCAGCAAATACACTCTTATGTGGAAGGCCTAACATAGCTGCCTCTCTTGCATGCAGATTATCTGCATCATCCAAATCTCGTATAAACATCAGGTATGTCATCTGTTCTATGACATCCAAAGGATTGGTTAGACCACCAGTCCAGAATATTTCCCATAAACTATCAATTTTACTTTTTAATTCACCTGTTACCATATATTTATCTCCATTTATAATTTTCAAAAAACAATCATAAAAAATATTATCTGGATTGCTGTTTATATCTTAACATTTATACATGCTTTCATCAATTTGTAATTACAAATTAATAGGTATAATTGACCACACTTTTCTCAGCAAAAATGCTATAATCAATGCAAATAAAATTATTATAGAAGGAAACTCATGCTTGCATATTACATGCCTTATGGCAACGAAGAAAACACAATAGAATATACCAAAGAACAACTACAAGATCCTTCCCTAGTCAAAGAACTATTTGACTATTGCCACATTTACGAAGGATATATTACTTATGAAGGCTGGCTGTATCTTATCGAAATATTTGGATATGATTTTCTCTTTGAGATGAATCAGGAAAGTGGCTGGTTTGATTGCAAAGATCTTGAATCTTATATTTCCCAAGTGAATTACGAAATGAATCTGGCAAGAATGACTTCCATCGATGAATGTGGTAATATATGGTAAAAAGGAGGACTGAAAAATGCAGTTTATTATTCATGCTTACTACGGTAAAGATGAAAATGCTTTGACAAGACGAATGGAAATACGTCCTGCTCATTTAGAAAACATTAAAAAAGTAAAGACAAAATAGAAAGCAGGTGTTTCAATGAGGAAAAAATATATCGCTGGTATCATTGCCATTGCTCTTGTAGCTGGCATATTCATTTACCAGAAAATCCGTGTTAAATTATTTGTTAGTGAAAATGAAAATGGTAAAGCTGTATCTATCATTGGTGGCTCTGACGGACCAACTTCAGTTTTTATCGCTGGAAAAGTAGGTGGTGATGACACTGCCTCTTATACTTCAATCAGTATGGAAGATGCCAAGAAATTATTCGAAAATGAAGGGGATTATATCATCCTTGATGTAAGGAGAGCGGATGAATATGCAGAAGGTCATATTCCAAATGCCATCAATATCGCCAATGAAGAGATTGGGGGGCAAGAACCCGCTGAACTAAAAGATAAAAATCAGACGATCTATGCCTATTGCAGAAGTGGTCGAAGAAGTCAGGAGGCTGCTGGCAAGCTTGCCGCTCTTGGTTATACTAACATTATCGAATGTGGCGGAATTCTTGACTGGACTGGGGATATTGAACAATAGATTTTGGAATGAATATGATTCGATTATGTTGATGAAGATCACGATAAAAGCCTTAGGAGATAAATTATGCGTATTGTGTTTGCCGTATTTACCCTTGTCGCCATCTTAATTTTCGCAATTGCTATTACAACATGGAAATCAGAAAAGGCAGTCGGATTTTTTACTGGAATAAAGCCACCTAAAGTCAAAAATGTAAAAGCATATAACCATGCCGTGGCAAAAATATGGTTCGTATTTGCTGTAATATTTGAACTGCTAGGCCTCCCCTTTCTTTGGATTGGAGGGGATTCTGTCTATGGTTTGATTGTTTCTATTTTTGTTATGATCTGGGCTTTGGGTCTTATCATTACTTATCTGATAGTGGAACAAAAATATAAAAAATAAAATGGAAGAGCTTTTGATTTGAGAAATCACCTCATTTCACCTTGCTCTTCCATTTTCTATTTCTCTACAAATTTCCCTCCTCTACAAACTTTCGAAGGTTGATCAGCATCTGCTGAATCTCTTTTCTGCTGGCGAAGGAAAAACGAATGCAGCATTTCTCTTCTTCCCCGTAGGCTTCGCCTGGGATTCCACCAATTTTCGCCTTCATAAGGATTTCTTCGCAAAGCTCATTGCTGGATTTTTTGGAATCGAATTTTACCCAACCGTAAAATGCTCCGTCTGGTTCCATCAATTCTACTCCTGGAATTTCATTAATTCCTTCTACCATGACTTTCATGCGGCCTTCGTAGTGTCTACGAATGCGTTCCGTTTCTTCCGGATGTTGTAATGCAACAACAGCTCCTTTTTGAATAAATCCGCTGGTGCAGCTGATGGTATGCTGGAAGATTTTCAGGCATATATCAAAGATTTCATCGCAACAAGCCAGATAACCTACACGCCAGCCAGTCATGGCGGCACATTTTGAGAATCCATTTACTGTGATGGTTCGATCAAAGAATTCTGGCATGGATGCAAAACTGAAAACTTCGTTATTATGATAGATAATCTTTTCATAGATTTCATCAGATAAAAGATAAACATCCGGATGATTTCTCAAAAATCTGGTGATGGCATCGATATCATCTTTGGACAGAATTCTTCCTGTTGGATTGTTTGGATAATTGATTACCAACATTTTGGTACGATCGGAAGCGGCTGCCTCCAATGCCTCATAAGTGATACGGTATTTTTCATCGTATTTAAGATGAACAGCAACAGGTACCCCACCACAAAGCTGAGCGATGGATGGGTAGGATACCCAGCCAGGAGTGAGCCACATAACTTCGTCACCAGGATTAATCAAAGCCTGCATGGCAAGGTAAACGGCATATTTCGCTCCTGGTGTTATCAAAATCTGATCTTTGTTACAAGGAATCTTGTTCTCTCTATTTAATTTTTCTGCCACCGCCATTCGAAGTTCTTCGATTCCTCTGGCATCAGTATAGTGATTATAGCCTGCCTGGAGCTGACGATAGACTTCGTCGCAGATTGGTTTTGCTGTATCAAAATCCGGCTCTCCCACTGTCATGTTGATTATGCTTGGGTCTGCTTTTTGCATGGCCATGATTCTTGGCAAAGTAGCCACAGATTTGGATGGCTGAATTCCCATCACCTGCTGATTGCATTTCATTCCTTATACTCCCTTCTATACTCCTATATATTTCCCACAAAATATATCGATAAGAATCATTTCCCGATCATTCTTACCTCATATGATATATAGTAACAAATTCGAATACTTTTCTCAATCTTTTTAAGTAAATATTTTGATAGTAAGTATTAATCTTTTTGATATATCTTTTTTCATTGTGGTACTTCATTTTCAAATGTGCTATGATAATAAATACGCATTCAACAATATTAATTTATTAAAATAGTAATTCTTAAGGAGAATCAAAAGCATGACAAATATAGATTTAGAACGTCTGCAGGTGATTGACCAAACAATTCAGTCTTTGTTAGAGGAAAAAATGAGAATCAAACAGAAAGTACAGGATATCGTGGAGAATCCACGTGTGGTATATCAGGGCGAGCCTGGTGCTTACAGTGAAATGGCCGCCAGATCTTTCTTCGGAGAAGGTGTGAATACAAAAGGTTTGTATCAATTTGAAGATAACTTTATTGCCTTAAAAAATGGTTCGGCCGACTATGCTGTTTTGCCAATCGAAAACTCTTCTACCGGAGCCATTCGTCAGGTATACGATCTGTTAATCCAATACGAATGTTATATGGTTGGAGAAACCACAGTTTCTATTGAACATAATCTTTTAGGAATGCCAGGTGCTACTTTAGAAGATATCGATACCGTTTATTCCCATGAACAGGGATTGTTCCAGTGTGAATATTTCTTAAACCAATATCCAAAATGGAATCGCATCCCTTCTGCTGATACGGCAGGAAGTGCCAAAATGGTTGCTGAGATGGGGAATATTCATAAAGCAGCCATCTGTTCCTCAAGGGCAGCAGAAATCTATAATCTCCAAATCCTCAAGCCTTCCATCCAGACAAATAAACTGAATACGACCCGATTTGTTGTGGTTGCTCCGAAAATGGAACTTCGAGAAGGTAGAGATAAGATCTGCCTTTCCTTTACCACAAGACATAAGTCTGGCTCCCTTCATGAAGTCTTATCCGTCTTTGCCAACCATGATCTTAACCTGGTTCGTATCGAATCCCGTCCGATTCCAGAAAAGAATTGGGAATACATGTTTTTCCTGGAACTGACCGGAAACCTGACCGATCCTGGCATGGAAGATATCATGCGATCCGTAAGACATATGACCTCAGATTTTCGTATGTTTGGTAACTTTAAAAGTAATTTATAAACACATTCAAATATTTAGATATGGTTTTAAAAGACTAAAGCGGGAGACTCTCTTATCTCCCGCCTTTGCTTTTTCCTTGTTATCGAATAAAAATATCTCGCCTAGAAACGAATTATAATATTACTTCCCTGATCCACCACACTCTCTATGCTAACCTCAGCAGAGTGTATCTCAACAATATGTTTTACAATAGCAAGACCAAGTCCCGTTCCACCGGTTTCTCTGGACCGACTTTTGTCGACGCGGTAGAAACGTTCGAAGACTCGATCCAGCTGATTGGCTGGAATACCAATTCCTGTATCCTTAACAGAAAGCATGGGATGTCCGTCTTCAATGGTGACATGAAGGAAAAGACTACCATTTTCCTTATTATACCGAATCCCATTTTGGATCAGATTATCAATCATTTCACGAATCAGACTGCGGTCTGCGATAATTCCGGCAGAGATTCCACTGATGGTCAGGGTGATATTCCTCTGAGCAGCCATAGGCATGTATTCATTGACACATTCTCTGGTCACTTCCAGGAGATCCATTTGTTCAAATTTTCTTGGAATTTCTTTATGATCAAGCTCAGAAAGCTTAATGATATCATTCACCAAAGACAGCAAACGGTCTGCATTATGACGAATCTGTCCCGCAATATGAGTTTCTACCTCTTTATCAATCAAATGATTTTCAATGAGTTCTGCATAACCGGAAATCGCGGTAATCGGAGTTTTTAATTCATGGGAAACATTTGCAGTAAAATCCTGTCTGCTTTTGGCCGCTGCCAGAATATTTTCATGCTGACTTCGAATCTTATCCACAAATGGCTCCAATTCTTTATAAGCAGGAATTTGATTATTATCATCAAGATGCTCTGCCATTTCTTCCATCGGCCGCATCAGCTGTCTGGTAAGAAAATGTCCAATCAAAACACATCCCAAAAGAACTAAAACAATGATGATGGCAATGACAGGTAAAGCAGTCACCAATACGCTGATAATATTTCTTGCCTGGGTGGAAACACGAAGTACCGTACCATTATTCAAAAGAAGGGCATAGTAAAAAGTATTCATGTTCATGGTATCCGAACGTCTCGTACTTTCCCCTTCTCCTTTCTCAAAGGCCATCTGGATCTCTGGTCGATTCAAATGGTTCGAAAGACCAGAAATATCGGTGTCATTATCATAAAGTACGGTACCGTCTGCATCAATCCAGGTAATTCGCAAATTGCCCTCGCTTAAATGCTCCAGATTTTCCGCACTTTCTTTTCCATTGGCATAAGCATTTTGGAATATTTCTGTTTCCACCAGCAAAACAGCATTCTGTTTTAAATCTCTTCGAACCTGCCCCTGAAAAAGGTTATAATAAACCAATGTGATGCCAATGGTTGTTGTAACAATGGCAATGAGTGCGATCATGCTCAAACGAATGTTAATCTTTTGTTTCATTTACACTTCCTCACATTCCTTATTAATGGAATAACCGACACCTCGAATGGTTCGAATCTGTTTACCAGCATTTCCCAGTTTTTGACGTAAGGTTTTAATATGCATATCCACCGTACGACTCTCTCCTTCAAAATCTACGCCCCATACAAAGCGCATAATAGAGTCTCGGCTTAAAACAACTCCTTCATTGATCATGAGATAACGAAGCAGCTCATATTCCTTTAAGGTAAGAATGACATGATGTCCCTCACATACCACCGTATGTTTTTCATGATCTAATAATATCTCTCCCACCATAAGCTGTTCTGGCGATTCTTCCTGGGAACGACGCAGCAAGGCACGGACTCTCGATAGTAATTCCATGACAGAAAATGGTTTTCTGATATAATCATCTGCACCATCATCTAAGCCCTTTACCATGTCCATTTCCCCTGTTTTTGCAGTGATCATGATGACAGGAATTCGCCTTGTTTTCGTATTATTTCGTAATTTTCGTACAATTTTATATCCATCTTCATCGGGAAGCATGATGTCAAGCAAGACAAGATCTGGAATGATTTCATCTATTTTCTCATAAAATGTGGAGGCACGGTCAAAGGCCTGCACCATATAATTGCTGTTTTTTAAAGCCATCATTTCGATTTCCTGGATACTTGGGTCATCTTCCACAATATATATTAATGCCATTGAAATCCCTTTCCTTATAACGGCAGGATGTAGATCCCCTTCAAGCGGAGATATTCCTCCTGAAAATGAGGGTCGCTGCCTTTTGTTTTTCCATCAAGATATCGGTGCATGGAGAGCTCATCTGCCTGAATTTCAATGAGGGCTGCAGCCACATTGGAACAATGGTCAGATACTCTTTCGTAATTGGTTAAGATATCTTCCAAGAGAAGACCTGCTTCCATGGAACATTCCCCATTTCTCAGTCTCTTAACATGTCTCTGTTTCATTTCCATGACGATATCATCAATTACCTCTTCCAATGGCTCCACATTCATTGCAATATGGGTATCGCCGGAAGAAAAGGCATTCTGTGTCAAGTTGATTATATCACGGATTGCAATTCCAAGGGCATCAAGTTCTTGTTTTCCATGACCAGTGAAAGCTACTCCCTGTTTTTGCATTTTTTCGGCTGCTTCCGCGATGTTAATGGCATGATCGGAAATACGTTCAAAGTCACTGATGGAATGAAGCAAAACAGAAAGTAAATGACTGTCTTCTTTTCCAAGATCTCTTCCCGCCAGTTTCACAAGATAAGTTCCAATAGAATCTTCAAACTGATCGACCAGCTCTTCTAAACGAATAATTTCTGCCATTTTCTCATCCGAATAATTGGAAGGCACTTCCATGGCCAAAAAGATAGACTCTTTGGCGTATTCTGCCATTTTCATCACCGCATTTTTACAAAGCTGGATGGCGAAGGATGGGCTTTCTAAAAATCGTTCATCTAAAGCTGCTAACTCTTCTGGAAGAACTTCTTCATTTTCTGTAATCTGCTCATTTCTTACAGTAAATGAGGCAAGGGCCACCAGTTGATTAGCAAATGGGAATAAAACAAGGGCGCAGCCGATATTGAATAAGCTGTGTATTACGGCAATTCCTGCTGCTCCTGCCGTATGGGATAAGAAGGCAAAGGAAGCAAATGCATTGATGGAATAAAAAACTACCATGAATAAAACCGTTCCTATCAAGTTAAAATAAAGATGAATAAAAGCGGCTCTTTTCGCATTTTTGCTGGCTCCGATGGAGGAAATCAGAGCTGTCACACAGGTACCGATATTCTGTCCCATGATGATTGGAAGGGCTGCTCCATAAGTTACTGCACCAGATAAACATAAAGCCTGTAAGATACCTACGGAGGCAGAAGAACTCTGAATTACCGCTGTTAACACGGCACCGGCAATCATCCCAAGAATCGGATTGGAGAAAGCGGTCAACATGCCGGTAAAGGAAGCATTATCTTTTAAAGGAGCCACTGCTCCACTCATAGTCTCCATACCAATCATTAATACTGCAAATCCTAACAAGATATTTCCTACCGTTTTCTTTTTGGAGCCATCTTCACCAGTCATCAAACAGATAATGCCGATACCCGCAAGCACTGGTGAAAAAGAGCTTGGTTTTAAAAAGCGAAGAAATATATTACCACTACTGATTCCCGTTAAAGATAAGATCCAGGATGTGATGGTGGTACCGATATTGGCACCCATGATAATGCCAACAGCTTGTGTCAGCTTCATAATCCCGGAATTAACAAAACCGACAACCATAACCGTTGTTGCAGAGGAAGATTGAATTACTGCGGTGACCATGGCACCTAAAAGTAAGGCCATAATTCTTTTTTGAGTCAGTTTTTCAAGAATCAACTCCAGTTTCCCACCAGAAAGCATAACCAGACCATCCCCCATGGTACTCATACCATAAAGAAAAAGGGCAAGACCTCCGATCATTGTTAATATTCCAAAAAAATCCATATAAGTTACCTCTCATTCTTTTTTTCTTTAGCATAAAGTAGCTCTGTAAAAGGATTGAGGTTCTCTTTGTAAAATCTTTGTAAAATTTCTGTGTTTTACATGTTCCTTACGGATTACTGATTTCTGATTTTACATAGGGAAGATATACTCCTGTCAAAAAAGGAGGTAACACATTATGAAAAAATTATGGAAATATATCGAAAAGAAAAACTGGCCGGCAGAGAAAAAATACCGATTCGCTTTGCTTCTTTTTGGATGCTTATTTGCTTTGATCGGATTTGCGTTATGGTTAATTGTTCAAAATTTCGCTCTATCCAGCTGGGATTGGATGATCTGTTTTATTGCATATCCATTGATGCTTTCTTGGATTATGGTATTCTTATTCTCTTGTAAATATGCTTTTCATGACGGAGAGGCCAGATAAAATCTGACCTCTCTTTTTACATTTCTTTTATTCTATTTTATTTTTCTTTCAATATGATGCTGGTTGTGTTCAGCCCCATGGCATAAACATAATGGATATCGTTCACTAGTTTGTTGAGTAAATCCACATTATAGCGAGGATCCTGTTCACTTTCTACCAAAGGGTTAAACGGTTTTCCAATACTACGAAAATCAATCTTTATACCACTCTCTTCTTTTTTCATTAAAATATCTAAATATTGATGTTCCCCACAATGATTACGTGTATAAGCAGCCATTTCCTCAATCAAAAGTCCGGCAAATGTACTGATGCGATCAGAAAATCCGTTCTCTTTACAGCATGCAACCGCATTTTCACTTAACTGTGTAAATTCTTTTTCATCCGATAAAATGGTGAGATCCAACATAAATCTCTCCGGCTCCTCTGAAAGCAGATAAAATGGAGAAATCTTTTTCTGACTTTTATGGTACAAATGGATATTATAGATCACCATCAAGATGATGATCACTATTAAATTCATGATATAGGCGTACCATAAACCATCAATCTTCCAAATCGCACTTCCCAGATAAGAAAATGCGGTGATACCAATAATACTATCAAGCACGGCAATGGTAGAAGCATATTTGATTTTTCCACCAGCATTTAAAAGGACACGATAAAAGACTAAGGCACTGCGAAATGGTGCATAGATGGCAAAGGTTCGGATGGCTCGGATACATATACTTTGCTGTAGAGCACTTTCAATCCCAAAAATGCGAAGAAGGATTCCAGGGAAAAAGACGAATAGAACAATCAAACCAACGGAACAGATTTCCAAAAGCATCAGTCCCTTTTTCGTTAAAAGTTTAATCCCTTGCCGGTCATCCGCCCCATATAATAAAGAGTAAACAGGAACTGCACCATCACATATTCCCGCAATGAAGATGGATATGATGGAGCCTAACTGCATGAAGAAGGAGAATGCGACCAGTTCATCGTTTCCAAAACCAGCTGCATATTATTACGAAATCCCCAGGTAAGTGCAAAGCCAAGCTGTATGGAAGCATCGGCAAAACCCAGTTTTAAGATTTCTAAGATACTTTCTTTGGAAAGATCATGGAATGGATTGGAAAGCTTCACATCTACCATTTTTCTGGCAAATAATATGACAATAAGGATTCCCGTTACCACATATCCGCACAAGGTTGCCATGGCTGCGCCACAGGTTCCCTGATGGAGTAACTTGATAAAAACATAGTCCATGATCAGATTCACCACATTTGCCAAAATAGCACATCCACTGGCAAGTACCGGATAATTCATGGCAGGTAAAAAGGATGATATGGTCATCACTACAACAATGAATGGAAAAGATAGGAAAGCGTAGAAAAGATAAGGGTATAATTCCGCCTTAAAATCACTACTCCCTGCCAGTAAGGCAGCAAATGGTACACGAAAGAAAATTCCCAGAACCATGACAATCATACTGATAACAAAGGCAGAAAAAAGTGCTAGAGAAAAAATTTTCTCTGCATCCTTTTCTTTCTTTTCCCCAATCAATCTTGCATAGATAATACTTCCTCCAATACCAAATAAAAGGTAGAGGCATGCTGCAAAAAGCATAACCGGCGAGCATACATTGACAATGGCCATGGCTTTACTTCCAAGAAGCTGGGATACTAAAATACTATCGACAAATTCATTGAGGGAAACCGCAATGGCAGTGCCAAAAGCCGGAATCATAATATGAACAAATTTTCTAAATATAATGGCATCATTTCTTTTCATTTATTCTCTCCAAGTCTTATTATTTCGGTCTATTTCCATCTCAATGGTCTTCCATGTTTCCCCATGGATCTTATATTCTGTGGATTTTCCATTTTCCTGGAAACCGATACTTTCATAGCATTTATAAGCATTCACATTGTTGGCGAATACACCAAGATTGGCGAAATCCGCACCGTAAATATCAAAGGTATAGCTTAATGCAAGCTTCACCAGCTCTTTTCCGTATCCCTGGTTTCTTTTGGAAGAATTGATGATAATATAAGCCAATCTTAAAACTTTATTATCCTCTCCTGGAATTCGAAGGATTAAAAATCCAACCAAACCACTTTCATCAAAAGCAACGAATGGATAATACTTTTCATAATGTTCCTTTTTATAAATGTCTTCCAATAATCTCTTTTCATCCAAAGGAAACTCACCAAAGGTACCGGCGGACCATTTAAGGAATTCCTCCTCTTCGCTGGTCCACGTGGCAATTTCTTTTGCATCACTGTCTTTAAATGGTCTTAAACGTAACATTTTTCAATAACTCCTATAAATCTCTAAAATAAAAGAATAAACAACTCTCTTCCATATTATTTTCAATCATATAACAATGTTATTAAATATACCATAGAAGACTTTAATTATCTAGTATGATAAAGGGGCCTAAAAACATACATTATTTCTTTTTTAAATTCATACGTAAAAGTCTATTTTTTCATAAAATTATAAAGCAAATTGTTGTTTTTTATGAAAAATGATGGTATTCTAAAAAAGGCACTCGGAAAATGTCCGGGTGTTTTTTTTGTATAAATTTGTTACAAAAGAGGAGGAAAAGTAATGAATATTCCTAAGTGGGATGAAGTAAGATTAATTCCTGAATTCTACGATCAGGGTGTCGATTGCTATCAGCTTCAGGGTGGAGACTTTTTGAACGAATACTATATTGTGTCTGAAGCAGAAACCAGAAAACTTATGAACCATCCGGAAGTTGTTGGCTATGAAGTATATAAATGTCTCATCAACGCAACTTCACAGATGATGTATTATTTAAAAGAGAAAAAAAGAATTACATCTGCCAATATTTTATCCATTCTTCGTGGTGCTTTAAACTATCCATTGGAAGAAAGCTGTTATCAGGAACACATCCGTGTTCATGACATCAGTTTTATGTCTTGCGAACGTGTTTTCAAAGAAGATGAAATGGTTGGTCTTGCTGTAAAATACAGTAAATTAACTGCAGTACCAGACAGTACCTTAATGATTGGTGATATCATTGCTTCCGGTGAAACTCTGATCTATTGTTTAAAAGAAGTCATCGATTTCTATCGCAAACAGAATGTACAATTACGTAACATTCTTTTCTTCACCATTGGTGGAACAAAGGGAATCGAAATTTTAGAAAAATTTACAAAAGAAATCCGTGAATTCTGGCCAGAATTTGAAGGCTTCATGGTAGTTTACTATGAAGGTATCTTCACTTGCTATGAAGGAGATGATAAAGGCGTTTCCGGTATCAACCGCCAGTTGATCGATTTTATCTGGAGAGATGGTATTGTAGCTCCTGCTTTCCGTCGCCAGACTTTATCCATGCGTGATCCTCTTTTTGAAAAATGTACGATTTATGATGGTGGTGCACGTCGTTATGAAATCATGGAACATATTGAAGAAGTTCTGGAATTCTGGGAAGGCCTCTTAAAAAGAAAAGATCAGATTGATTTCATAGAATTACTAGAAGAAAAATTAGGCCACAGTGTGGATATCAGTTACGAAGACTGGATTCATAGCTGTCATTATGAAGAACTTCCGGAAGAAGAAAAACTATGGCTTTTCCGACAGGAAAAAGGTTATATTGCAAGCTTAAAGGATGTTACCTTAGAAGAAATCGCAAATACCAGAATCCGTGAATTCAAAAATTCTTTGAAAAAATATATGATTTAATTACAATCAAAATAAAAACTAAATAAATGGAGAGAAAAAATATGTCAAATCAAAATGAAAAAGTGGATATCGATTACGCCAGCGCCAAGGTGCCAAAAGATAGTCGACGTGGCATGATTACCATGTTCATGATCATGCTCGGTTTCACCTTCTTCTCTGCCAGCATGTGGACTGGCCAGCAGCTCGCCGATGGACTTGATTTTTATGGTTTTGTAAAATCCCTTCTTTTAGGTGGTATCATCTTAGGTCTTTACACCGGTCTCCTCGGATATGTTGGTGCAGAATCTGGAATGAGCCTTGATCTTTTAGCAAGAAAATCATTTGGTCGTAAAGGCTCCTATCTTCCATCAGCTATGATTGCTTTCACACAGATTGGCTGGTTTGGTGTAGGTGTTGCCATGTTTGCCATTCCAGTTTCCAAAGAATTATTAGGTGGAAGCACTGCAGCAGAATGGGCTTTAGTAATCATCGCTGGTGTCTGTATGACAGCATCTGCATACTTCGGTATTGAATCCCTCACCATTATCAGTTACATCGCTGTTCCATGCGTTGCAATTCTTGGTACAATCTCTATGGTTCTTGCTGTTATGCGTGGAGATGGAACGATTATTGATCAGTTTGCCAAATCCTCAGGTAGTCTTACAGTAATCGGTGGAGCTGGTCTTGTAATTGGTTCCTTCGTATCTGGTGGTACTGCAACACCAAACTTTACCCGATTCGCAAAAAGTGGAAAATCCGGTATGATTACAACCATCGTTGCTTTCTTTATTGGTAACTCTCTCATGTTCTTCATGGGTGGTATCTCTTCCATCTTCGCAGGCAGTAATGATATCTTTGAAGTTATGATCAATCTTGGATTATTCTACCTGGCAATCCTGGTTCTTGGATTAAACATTTGGACAACCAACGATAACGCATTATATTCCGCAGGTCTTGGTCTTGCCAACATCTTCGGAACCAGAAAAAAACCAATGGTACTGTTTTCCGGTATTTTTGGTACTGCTACTGCAATCTGGTTATACTGGAATTTCTGCGGATGGCTGAATATCTTAAACTGTACCCTTCCTCCAGTAGGTATTATCCTCATTCTTTCTTACTTTATGAATAAGGATAAATATGATGATATCGAGCCAAATCAAGAAGTTAACTGGTTCGCAGTCATCGGTGTTATCCTTGGAGCAATCGTAGCAAATGTGGTTCCTTTCGGAATTCCTTCCATCAATGGTATGGCAGTCGCTGCAATTTGTTTCTTAGTAGGGAATAAAATGAGTAAATAGAGAGTATAATATTTTCATATAAAAAGAAGAGCTATGACAATAAACCTTATGGTTTCAACCATTGGTTTTAAGTCATAGCTCTTCTGATTTATGATAATTATTATAAAAATACTGTCTTTTATTCTAAATAAAATATATAATAAAAATATATTCAACATTCCTTGGGAGGAAAACAACTATGTCAAAAAAGAAAAAGGATGTCAACATCGATAATATTTATCGATTAGAAGGACGCGTACCTGTCTTAAAAGCCGTTCCTTTTGGCTTCCAACATATTCTTGCCATGTTCGTGGCAAATGTCACACCATTAATCATCATCGCTGGGGTGGCTGTATATAATGGCCAGCCATTTACTCCATATGAATCAGCGCAGTTAATTCAGAATTGTATGCTGATTGCCGGAATTGGTACATTAATTCAATTATATCCAATTTGGAAAATCGGCTCAGGATTGCCTATCGTTATGGGACTTAGCTTTACCTTCATATCTTCTTGCATCACTGCGGCTTCAAAGGATTATGGCTATATGATCGGTGCCGTGATTATCGGGGGATGTATGGAAGGATTGCTTGGCTTAAGTGCAAAATATTGGAAAAAAATAATACAACCAATCGTATCCGGTTGTGTTGTTACAGCCATTGGATTAAGTATCTTAAATGTCGGTGTTAGTTCCTTTGCGAACTCTACTTCTTATAAAACCGGCTCCTGGCAGAATCTTCTTGTTGGAACAATCACTCTTTGTAGCTGTCTTATCTTCCATTCTTTTGCTAAAGGTTTTCTTAAGCATCTGAATGTACTGTTTGGATTGGCTGTTGGTTATATCATTTCTATTTTTTTTGGAATGGTTAACTTCCACGCGATCAATGATATCGTTTCAGAGCTTGGTATTTTTGCTTTTCCAAAATTATTTGCTTACACCCCCAAGTTTCACCCTGGTATCATCGTATCTTTTATGATTGTATTCATAGTTTCCGCTGTGGAAACGATTGGGGATACCACCGCAGCCTGTAACGGTGCTTTGGGAAGAGATATCACAGACCGAGAAGTCAGTGGTTCTTTAACGGTAGATGGTTTCGTATCTGCCATAGCAGGAGGAGTTTTTGGTGTATCTCCAATTACCTCTTTTAGCCAAAATGTTGGTCTGTTAAAGATGACGAAAGTTGTAAATCGTTTTACCATCATGTTTGGCGCACTCCTCATGATCCTCGGTGGTTTATTTCCACCCATTGGAGCGATTTTCTCTACTCTTCCAGATTGTGCCTTAGGTGGATGTACTGTTATTATGATCGGCTCCATCGTATTTGCTGGTATGGAAATGATCGCAAAGGCTGGTTTTAATCAACGAAATATGATTATTGTTGCTACTTCTCTTTGTATTGGTGTTGGAGTTACTCAAGTAGACGGATTTTTCTCCAGCCTGCCACCGATAATTGGTGAAATATTCGGATCCAATATGGTAGCAGGAATATTTGTAATCGCTTTCATACTTAGCCTTATTCTTCCAAAAGATATGGAATAATAGTAATAGATTATACAGTTTATGCATAAAAAAAGAGCCATACGGCTCTTTTTATTGATATGATATTTCATTTTCTGATTAATTACTTACTTCTCTTTTCAATTTCTCCTCATCTATCATCTTAAGAGTTTTTCCAGAATTCAGCATAACAAGCTGTAAGAGATATCCGTTGAAAGCTGGAAGGAAGTAACCTGCGATTGTTCCATAAATCATTCCTAAAGACATATATTCTGTAGGTAATCCACAGGACGATAAGAGAATCGGCATAACTACCAATGCACTTCCTGGAATAGGTGGAGCTGCTATGGCAACAATGACACTTAAAAGCAAAGCCTTAATCACCATGATCAGAGTAATTGTCTGGTGGAAAATAAATGCTAGACCTAATACGGTAGAAATCATGAAAATGGCACCCACTGGCATATAAGTTACAATTCCGAGTGGTAAACCGAAATCAACCATCTTCTCATCAAGACCAAATTTTTCTTTACAGCAAATCATATTTTCTGGTAAAGCAGAAACCTGAGAACTCGTTGTAAGATTGATTACCAGAGTTGGGGACATCTTTTTAAATAAGTTTTTATAAGGTACTTTTACTCTAAGGACTGTTTTCGCACTCTGATAAAGTACAACCAGGAATCCTCCAGCAAACATCAGGATAAACATTTTATACATACTAATGATGGTGGATATTTCACTGTTAGCAAGGAGGTTATAAATACCTAAGAATACGATTGCTGGAATTAATTTACAGATGATACCCATCATGGCATAAACCAATGTGGATAATTCATCCAAAATATTCTTCAATCCTTTTACTTTATCACCAAGCAAAAGAACAACAAATCCAACGAAAATTGCAACGACAATAACCTGAAGTGCATTGTCCTGTACAAAAGGAGCAAAAAGATTATTTGGGACGATATCTAATACTAAGTTTACCAACTGTAATCCAATTCCACCTTCTGCACCTGCTGCGTGAAGGGTAATTGGGAATAAAAATGGAATTAAAATAATGGCAGATACCACAGCTACTCCATAACCTTTTAACATCTCTAAACAAACTCGAGATCCAATCTTACCAAAAGAAGCACTATCTCCAAGACCAGCGATTCCTCCGATAACCGCTACGAATACCAATGGAGTTGCAACTCCAGAAAGAATCGCGCATAGTTTAGGGAAGACTGCCTTTGTCAGGCATTCGGTGACTCCTTCCGTTCCTGGAATACTCCTCAAAACAGAACTACAAATAACAGCCAACAAGATCGCAAAAGCGATTTGAATCAGCATGGAATTCTTTCTTGGCTTTTTCTTATAATCGTAAGTTACTTTATTGAGATTTCTTCGATCGATATAATGATATTCTGGCTTTTCTCCCAATCTTACCAATATATTGTAAGTGTTTTCCATTTCTTCTTCCACTTCAATACAATTGGCTCTGGCGCCTTTTTGACTAATCACAAATGATACTTTACCAAGATGCCAATGAATCACAAAATGGCACATTTCTTCGGTTCCATAGGTTTCCTGGAATCGTAAAAAGATTTCCTCGAGAGAAAGCGATAATTTAATCGGATCATCTGCTCTCTTTTTCGACTTTTCCTTATAAATATTAACCGCATCTTCTACCCACTGTTCTATGACTTCATTGGATAGATATGCTTTCTTCTCATAAATCTTCATACTAACGATCTCTCCCTTCCATTTTATGAAAAATGTATCATAATATCTCTATACTATATATTAACAATTTTAATTCCTAATATATATTTTTTCAATATTTAAAACAATTTCATCTACAATATAAAATACGTTTTTATGGACAAAAAGTATAAAAAAAGCTGCCAATTCTTCAAAATTTAACCAAATAATTTTGAGAGAATTGACAGCTAAAATTTCTATATAGACATTTCTCGATATTTGCCTGCCGCATTTAAAACCGGTCGGTATAAAACTCCAAAAATAAGAAGATTTGCAGCATATTCTAAAAGAAGTCCAGGGAATTGGGCAAGTCCTGTGATCAAACTACCATAAATTATTCCACCGGTAATCGTGTATCCAAACAGTGGGATTAAGGTTGACACTGCCACCCCAATGAGATAACCAAACTTCTTATTATTAATTTTCCCTGCAATAAAATAAAAAACAATTGGCATTGCAGCTTTAATCAGTAAAGTCGGTAATGTGTATATAGGATAAGACATCAAATCTGCAAATGCGGATCCAACGCTGGAACCAATGATTCCATAAGGACTTGGAATCAAGATACAGAATAACAGGATCACGCAGTTACCGATATTGAAATACCCAAATGGAATTGGAATCTGAATAAATCTCGTTACAACAAATACAAACGCCATCATCATGGCAGTTTCACAGATATGAAGTGATTTTGAATTCATAACAATCTCCTTATTCTTCAAATGGTCTTACTCTTAAAGTTACGCCAAGTTCATCACAAATTTCTCTACAGCGCTCAATCTTTTCTTCAGACATTACTTTTTCAACCACAGTCATTACCACATTTGGCACATAACGTTTTGCCAAAACAGCAAATGTTTTGATTGCTTCATAGGATTGAATTCCATAACGTGATCTGGTAAGATCTAAAAATTCCTGTTCTTCCGGCGCATTTAAGGAAATCGAAACCGTATCAATACGACCTTCTAACTCTGGTGTTACGTCTCTTTCATAGATCAGATTGGCAAGTCCAATGGTGTTCAGTCTAACTTTTAAATCCGGATAGTTTACTTTTAATCCATCAATAACCTTACATACATCGTCAAGTCTTTCAAGCGGTTCTCCAAATCCACAGAAAACAACCTCCCCAATGACAGAAAGATCATATTGGCTGAATAAATCAAGTACTTCTTCTACAGTAGGCTCCCCTTCTTTCAACCATAAATTATTTCCTTCCAGTTGCTTTTTTGTATGCCTTAAACAAAATACACAGCTACAAGGACACTTGTTTGTCATATTGACATAGATATTTTTACCAGTCAGATCACCACTTAAAGCAATATCAAGATAACCCTCCTGTCCTACTTTTCCAGTTACAGTATATAAAATCATTTTTTAATCCTCCATTAAATCTTTTAAAAACATTTCAAAACAAAGTCCCCAATGGTTTGGAACCTCTTCAGCCTCACAATATTTGATACATTTCGAAACAAATGTTGCTGCCTTTTTCACTGATTCGTAAACCGTATGTCCATTCATAACCATACCTGCAATGATGGAGCTAATGACATCACCAGTTCCACTTCGGTCACCACCAATGCGATCCACCATAACAAGTTGGAAATCTTCCCCTTTGTTATAAATGAAATTCATGATCTGTGTTTTATTAAATGGAATTCCTGTCACAACAATATGTGCTGGTCCATGCTCAGATAACTGTTTACACATGTCATCTAACTGTTGAATGGTTACTCTCTCCTCTGGATACTCACAACCAATCAGAGTACATAATTCTGTCAGGTTTGGGGTTAGTACATCAGCATACTGAACAAGTTCTTTCATCTTTTCACACATTTCAGGTGTGTAAGTTTTATATAGCTTACCATAATCACCCATAACTGGGTCCACCAGAACAAACGTATCTTTCTTTTTAAAGGATTTAAAAAAGTCAATAACAATTTCAACCTGTTCTAAAGAACCAAGAAATCCGGTGGATATCCCATCAAACTTCATATCCAAATCTTTATAGGTCTGAATATAATCCTTCATTTTTGGTGTATAATCATCAAAAAAATAAAGTGGAAACTGCGTATGTGTGGAAAGGATTGCAGTTGGTATTGTCACCGCCTGTATTTTCATTGCTGATACAATTGGTGCCATAACAGCAATGGAACATCGACCAAAACCTGTGACATCATTGATCAGTGCAATTTTCTTTTGCATTTCTCTTCATCCTTTCTTTAATACTTTAATTGGTCACATTATATATATTATGTGACTATGTTTCAATATCCAGTTTACGAACAAATCATAAGGTCAGATTCTTACAAATCATCTTATCTTACTCAAACTGACCATAAAAATTTTTCATAGGGATTCATAATCAATATAGTCAATATAAAAAGAGAGGATTATCTCCTCCCTTTTCTATAAATTTATTCTTTTAATATTTTCATATTTTCTCTGTATTCCTCTGTCAATTCTAAAAGATAAGGATACAAAGCATGTACTTTTTCTGCATTCTTTTCTTTGGATGCTTTTTCCAAAACTCTGGCCAATGCGGCAAGTGGCAATGCTCCTATGGTAGCAGAGGCACTTTTTAATGCATGGACTTTAATGCAAAACATAGACATATTTTCCTCTTCCTCTATTTTGCTTTCCCATTTAGAAAGTCTTTCCATAGTTTCTGGTAAATCATCATAATAATCCTTGGCGAGCTCTAGGAGCATGGCTTCATCTTCCCAGACAGACATGCCAAATTTCCAGTCGATTCCAGGAATCTCAGGTAATTGGACACTTTCCCTGTCTTTCAAAACCTGAAGTTCTTCCCTTTCTTCTCCTGCCTCAACCAGTTCTTCATCTAAGAAATCGAGAATCAATTTTTCCATTTTTTCCGGTATGATCGGCTTCGCAAGATATCCTTGGAAACCAGCCTCCATATATCGTTCCATGGCTCCTTTGATCGCGTTGGCTGTGAAGGCGATAATTGGGGTATTGATGCATTGGCTATCTGCCATAGTCACAATTTCTTTTCTGACCTCCAGACCATTCATATCAGGCATCATATCGTCAAGAAAGATCAAATCATACTGAACCTGTTTTACCTTAGCCAGACACTCGCTGCCACTTTCTGCGCGGTCAATTCGAATCATAGATTCCTTTAGTAATTGGGAAAATACTTTGATGTTTAAGGCATTATCATCCACAACAAGTATTTTAGCCTTTGGAGCAATCCAGCCAGATGATTTTTTGGAAACATACTGATGAACGGATTCTTCCATGTGAGTATCTATGTTGCCAACAGGTACCATGGACTTAATTTCCTGTAATACTATAAAGGAAAAGCAAGAGCCTTCTCCATAATTACTGGTAATCTCCAGTTTACTACCCATAAGTTCAAGAAAGGATATGGCAATACTCATTCCAAGGCCAGTTCCTTCAATACTTCTGGTATTTTGTTCATCCACACGTTGGAATTTTTCCTGAATTCTTGGAATATCTTCTTCTTTGATTCCTATTCCGGTATCTTTTACCATAACGGATAATAACAGTTCATTTCCCTGAATTTCACCGCCAATTTTTAAAGTAACCGTACCTTCGATGGTATATTTTACACCATTAGATAAAAGGTTGGTGATAATCTGTCTTAATCTGATATCATCACCATAAAGGAAATTTGGAAGACTTTCATCAATTTCAAGATTTAATTCAATTCCTTTATCTTTTGCACGAATTGCAACGCTATTATAAACATCATGAATCAGAGTACTTAATTCATAATCGACTGGAAGAAGCTCCATTTTTCCGGATTCTATCTTTGATACATCCAAAATATCATTAATGATACTTAACAAAGAATTGGATGCATTTTTAATATCCACTGCATAGGATAAAATATCCTCATTCAAACTGGTACGAAGAATCATTTCGTCCATACCCATGATAGCATTGATTGGTGTACGAATCTCATGTGACATATTTGCCAAAAAGCTACTCTTGGATTGATTGGCAATTTCTGCCTCCTGTCTGGCTTTTAAAATCTCATCATATTGCAGTTCCATATGCTTGATCAGCTTTAAAGCAATGATTCCTATGGCCAGGATAAAAACCATAATAATCATACCATCTTCAATAATATATAAATCGTCCGTTTTTTCTGCCATCAATCGATGAATTCCAACCATAAGAAGCATAATTTCCGATGTTGCAATGGTTTGGATACAGATTTTACGGCTGTAGAAAATAATACTTAAGAAGATCGGGATAGCAAAACCTGCTACAGTTACACGGAAAATATAATGAACATAAGCAACAGTACCCACACTTAATGTAAGCATCAAAATCAATGAGCCATTTAAAATGTCATCATAAAGGGATCCACATTCATATAAAGGCCCCACTTTCGACTGCAATAATTCTTTATGTTCATTGGCAAAATGGAAAATAATTCCAAGAATGATTATCCCACCCCATATCACAATATTAGGCTTTATGATGTAATCCACAATATATTCTGTTAAAGTCTCTTGAAAAATCAAATGCTGGAAATGCATGACAAAAGACATAACAATCTCAACAATGGTTATGGTAATTGCTATGCTTATATTTATCCTTAATAGAACTTTCCGCCAATGTGCAGAATTTTTCTGAAGTTCATTCATATATTTTAGATCTCTTCATATTTTTCTTATGTTGTTATTTACATAGATTTATGAAGCAGATCAAGTACGGTAGCTAGATCATGAACTCCCATCTGACCTGGTGCAGAAGCTTTCTTCGCCGCGCCAAATGTCATGGCAGAGCCAAAAACCTCGCCGCAAATACGGCTTAAAACACCAGTTCCAGACATGGACATGGTAATAATAGGGCGATCTGCATGGTCTGTATACATTTCTTCTGTGGCAGCAAGTAAAGTGAGTACATCTCTTTTACAAGCAGGCATGACAGCAATCTTTGGAATGTCTGCACCCATTTCCTGCATTTTACAAAGACGTGCCACAATATCATCTTTGTCTGGCGTTTTATGAAAATCGTGGTTGGATGCCACAACTTTCACACCATGTTCATGAACCCCATCGATAATCTTTCTGACAATCTCATCTCCGGTAAATATTTCAACGTCTACAAGATCCACTAAACCGCTAGAAGCCGCATCAAGAATGATATTTGCATACTCTTCTGCGTCCACTGGTTTTTCCCCACCTTCTTTTGCAGTTCGGAAAGTATAGAGAATTGGAATTTCTCCTAACACCTCTCTTAACTCAACTAATACTTCTTTCACTTTTATAAAATCAAAAGCATTTTCAAACCAATCTACACGCCATTCTACCATGTCGAGTGGAATGGCATCAAATGTTCTTGCTTCTGTGATAATTTCCTCTTTTGTTGTACCAACAATTGGAACAATTATTTTAGGATTGCCCTCCCCAATGGTGAGATTTCTTACTTTAACTGTCTGTATCATGTCCCCATATCCTCCTACTATACATATCTTTCCTATCTTTTCCAAAAAAGAACGCCTAAAAAATTCTTACCGGAAATGTGAGTAATGCTTTGTACGACAAAATTCTCATTATTCATATTTGTTAGCACATTCCTGTAATAATTCAATGATATTAAGATGCTGTGGACATTCCATCTCGCACTGGCCACAAGCAATACAATCCGATGCTTTTCCGGCATCTTTTGTAATGTTTTTGTAGGAGTTTTCTGCTGTTTTCTCATCGCCCCATACCAAGGAACGATTATGCGCTGCAAAGATTCCTGGAATATTGATCTTTTGTGGACATCCTGCCACACAATATTTACATGCGGTGCAGGCAATTCTTGGAATATTTTCAATCTCTAGCCTTGCCTGATGTACCACTTTCATTTCTTCTTCAGATAATGGCTGGAAGTCTTTCATGTAAGATACATTATCCTCCACCTGGGAAAGGGTGGACATACCAGATAATACTGTAATAATATTATCCTGAGATGCTGCAAAACGGATGGCCCAAGATGCATAAGATGCATTGGCATCGGCTGCTTTTAAGAGATCGGCTGCCACTTTTGGTGGATTTGCAAGCATACCGCCCTTTACAGGCTCCATAATAATGATTCCTTTTCCATATTTCTGGGCAGTTTCCATTACTTTTCTGGACTGTACGTTATCACTCTCCCAATCAGCATAGTTTATCTGCAGTTGAACAAATTCCATTTCCGGATGTTTCTCAAGAATCGTTTCAAGAAGCTCCTGATTTCCATGGAAAGAGAAACCAATGTGTTTGATCAATCCTTCTGCTTTCTTCTGCTGTACGAATTCAAAAAGATGGAATCTTTCATATTTTTCATAATTATCTGGTCCAATGGCATGTAAAAGATAGAAGTCAAAATATCCTGCACCTGTACGTTCTAAGCTATCTGTAAATTCAGATTTTGCCTGTTCTTCACTTAAAACAGCAGATCCAGCCTGCAATTTGGTTGCAAGATAGAATTTATCACGTGGATAACGATCTACTAAAGCTTCTTTAATCGCACGTTCAGAATTTCCTCCATCATAGATCCAGGCTGTGTCAAAATAATACATACCTGAATTCATGAATAAATCAACCATCTCTTTTACCTGTGGCATATCATTGCTTCCATCTTCTAACTTTGGAAGTCTCATAAATCCAAATCCAAGTTTTGGAATTTCCTGTCCTAAATATTCATTCATTTTTAATCTTACCTTTCTATGTCAATATAAACTTTATTTGCTTCCTCTCTACAGATTTATTATTTTCTCAACATGATTTTTCGAACAATTCCCAATGGAAGGCGATAATACCATGGGAAAACATGTTTTTCTGCCTCTTTCAATTTCTTACGAATTGGAATCTCCTGTGGACAATGTTTTTCACAAAGGCCACATTCCACACATTGTTTGACAAATGCAGGTTCTCTTTTTAAGCCAATGGACTGACAATATTCAAATCGACCTGCATTTTTATTTTCCGAATACATACGGTTATAGCATCGGAAGGTTCCCGGGATATCTACACCTTTTGGACAAGGCATGCAGTACTGGCAACCAGTACATCCCACTTTTTCTGTTTCCGAAAGAATGTCTTTTATTGATTTTATAATCTGATCATCTTCTTCTGTAAAAGAATACTCTTTTGCTTCAGAGGCAATGCGGCAATTCTCTCTAACCATTTCCAGGGAATTCATTCCTGATAAGACACAAGTTACTTCCGGCTGATTCCAAAGCCAGCGAAGGCCATATTCAGCAGCTGTATATCCTGATTTACTCTCCTGGATTAATTTCTTTGCCTTTTCAGGAAGCATATTTACCAGTTTTCCACCTCGTAAAGGCTCCATAATAATCACTGGAATTCCTTTTTGGGCAGCGGCTTCCAATCCTCTGCGTCCAGCTTGAGAATGCTCATCCACATAGTTATACTGAATCTGACAGAAATCCCAGTCATAAGCTTCTAATATCTCTATGAAAGAATCCGTATTCCCGTGGAAAGAAAAGCCGATATTACGAATTTGACCAGATTCTTTCTTCTCTTTAATCCACGATTCAATCCCTAATTTCTTGATATTATCCCACTGCAGCTTATCGGTCATGTGATGTAAAAGATAATAATCAATATAATTGGTACGAAGGCGGCTTAATTCTTCTTCAAAATGCTTATCAATGGATTCTTTTTTACGAATAAGGAACTGTGGAAGCTTCGTAGCAATATTAACTTTTTCACGAATACGATTTCTTTCTAAAATCTCTCCCAAAGCAACCTCGCTACCTGGATAGATATAAGCCGTATCATAATAATTTACACCTGCTTCATAGGCTTCCATAATTTCTTTTTCGGCCTTATCTATATCAATCGATCTTCCTTTTGTGGTAAAACGCATACAACCATAACCAAGGATTGAGATTGGTTCGCCCTTTTTATCTTGTCTGTATTGCATCTTTCTAAATACAGCCTCCTTTTTCCATTTGATGGAAATAATTATATCATAAATATACAATTATTTCTAATCTTTCTATCTTGACATTATGTTTCAAGTCAGATACATTATTCTTATGTGACAAGACACATGTAAACTTATCCTGTTTATAAATGTTTAAAAGGAGATAATGAAATAGCATGAAAAACTTTTTAAAAAAGAAAAACATTGAAATTTCTGCCAAACGCTACGGAATTGATGCTTTAGGTGCTATGGCACAGGGACTATTCTGTACTCTTCTCATCGGTACCATTTTGAATACTTTAGGCTCACAGTTTCATATCGGGCTGTTTAGTAATCCGATTTTTCTTTCAGCTGATGGTAGTGTAAGTTATACCATTGGTGGTTTTGCTTCTGCCATGGTTGGACCTGCCATGGCAACGGCAATCGGTTATGCTTTACAAGCCCCACCATTAGTTCTTTTTTCTCTCATTCCCGTCGGATTTGCCACCAATATGATGGGTGGAGCCGGTGGTCCTCTTGCCGTATTTATTGTAGCAATTATAGCAGCTGAATTTGGTAAAGCCGTTTCCAAAGAAACCCGAATTGATATATTAGTCACACCAATCGTAACCATCTTAGTTGGTGTTCTTCTGGCAGCTGTTATTGCCAAACCAATCGGAACTGCTGCTTCTTCCATCGGAAAACTGATTATGTGGGCAACCGATTTACAACCACTTCTCATGGGAATCATCGTTTCTGTGGTTATGGGCATGGCACTCACCCTTCCAATCTCCTCTGCAGCGATCTGTGCTGCTCTTGGTCTTACTGGTTTAGCTGGTGGAGCTGCCGTAGCAGGATGCTGTGCACAGATGGTAGGATTTGCAGTCATGTCATATTATGAGAATGGCATTGGTGGCCTTGTTAGCCAGGGAATTGGTACTTCCATGCTTCAGATGCCAAATATCGTGCGTAATCCAAAAATTTGGATTGCCCCTACTCTTGCATCAGCCATTACCGGACCGATTGCTACCTGTATCTTCCAAATGACGATGAACGGAACTCCTGTTTCTGCTGGTATGGGTACCTGTGGTTTTGTTGGTCAGATTGGTGTATACACTGGTTGGCTCAATGATATCGCTGCAGGTACAAAAACAGGAATCACTCCATTTGATTGGATTGGTTTAATCCTTATTTGTTTCATTCTTCCTGCAATTCTAAGCACAATCTTTTGTAAAATTGAACGTAATCTTGGCTGGATCAAAGAAGGAGATTTAAAGTTATAAGCAAAAAAACTCGCAATAACAATCAGTTATTGCGAGTTTTTTATATTATTAACTATATATTTTTCAGAAAATCAAAATCTCTGGCAGAAAATCTTAGTAGTTTTCAGCGTTGATTTCGAAGAAGCTCTGTGGATGAGCACATGCTGGACATGCTTTAGGAGCACTTGTTCCAACTACGATATGACCACAGTTTCTGCATTCCCAAACTTTAACTTCAGATTTTTCGAATACCTGAGCTGTTTCAATGTTGTTAAGAAGTGCACGATATCTTTCTTCATGATGTTTTTCGATTGCTGCAACCATTCTGAACTTTTTAGCAAGTGCTGTGAAGCCTTCTTCTTCAGCTGTTTTAGCAAAACCTTCATACATATCTGTCCATTCGTAGTTTTCACCATCTGCTGCTTCTTTTAAGTTAGCTTTTGTATCGCCGATACCTGCGAGTTCTTTGAACCACATTTTAGCATGTTCTTTTTCGTTATCTGCAGTTTTAAGGAATAAAGCAGCCATCTGTTCATAACCTTCTTTTTTTGCTACAGAAGCGAAATAAGTGTATTTATTTCTTGCCTGGGATTCTCCAGCAAATGCTTCCTGTAAATTTTTTTCTGTCTGTGTTCCAGCGTATTTGTTTGTTGCCATTTTAATGGCCTCCTTTCTATTCTATAAATTTATATATTATGTTCCTCACAAGAAGAACAAATTCCCTTAAATAATAAATCATATCCCATGATATTCATTCCACTCTTCTCGCGAAGATGATCAATGATATCAAGTCTCTTAATCAATTCCACATCGTGAATCCTGCCACAAACCATGCATCTGGCATGAAAATGTTTTGTCGTAGTATGGTCAAAACGATCAGAACCATTGGGAATCTCGATTTTTAATATTTCACCCTCTTCTGCAAGCTTATTCAAATTACGATAGACGGTTCCTTTTCCTATATTAGGATAGTCTTGAATAATCAAGGAATATATTTCATCCGCTGATGGATGATTCCCTAACTTTCTAACAGAATTAAGGACAAGATCTTTTTGTATTGTGTTTCTACTTTTCATTCCAAACAATCCTTATTAACATCAATTCCTAATAAGGATTATATCTTATATTAATTAGAAAATCAAGCACAAATTGATTCTTTATTGTATATTTTGCCCATTTATTGTATTATAAAATGGGAAATATATCGAGACTTTTTATATTTTTAGTATAGATTACTTTTTTAAAATAAAAGGAGGGCTTCCAATGAGCCAATTGAAAATTGCATTTTATAGACATGGTGAAACAAAAGCCAATTCACAAGGGCTTTGTGTAGGAAAAACGAATATTATGGTCAGCCCAAAAGGTATGGGGATATTAAATGAATTAAAAGAGAACTATGAATATCCTGAAGTGGAAAAAGTTTTCTCCAGTCCAGCCATCCGTTGTCTTATGACTTCATCCGTGATCCTTCCTGGAATGGACCCAGAAATCATTGATACTCTTTGGGAAGTGGACTACGGTGATCTTGATAATCTTACTGTTAAAGATTTTCTTGATTTCTTTGGAGAAGAAAAATGGTTTAATCGCGATCCTTCCTGCAAATATCCAAATGGCGAAAGTTATCTAGAAGCAAGCTTCCGTATTCGTTCTGCTATCACAAGAGTGATTACTCGCTGTATTGAAGATGGATTAACCAATGTTGCCGTAGTTGCCCATGCGGATATTCTCTATAATCTAATGATGTCCTGCCTTGAAACCGATGAAGATATGCGTAGTTTTATTCTCTGTCCAAACGGAATGGGATACGAAGTTATCATTGATACCGATGCTTGGTTTACTAATCAGAAATTCCAGTTCACAAGATTTCTTCCAATCGGCGCAAAACGTCCAAGACCGGAAGATAGCCCTTATTTCAAATAATCAGCTTATTACATAAAATGAAAAAAGACGGATGTCCATTGACTCTCTTCAAATCAAATGGATTCCGTCTTCTTTATTTTTTCATCTTATCTACTCTTCATTTTATCCTGCAAATACAATACCGTCAAAGATATCTTCAATCTCTACACCCTTTATGGTAATTGGCCATTCACTGCGATTGACCTTAACTCTTACAATTCTGTCATCTTCCAGAAGGAGAAATCCATATTCCACATTATCTGTTGCATAATATACAACCTTGCTTCCTTCTCCTACTTTTACCTGCTCTCCAACACTACCGCTCTCTAAATCAAAAAGCTCTGCATCAAAATCTCTTTTCACAGTAAATGTAATTCCTTCTTTCATATGATAGATTGGATCATCCGTCAAAGGAAGTCCATTTTCATCCATGTAATAATGTTTGATTCCACTTCTGGTAGAAAGTATGTCCGTTGGTGTTTCTAAAACAAAAGATTTTGGATCTAAGAGAGCCATCTGTAAATATGGTCCTTCTTCCTCTTCTGGGATAATTGATTCATACCCTGCGCCGATTGTTTCAAGCTTTTCAGCCATTTTCGCACCTTTCCCAAGACGATATATAGAAAGAAGACGATAATCATTATCTGAAAGTGTCTGAATATAGAGATAGCTTCCTCCATCCTCCTTATGAATAAAAGTTGGTTCTACACTGAAGCCTTCCATTTCAAAGTCATATTCTTCATCATTCACACATATTTTATGATTGACATAGTAACCATATTCGTTTTTTTCACCGTATATACTAATCTTCTCTGCTTCCCCATCTTCATCCAAGTCATAGAAAAATGGATCGACACAAGTTAATTGTATTCCATATTCCTTTGGTACATTCAAATATTTTTCCTGAAAAATATCTTCATTGCCCGTGAATGGAATGGTAACAATCTGAATTCCAGAAGCATTTGGAGCAATATCATAAGGGTTAAAATAGAAAGTCAGACCATTATAATCAATGGTCCATGATAGATCATCTTCATTGTCCGAATCAAATCGATCTGCCAAAAGATGATCTAAATCATCATAAAATCCTGCATCTGACCAATAATGATCCAATTGCTCTTCCACTTGCTTTTTCAAAACTTCCATGTCTGAAACCACACTGCGAAGCTTGATTCTTGCACCAGTAGAAGGCTCGTAGTTCTCTCCCCACAGATAATAATCGCCATGTGCCCCACCTGCATAGGATGAGCCTGAAAATAAAAGACTCAAAGAATTCTGATCTGCTCTTCGAACTAAGACACTTTCATTAAACTCGTATGGATAAAAACTATCAGGATTCTCTGAAAGATCTTCTTTTGCCTGTTGTAAAAAAGAGTGATATTCTTCTAACTGCTTTGTCTTTTTCACTGCATTGATTGTGTTCAATATTTTATTCAAGGCTAGATGTTTTTCCTGCCATTCTCCTTGTAAGGAAAAAGAAGGATAGGAAACATTTGCAATAATTTTATCGTATTCTTCACTATATTCGTAATTTTTTATGGTACAAGTTGCAAGAGAAAGAATCTCGTTATTCTCTGTCTGATCTGGTAATTGTTGGGAATTCATCTCGTCAATTTGGGTTGATTCTGTCATAAATTCCGTAGTTTGTTCCGTAATTCCACTTGCATCATTACATGCCATAAGTGAACATCCTAATATAAAAGTACTTAGTAAGATCGCCAATTTTTTCATTTTATATTCCCCCTAATAAAAACGCTATCTACTAATAATGTAAATTAATTTTACCATATTCATAAATTGATAAAAATGGTTTTATTAGTGGATCCATAATAAAAAATGAATATAAAATCATAAAAAGGCCTGACACAAAAGTGTCAGGCCAAGTTATTACATAATAATTTTGAAATAAATTCCAATATCGATTATTTCTGTTCGAAAAGTTCGATGATTGTATCATCAACGATAACGAATGCTAAACGAGTATTTTCATCAAGTCTTTCTGGTCCAAAGATAATACGATCTGCTTTGTCAGAATATGTTTCGATGCAATCTACTGCATAAGCTACGTGAGGCTGTTTATTAAGGATGTCAGGGAAACGTGTTCCATCTTCGAATTTAAGATATTCAATCTTGTATTCGTATTCATCAACACTTTCATTTACCCAGAAATTGCCCCATTCATTATATACCATACCAGGTTTTTTGTGTGTAATAGGGATACCAACATGAATGAATTCACAAGACATAATATACCTCCTTTTTTACTTTCCCGGGATTCCATTATGGAATCCGGGAAATCATTAAAACTTTATTATTTTTTAATATAATCGATAATATGATGTTTTATTATTTATTAATGGAATCTAAGAAGTATTCGTAAGCCTGTTTACCATTGAAACCTTCATGAACAACTTTACGAATTGCAAGAAGCATCTCAACTGGATGTTCGCTCTGGAATACGTTACGACCCATATCAACGCCGTTTGCTCCACTTGCGATTGCGCGGTAAGCCATTTCAAGAGCTTCATCTTCTGGAAGTTTCTTTCCGCCTGCAATAACGATTGGAACCGGACAACTTGCAACAACTTTTTCAAAGTCGTCACAGTAATATGTTTTAACAAAGCTAGCACCATTTTCTGCTAAAATACGGCAAGCTAAGCTGAAGTATCTTGCGTTACGAGCCATTTCTTTACCAACTGCTGTTACGCCAAGAACAGGGATACCATATTTGTATCCGAGGTCAGCTGCACGGCAAAGGTTCTCAAGAGAATCACGTTCACCTGCTGCACCTACGAAGCACTGCATTGCGATTGCAGAAGCGTTCATACGGATTGCATCTTCGATATCTACAGAGAAACCGGAACCTGTACTTAAATCTTCGAATAATACAGACATATCATGTGTTGCACGAAGACAAACAGCCTTGTTATGTGTTGGAGAAATACAGGAACGAAGAGCACCACGTGTTGCCATTAAAACATCTGCATGATCACAGATATTTTCGATTACAACATCAAGACGTTCCAAACCAGCTGTTGGTCCCTGGAAATAACCATGGTCAAAAGCCAACATAACTGTGTTGCCAGACTGTGGCTGGAAGATACGGCTTAAACGATCTTTCATACCCCAATCAGTGTTGTTAAGACCTTTTGCATAGAAAGGTGTTTTCTTAACTGGTACATCTAAATAATATTCATGAGCTGCTTTATTGCCTACTGCATCTGCCATTTTATAATCACTCCTAACAATAATTTGTTATCTTATTTTTTGAATAAGAATGGTGTATGTACTGGAGAATTCCAGAGACGTTCCATTTCATCATCGTATTTAGCGATGTTCATCTGGAATCCGCCTGCTTCCTGAACGGTAAGGATTTCACCAACCATGTTACCAACTACTTCGATACCTAAGCTGTTGAGGTATTCAACTGTATCTTTGTAAACAATCCACATTTCCATCATTGTTGTAGCGCCACAACCATTAATCATAACGAAAGCTTTGTCGCCGGATTTAAGTCCGATATGTTCTACGAGCTTAGGAGCGATCATAGCAACTGTTTCTTTGGAGGAAGCCATAGGAACACGGATTCCGCCGCCTTCACCGTGCTGACCAGCACCGATTTCCATCTGATCTGTATCCTGAAGGTCACCGAAGGATGCACCTGTCTGAGGATGTGTAGCGTCAGTTACTTTAACTGTGATAGAAGCCATCTGATCTGTGTATTTCTGAGCGAGTGCTGCTACTTCTTCAAGGCTCTTGCCTTCTCTAGCTGCTGCTGCAACTACGTGATACATAGCTACGGAACCAGCAAGACCACGATGGTTGTCTTCCATTTCTTCGCTGTAACGGATTTCTTCGCCTGTTACAACCTGAGCAACGTTCATGCCTGCTTTTTTAGCAAGTTTCATAGCCTGTTTACAAGCAAGCTGGTCACCAGCATAATCAAGAGTAAGAAGAAGAACACCATGTCCTTTATCTGCCATCTTTAATGCTTCGAATACTAACTGTCCTGATGGAGCTGCAAAGATATCACCATCAACCTGGATATCAAGCATACCTTCTCCAACGTAACCTTTCTGTGCAGGTTCATGGCCGGATCCACCACATGTAACTACTGTAACACGGTCAGCGTCTGCTAAAGCTTTGCTGATTACGAAATGATCTTTTACTTCGATAATGTCAGGGAAAGCAAGCCCCATACCGATTAATTCTTCATCTGTTACAGTTTCTGGTGCGTTGATAAATTTTTTCATCATAATTTTTTTACCCCCAATATGAAAAATATTTATTGTTTAGCCAATCCTTTAAAGAATAAAGAAGCAGAAAGTGCACCACAGTCAGGTGTACCAATAGTCTTATCTCCATAGGATTTTGCACGGCCAAATTTTGATTTAAAGTTCTTTGTGTTCTCAGCGCCTTCTGCAGCAGCTTTAGCACCTGCTTCGAAGATAGCCTGTTCATCACCATCACATGCAACCATAGCTTCTGTTGCAGGAATGAAAGCATCCATCATACTCTTATCGCCAACTTTAGCACCAGACATATCGTCAAGTTCTTCTAAAGCACGTGCGAACATATCTTTGATCTGCTGTGCATCCATTTCATCTGCTTCTGGAGCACCTTCCTGCATACCGTCAAGCCATGTGTTCCACAGTGGAACTGCGCTACCACCGTTTTCGCCCATAACTGCCATTGCAGCATCGTCGATCATTTCTTTGATGTTTCCATCAGATTCTTTTACAGCATTTTCAATTACAGTAGCAATTTTGGACATGGTATAACCATGATCTGCATCACCAAACTTGGAATCGATTTCTGTTAACAATGGCTCAGCTGCACGAACTTCTTCACATGCATGAGTAATTCTGATAACAAATTCTTCTTTTTTCATTATATTGCACCCCCAAAAATAATTTTTAAGCAATTTGCACTACTAAAAATCATTTTATTTAAATCATATCGTTATTATATCACCACTAATTACAAATATCTAGTGCTATTTTTGGTAATTTTGATGATTCCTAAATTAATTTAATCATTTTCTATTCATAAAAAAAGGTCAGAAAGTACACAATTATACTTTCTGACCACTTTTTGTTATAATATTAATTATATACTAATACGATTAGATAGTTGTTCTCTTAGAAATGTAAACTGGGAATGTATCTGTTCCTTTTACTTCTTTCTCTGCAGAGATTGTAACCTTCTTATCTGTGATCACATGATCAACTTTAGCACCTGCTTCAATTACAGTATCCTGCATTAAGATACAGTTTTTAACAATAGCACCTTTACCAACTTTAACACCACGGAAGAGAATGGAGTTTTCAACTTCACCTTCGATGATACAACCATCAGCTACTAATGTATTAGCAGATTTTGCACCAGCGATGTATCTTGTAGGGTTATCATCACGAATCTTTGTATATACTGGGTTCTTTCCAAATAAAGCATCAAGATTTTCATCATCAAGAAGCTTCATGTTTTCATTGAAGTAGGAAACCATATCATATACACGAGCGATATATCCATCATATTCACGAGCAACGATCTTTAATTCGTCAAGATGTGGAATGAGGATATCTCTTTCGAAGTATTTACCACCATTTACATATGCATCCTGAATCTTTTCGATGAGTAATTCACGTTCAATTACGTAAATATTCATGCTTAAATTCTGAACACCATCATCTTTGCTGTTGATGGAAATCTTATTGATTGTGCTGTCATCATTAAGATCAAATGTATAGTAAAGACCTTTGCTTGTGTCGATTGCATCTTTTGCAGCCTGAGGAATATCAGTTTTGCTGTAAAGAACTGTAACGTCAGCTCCATTCTTGATATGTTCGTCAATGATCTTAGCGAAGTCAATGTTGTAAGCGATATTTGTATCAGAAATTACAACATACTTTTCTTTCTGATTCTTGATGAAACCAAGAATACTTTCAATACCTTCTACACGGCCGTTGGAGATAGAGATTGTATTCTGAGCAAATGGAGGGAAGATTGTTAAACCACCATTTTTGCGTGCAAGATCCCATTCACGTCCTGATCCAAGATGATCGATCAGAGAGAAATAGTTTTCACGAACGAGAATAGATACATTATCAATACCACTGTTAACCATGCTGGAAAGAATAAAGTCGATCATACGATAACGGCCACCGAAAGGAATGGATGCCATTAAACGTTCGCTTGTAAGTTCAGGTACAAGGCCATCATAAATATTAGGGAAAATAAGAGCCATTGCACTTCTATTCGCTTTTACCATCTTTCTTCACCATCCTTTACATTTTCGTTAATCATACCGTTAGGTCCGATGATCGCATTGTCACCAACATAGATGCCAGGGCCTACTGTTGCAACGCCTTTTTCGTCACCTTCTGGCATAGCGCCTACAACTGCATTTTCACCAATAACAGCATCTTCGGCAATAATACAATGTTTAACTACAGCACCTTTCTTGATGATGCTGCCACCCATGATAACTGCATCTTCAATTACAGCGCCTTCTTCAACCTTAACACCTGCATAAAGAATGGAGTGTTTTACATTACCATCGATTCTACAACCGTCAGTAATGAGGCAGTTCTCAACAACAGCTTTTGCGGAAATCTTGTGACCTGTCATACCGCTGTTACGGCTGTAGATCTTCCACTCTTCGTCAAATAAGTCGATTCCACTGTGTTCTGGATCAAGAACTTCCATATTAGCTTCCCAGAGAGAAGAGATTGTTCCTACATCTTTCCAATATCCACTGAAGTGATAAGCATACATCTTTCTTTCATCTCTTAAGAGGTTAGGAATGATGTTGTTACCAAAGTCGTTTTCAGATTCTGGATCTGCTTCATCTTCGATGAGGTATTTTCTAAGAATATCCCAATTGAAGATATAGATACCCATAGAAGCAAGATTGGATTTTGGATTCTTTGGTTTTTCCTGGAATTCAGAAATTTTATCATTTTCATCAGTAACCATAAGACCGAAACGGCTAGCTTCGTCCCAAGGAACTTCCATAACAGCTACAGAGAATTCAGCACCTTTTTCTTTGTGGAAACGAAGGAAATCGCTGTAGTCCTGTTTGCAAATCTGGTCACCGGAAAGAATAATAACATATTCTGGATCATAACGATCAATAAAAGAAATGTTCTGGTAAATCGCATTCGCTGTACCTTTGTACCAATCAGAACCGGAAGCCTGCTGATATGGTGGAAGTACATGAACACCACCGTATAAACGGTCGAGATCCCATGGCTGACCATTGCCAATGTACTCGTTTAGTACGAGTGGCTGGTATTGTGTAAGGATACCTACTGTGTCGATACCAGAGTTAATGCAGTTTGAAAGTGGGAAATCGATGATACGATATTTTCCACCAAATGGAACTGCTGGTTTTGCCAGTTTCTGAGTTAAAGCATAAAGACGAGAACCCTGTCCACCGGCAAGAAGCATAGCAATAATTTCTTTGCCCATTAATTTTTCCCCCTTTGGAAGTAATTAAATTATTTTATATCTTATTCTATCAAATTTTAATAAATTTTTGTATACTTTTTTGAATTTTTTTCACATTTTTCTATAAAAATTCATATGTTTTTCTCTGAAACAAAAAAATCTCCGATAAAAATCGGAGATTTTTAGTAAATTTATATATAGAATGATGATAGAAACTAGTCGTTGAATGCTTTCTTTTCCCATTCGTCTGCGCCAGACTGGAAGTCTTTGTTCATGAGAGCTTCTCTCTCTTCCAGGTTCTCAAGCATAAACATGTATTTGGAATCAGAAGGAGTCTGACCAGCCTTGTTCTTAATCTCAGCCTGAACAAGTTTTGCTGTCTGAGCAGGAGCTTTGATGGTACCAGCACCACCTACACAACCACCTGGACATCCCATACCTTCAAGAAGGTATCCATTGTATTTGCCAAGTTTAGCCATAGTGAGGAGTTTCTTACATTCAGCAAGACCTTCTGCTTTTGCTACTTTAACTTCAATGCTTGGATCAATCTGATGTACACGATGTACAACCGCATCAGCAACACCACCGGAGATTGCGAATCCACAGCCGTCGCCGGATCCAGACATGAATGGAAGGAATTCTTCTTCTGTGATGTCATCAAGACTTACATTTCTTGCATCCATCATACCAGCAACTTCTTCAAATGTAAGAACGAAATCTACGTCAGAACGGATGGTACGACGCATCGCTTCAAGCTTCTTAGCAGCACATGGTCCGATGAAGGCAACTTTTGCACCAGGATGACGTTTTTTAATCATACGAGCAGTAAGTACCATTGGAGTTAATGCCATGGAGATGTTCTTAGAAAGTTCTGGGAAGTTCTTCTTTGCAAATGCAGCCCATGCTGGACAGCAGGATGTTGCCATGAAGTCAAGCTTGGATGGTACTTCATCAAGGAAATCTCTAGCCTCAGCTACAGTACACATATCTGCACCGATGGAAACTTCTCTTGCATCGCGGAATCCAAGATGTTTGAATAATGCACGAACCTTCTGGTTATCACTATCTGTACCGAACTGACCAACGAAAGCAGGTGCTACTGCAGCGTATACTTTTTCCCCTTTGTTGATGGATTTGATACACTGATAGATCTGGCTCTTATCTACGATGGCACCAAATGGACAGGAAACAAGACACTGACCACAGGATACACATTTATCCTGATCGATGTGAGCACGACCAAACTCATCGCTCTTGATAGCGCCAGCGCCACAAGCGAGGGTACATGGACGTTCCTGTTTGATGATTGCGCTGTATGGACATGCGCTTACACATTTACCACATTTGATACATTTTTCCTGATCAATGTAAGACTTACCATTCTTCATGGAAATTGCTTTCTTTGGACATACTTCCATACATGGATGTTCCAGACATCCCTGGCAGCCTTCTGTAACCATTACTTTTTTCTCTGGACAAGAGTTACAAGCAAACTTGATTACATTGATCAGAGGTGGTGTGTAATAATGTTCATCAACGTCTGCATTCTCAAGGCCGTCACTTAAAGGACCACCCTGGCTGGCTGGACGATAAGGCATACCCATTGCAGTACGTAAACGTTCACCAAGAATTGCTCTCTCTAAGAAAATGTTAGAGCGGTATTTGTTATGCTCACTAGGAAGCATCTTGTAAGGAAGCTGTTCGAAATCTTCCTTGGATCCGCCTTCATATGCGAAGCGAGCTACTTCAGTAAACACCATATGTCTTAATGATGTTTTTGTGGAATCCAATCCTCTCATATTTGTATCTCCTTTGTTAATTGAATTAGTAATATTATACGGTTTTATTATAATCGATTTGTATACTTTATTGCAATAGCAAACTCTTATTTCGTTAATTTTTTTGCAATTTTTTCCAACTATGAAGAAACATAAAAAAGAAAAAGTACTCTCTTTTCTTACAAAATGAAAGAAAGGATCGTACTTTTCTTCAATATATTTCTCTAAGATAGATTATTTTTGTAATAACATACGGTCATTGACAAGTGCTTTTCCTGCTCCTGCTTTGAACTGTTCCATGAGATCTTCCACCGTAAGGTTCTTACGCTCTTCTCCCTCGACATCCAGAATAATATGACCGTTATCCATCATAAGAGTACGGTTTCCCATATCCAAAGCATCCTGCATATTGTGGGTGATCATTAATGTGGTAATCTTATGTTCTTCCACGATTTCCCTGGTCAGCTTTAATACTTTTTCTGCCGTAGCCGGATCAAGAGCTGCTGTATGTTCATCAAGAAGTAAGAGCTTTGGTGGATTGATGGTCGCCATCAAAAGAGTAAGGGCCTGTCTCTGACCACCGGAAAGTAAACCTACCGGATGATTGAGACGATCCTCCAAGCCGATATTCAGTCTGGATAATTGCTCTTGAAAGGCTTTTTTCTCTCCTCTTGTGATAACGGATAACCATCCTCCTTTGCCTCCTGCCAATGCCAGATTTTCAAGAATGGTCATGCCCGGAGCACTTCCTCGCATCGGATCCTGATAGAGGCGACCGATTCTGCGTGCTCTTAAATGTTGCGGAAGGAAGGTGATATCTTTTCCATCCAAACGAATCACACCGTTATCTGTCAGAAAGTCACCACAAACTGCATTAAATAATGTAGATTTTCCAGCACCATTGGAACCAATAATCGTAGCAAAATCACCTTTCTTCAAATGAAGAGACAAATCTTGAATGGCGACTTTTTCATTGACTGTGCCGGGATTGAAGGTTTTTGAGATATTTTCTACTTGTAACATCCTATCTTCCTCCCTTCTTATAATTCAGTCTTCTCTGGATCGTTGGCCAATTATTCTTAAGATATGGAATAAAGATGGCAAGAATTACGATGACAGAAGATACCAGCTTAAGCATAAAGGCAGGCATGTTGAATCGTAACGCGATGGTATAAACCAAACGGAAGATAAAGGATCCAAGCACTACACCGATGGCTCTTTTTAAAATGCTTCCATGATTGATCACTGTTCCACCAATTAAAAGAGAAGCAAGTGCGATGGTAACCATACCTTGTCCGATGTTAATATCCACAGATTTCTGGGATTGGGATAACAAAGCACCGGATAAAGCAGTAAATGAATTGGCGACACAAAGACCAATAATGGTAGTAAACGCCGGATTGATGGATGAGGATTTTACCATATCCGGATTATTTCCTGTTGCACGGATCGCAAGCCCTAATCTTGTTTTCAAGAAAAAATTAAGGAATATCACAATCACTGCCACTGCTACAAGAGCAACAATGAGAATGAAATAAGACTCCAAAGCAGTTCCGGCAACCAATCCTTTGACCATGGTGAAAACCGTCTCTGTCTTATTCATATTTAAAAGAGATGAGCCACCCATGATTGCAATATTTACAGAATAAAGTGCTGTATTTACGATAATTCCTGCTAAAAGACTCTCAACACCCATCTTGGTCTGAAGAATTGCTGTGATAAAACCAGACAAAACACCGGCACACATAGCAGCCACGATGGATAAAATCGGATGTCCTGAGATTGCAACTACCGCACCAACTGCTGCACCAAGGGTAAAACATCCGTCTGTGGAAAGATCACAGACATTTAACATTGAATAACTTAAGAATAATGCAAGAACTGTGAGCGAACAGATAAGCCCCAGCTCCAATGCGGTTTGCACTAATGTCAAAGCCATTGCAAAGGACATGGTTTCTTTCCTCCTTCGTTTCTATTATTCGAAACTTTCTGCTGTAGTAATTTCTTTTACCTGTGTGCAAAGTGGAGCGAATGCTTCTTTGATTGCTTCAAAATCAAATCCAATTGCTTCACATGTTTCTGTGTTAACAGTTGCTGTACCATTATCAAATGTTTTTACGGAAAGGGATGCTGGATCTTTTCCATCTAATAATACTTCTGCGATCATATTTGCTGTTTCAACACCAAGGTTCGCATAATCAACACCGTAACCAACAAATGCACCATTTAATGCGAAGGAATCTGCACCTGTATAATGTGGAATTTTCGCATCTGCAAATGTTTCATAGATGGAAAGCTCTGCTGTCATAATTGTGTTATCTGTTGGAGTGAAAACAGCGTCAACGCCGTCAGCTACTAAAGATTTGGCTGCAAGCTGTACTTCATCTGTTGTAGTTCCGGTACGTTCAATGTATTTGATTCCTTTAGCATCAAGGTAAGCTTTTGCATCTGCGATTGGAGCTGTGGAGGCGTCCTGACCCTGGTCATATAAGAGACCGATACAATCTGCATCTGGGTCTGCCGCTAAAATAAGGTTCATAACGGATGAAGTATCAAGATAGTCAGAAGTACCTGTGATGTTTGCTCCAGGAGCTTCGTTGGATTCTACAAGAGCTGCACCTTCTGGATCAGAAACTGCGGAGAAGATTACAGGTGTGTCACTACCTTCTGTTGCTGCCTGCATTGCCATAGCAACTGGTGTTGCAACACCTACCATAAGATCCACATTGTCAGCCTGGAAGTTGCTGATAATCTGATTCATGACACTTGCATCTGCATTACAGTTATCATAAGAAACATTGAAGGTAACACCTTTTTCTTTTTCGATTTCTTTTAAACGACTTTCGATATTATCGACAATCTGATTTAAAGAAGCATCATCTACATAGTTACAGATACCAATAGAATAAGTAGCTCCGCCACTTGCTTCTGTACTTTCTGTGCCAGATCCACTGCCACCACATGCTGCCAGACCTGCTACCATGGCAGATGCCATTAACACTGCACTGATTTTTTTTGCAATTGTTGATTTTTTCATGGAAATTCCTCCTTATTAAATAAAAAATGATAAAAAAGAAAGCTCATCCCTCGTAAGGGACAAGCTATTATAAACCTGCGATACCACCCAAATTGACGTAAAACGTCCGCTCGCTTCATACGCTATCACGTATGCCCGATGGATAACGGGTGGGATCCCGTCGATACCTACAAGATAAAATCCACTTTTTCCTTCAATATCGCCCTCTGAAGTCCATTCACGAAATTGTATCCTACTCTGCTTTCACCATCCAGAGCTCGCTTTAAGGTTGACTAATCTGCTACTATTCTTCATCAACGGTTTAACTTATGCCAGCCATAGGCTTTTTATATTTTATTAAATTTTAATATCATTTAAAATAAAAGTCAAGTACTTTAATGTATTAAATCGTTTTTCCTTTATGCGTCTGGATGACCCAGCTTCCAGCTCTTGATGATATCTGTAATTGGAGAGTCATCTTCCCCTTCTGTTCCGATTCCGTATTTTTGCAGAATCGCATTGACATCGGAAGAGATATCTCCTGTGCGCATTGGGCTGGCCTCTGCTTTTACTTCTTCCTCTTCCTGAGCTTTTTGAATAAATGTGATGGTATAGGAATAATCATTGGTTTTCACCGTCTCTTCGAATACTTTGCTACCATCTTCTTTTTCTACAAACTGTTTCTTATCTGCTTCAAATAAGAAGAAGATTCCGCTGACCATATTCTTCTGAAGAATCACATGATTATTCTTGATAATATCTGCTTTATTACTTTTAATGATGCTGTTTTTTACACGAATATCAAAAGAAACTTCCACCTTTTTATTCTCATAATCCCCTGCAAATGCAGTATATAAGGTGTTGTTTTGCTTGATCATCTGAGGGATCAGCTCACTTTGAAATGTCATATAATTCTGGGTATCATTAATCTGTGTTGCCATAATCTTCTATCCCTTTCTACTATGAATCTTTACTTAAAAACAGTATAACATTCTTTTTTACCTCTGTCTGAGAGTGAAAGGAAAATAGCCGATTCTTACCATGATAAGATTCGATAATTCCATTTGACAAAAAGCAGCCTTTCCTTATGTTTTTCAGGAAGATGTTATCTTCGTAAATGCTCAATTACATAAACATTTACACGAGAGATACGCGATAAGTATCCTTCTCAAAAGGCTCCACTCTTAAAACAAAATCAAAGCGACCATAATCGATACACATGAAATAATCTTCTTTCGGGAAGATTTCCTGAAGCTCTGGATCAAAGAACTTCTGAACAAGATCATCTTTTCTTAACATTGCGAGTTCGTCTTCCATGGAAAATGGTTCGTCTAAAAGAAGACTTTTGATATATCTGGCGCAAAGATAGTCTTCTGTTCCTCTTTTCTTTCCGGCTAATCCCATAGCCACCAAAGAAACCTGCTTTGGATTTTTCTTACGGATATAAGAAGCAATGGCTTTTGCATTCACCAGGCTTCCTGTGATAATCTCACTGGCACCTTCGGCGTTAATTATGCCCTGTGTCCCTGCACTGGTAGTATGAATGATACTTTTCCCTACAAAATCGCCATCTTTTGTCTGGAAAGGAGAATTTCCATAATCAAAACCAGGGAGGATTTTTCCGCCTCTTTCCCCGATTAGTACAAAGTCCTGATGATGCATCTTTAACAACCTTGCCGTTTGTTCTTTTCCAACTGCATAGATTTCTTTCGCCCCTCTTGCAAATAGATAGGTTTCCAAAGAAAATGCACGAAAGACATCAATAATAACCGTCAAACCTTTTGCTTTTTTGGCTCCATCAATCATTTCCAAGATTTCTATATTCATATCATACCTCCTGCCTTGTCTGTTTTTTCTTAAATTTCCCAAGGATTCTGGCACCGTTTCGATGTAGAAAGATAATCATCAAAATTAACACACCTAAAACTAAATTCTGCCAGTTGGAATCCACTCGGTTCATATTCATAATATTCATTATCATGGTTAAAATCAAGACCCCAAAAAAAGTTCCCATGACACCACCTTCTCCACCTAGTAAAGAAGTTCCACCAACCACTACTGCCGCAACAATCTGTAAGCCGTAGGTTTCACTCATTCCGGCATCCGCAGCATTTAAACGGGCCGTCATCATGATTCCTCCTGCTGAAGCAGTGAGCCCTGATAACATAAATGTCTTTAAAAACAACTTTAAATCATTGACTGCGGAAAATTTCGCTGCCTGACGATTCATACCTATCATATATATGTTACGTCCAAAGGTTGTTTTTTCCAATAAAAACCAGAAAATGAAAAGCATGATAAAGGATAAAATAATCGGAATCGGAATTGCTCCCAGATAACCTACCCCAATCTGAGTAAATGATTTGGGAAGATCATAGATCACGCCACCCTGCATGACCATGAGCGCCAGTCCGGAGGCAACCATATTCATCCCATATGTGGCCACAAAAGAAGGAAGGCTTAACCATCCAACTAATACACCATTGATCAGACCTACAAAAATACCTACAAAAAAACTAAGGAAAATGGAAAGAGGAATTGGCATGCCGCTAACCATCAGTTTCGCACAGATACATCCTGTAAGAGCCGCTGTAGATCCTACAGAAAGATCGATATTTCCCGTAATGACCACCACAGTAAGACCAAGACTTAGCATTAAAAGAATGCTGGCCTGACGGATCATGGTCAGAAGATTCGAAGTCTGTATAAAATAAGGATTTAAGAAAAATGCAACAACACTAAGAAGAAGAATACTTCCAAGAATTGAGAGATATTTCTTTTTCATGTTCTCCTCCTTCCACTTTCATCCCGTTTTTTTAAAAAGGCGTCAAAGACAATGGCTGCAAGGACTACGATACCAATGGCTGCATTTTGATAAACCGAAGAAACGCCAATTTGCATGAGCCCACTTCGAAGAAGCTGAATAAAAAGAACTCCAAAGATAGTTCCACCTACACCACCACGGCCTTCTCGCATGGAGCTTCCTCCAAGTAAAACAGCAGCAATCGCGTTGAATTCCATTCCATTTCCTGCGTTGGGATTCCCTGATTCAATACGGCAAGCCAGCAAAAGTCCAGCAAGGGCCGCCATAATTCCGGCATAAAGAAAAACCAGGATTTCATAAACAGGAACACGGATTCCCATAAAATACATCGCTTCTTTATTCCCTCCGATTCCTTTCACAGCCATACCAAAGCGAGTTTTCTTTAGCATGAATAAAGTAAAAAGAAAACAGAGCATGGCAATCCACACGGATACTGTAATTCCCAACAGTTTCCCCTTGCTAATAATACGGAAGAAATCACTGGAATGATATAAAGTCTCGCTGTTTGATAACAGTAGGGCTATAGAATGAAAGATATTCTGGGTTCCGATGGTTACAATAAAAATCGGAAGGAGTCCTTTTGCCGTAATAAAACCATTGACCCATCCCATAAAAGCACCGCAAAGAATGCAAAGGAGAATGGCAATTGGCATGGACAATCCAAGATTCAAGAGAAAAATCCAGGATACTCCACTGACTGTCATAATTGCTCCCAGGGACAAATCGGTTCCTTGAATTAAAACGATTAGGGTCTGTCCACATGCAACCACAAGCAGAGGGGCTGCCTGACTAAAGATTCCCATGAAATTGCTAAAGCTAAAATAATGATCGGATAAACTTGCAAATAAAGCCATGAGTATAACAAGCATGAAAACCGCAGGTGGAATGGATGGAAACTTCCATTTTTTCTGATTTCTATCCTCGGTCTTTGCATCTTTATCCTCCAAAAACATCATTTCACCCAGGATATCCCGATCAAAATCCTCTCTGAATTGCTCTCCGCTAATGGTACCCTGACTCATGGTATATATTTTATCGCACAGACCTATTACTTCATCTAGTTCGGAGGAAATGATCAAAATTCCTTTTCCCTGCGCTGCCAAATGCCGGATTAATTCATAAATTTCCATCTTTGCACCGATATCTACGCCTCTGGTTGGTTCATCAAAGATGAGAAAATCCGTATCCGCTGCAAGCCATTTTGCAATAACTACTTTTTGCTGATTTCCTCCGGATAATTCACCGGATTGTTTCTTCCCATCCGGCGTTGCAATGTTTAGCTCTTCGATATATTTTTTACCAATACCCTCTTCTTTTTTATGGGATAGCATACTATTTGGAAAATATTTCTTCAGGCTCGCACCTGTAACATTCCAGGAAATGGGTGCCTTTAATGCAAGTCCCTGCCCTTTACGGTCTTCCGGCAGAAATCCCATGCCATGCTCCACCATCCTCCATGGAGCATAGCCTGTCACATCTTCTCCAGAAAGAATCACCTGACCAGATTTCACGGAATCAATGCCATATATCATTCTGGCAAGCTCACTTCTTCCCGCTCCTACAAGGCCTGCAATGCCTACAATCTCGCCTCGTTTTACCTGAAGATTACAAGCTTTTACTTTTCCAGCATAGTCGGATAGATTCCTCACATCAAGAATTATCTCTCCTTTTTTCTGAAAAGCTCGATTCTCAGAAGCCATGCTGGAAGCAAGCTCATGTCCCAGCATATATCTTGTCAGTTCTTTTTGGGAAATCTCAGAAAGAGCTTTGGTAACGATGGATCTTCCATCTCTTAAAACGGTTACTCTATCTCCAATTCTTGTAAATTCTCCCATACGATGGGAAATATAAACGATGGCAATCCCCTGTTTTTTCAAGCTGGCAATTTGTTCAAATAAAAACTCCACTTCACGATCGGACAGACTGGCTGTCGGCTCATCAAAAATCAATACTTTTGAATCATGCGACAGGGCCTTGGCAATCTCTATCATCTGCTGATCTGCGATTCCCAGATTCTTCACCGATGTTTTTAAAGGAAGATTCTCACAATGCAGACGCTTTAAGATGCTTTTTGCATCTTCTGTCATCTTTTTTTCCTTTAATACTCCACTCTTTCCATAGCAGGCTTCCCGGCCAAAAAAAATGTTTTGACTGGCATTCAAATATGGAATCAGACTTAGTTCCTGATGCACCGCCACAATTCCTGCCTTCATGGATTGTGCAGGATTAGAAAAAGAGACCTTGTTGCCTTCATAACAGATCTCCCCTTCGTCTGCAGAATAGATGCCAAGAATACATTTGATCAATGTACTCTTGCCGGCACCGTTCTCTCCTGAAATAATATGGACCTCTCCGGGATAGAGAGTAAAGTTCACCTGATCAAGGGCCTTTACTCCCGGAAAAGCTTTTGATAAATTTTTAATCTCAAGGATTGGCTGATTGTTCATTATTCTGCAAACCACCGATCATTATTGATGTATTCCTCCACATTTTCTTTTGTGAGGAATGGATGATTTCTCTCCGATGGGAATGGAATAAAGTATTCTTCCGGAAGCGTTCCATCATTGAGATACTGTACCAGATAAGTCACTGCAAGATAGGTGGATCCATATGGGTCCGTGTTATATGTTACATACATATCTCCGTCTTTGATGGCCTGAGAAGCATCTTTCGATCCATCGGCACCACCCACATAAACACCATCCATATTGGCACCTTTTAATGCCTGAACAGCGCCAAGAGCCATCTCATCATTACAAGCTGCCACGATGGATAAGCCGTCTTTAATCTCGCCATTTTGTAAGAGGTTTTCCATTACCTGCATTCCTTCTGCACGTTTGCTGTTTGCAGTCTGAGAAGCAGCGATTTCCATATCCGGATACTCGCTGATGGCATCTGTAATCCCCTGTTTACGTTCTTCCATATTCTGTACACCGGAAGGACCTTCCAAGATGATGGCTTTGCCTTTTCCTCCGGCAGCTTCACATAACTCTTTTGCTACCAGATAACCGGTTTCGTAATAATCAACACCGGTACGCATGAAAGCACCCTTTTCCGGAGCAGTGCCGATTGCCACAACTGGAATCCCTTTTTCATTGCATTCATCAATTACTGGCTGAATTCCCTTGGAATCAGAAGGATGAATGACAAAGGCATCCACACCTTTCTCAATCAAAGTTTCCATGATATTGATCTGCTCATCGATGGCATCCTGGGTGGAAGGAGCAATGGCCTGAATAACACATCCCAAATCCTTTCCTGCCTGAATACCACCGTCCCACATACCAATCATATATGGGTTTGTGGAGTTTCTTGTCATAACTACAATCTTATATTCTTTTTTTGCTTTCACATCTGTATGAATTCCACGGCCAATTCCTTCTACTGGAAGAGGAAGTTCTGATTTTGCATAAACGCTGGCGCGGCTGACATTCACATTTTCTGAAAAATCTTCATGGACTTTCTCTCCGGTTTCATTGACTGTAACATCCATAGTGGATTCTGCTTCCTGACCCTTTCCACTGTTTCCACAAGCACTTAAAATGCCTGCACATAAGGTAACGGATAAGATGGAAGCCATTACAAATTTTCTTATTCTCATTTTCATTACCCCCAATTCATCTTTTTCTTCTCTATTCTCAAGGATCGATGATCGCGTTTGCTACCACATTTAAAAAACGTTCCTGAATCTTCCAGGATGGAAGAACCGGTGAAACCTGTGAAATGAAAATAGCAACCACATCCTTTTCCGGCCAGACATTGAATACACTGCCCCAATATCCATGCCATCCATAGGACCCCAATCCCATATAATTAAACATGGTATTGTAATCTTCCTGCACATTTACCATATAGCCCCAGGCATGTCCATAAAGATTCGTTCTTTGCTCCCTGATATGATTGGTAGAAAGGAGCTTGACTGCATTAGGACTTAAGATACGATTTCCATGATAGCTGCCATGATCACAAAGCATCTGGGCAAAATGGAAATAATCCATAACGGTTCCAGATAAACCTGCTGCCACGCTAAAATAACTTCTTGCCGGGCCGAATGGCAATCTGGTATCATCCGTTCCCATGACATCAAGTTCATCCAGGCGTCGCATGCTTCCCACCTCATAAACGGCTGGAATACGATTCCATAAAGCTTCTTCTGGGTAGAAGCTGGTTTCTGTCATGCCAAGAGGCTCAAAAATATGTTCTTTGATATAATCATTGATATTCTGCCCCGTGACAATCTCCACGATTCTACCGCCCACAATGGAGGAAAGATTGCTGTAATACCAGCGACTTCCCGGCTGAGAAGCAAATGGCAGACCCGCCAGACGATCCACCATATCTTCAATGGTGGTATCTAGAGCATGCATAGTATCAATGATTCCAGCCTCTTCATAGAGTTTGGCACAATACTTACTGGCTTGATCCTCCTCACCAAGAGCTCGGATGGCCACAATTCCAGCTTCCATGGTCAAAATATCATGAACTGTAACCGGTCGGATGGGATCCACCAGACTGATTTCTCCATTTTCGTCTGCAAGAGCCACCTTGCTGTTTGCAAAAGCGGGAATATAATCGCTTAAAGGATCCGAAGGCATTACCTTTCCCTGATCAAAGAGCTGTAAAAGTGCTACAGCTCCGATTGGCTTTGACATGGAAGCCAGGCGAAAGATATGATCCCTCGTCATCGGCTCTCCGTCTCTGGCCTCCCCGTAAGCCTTGTACTGCACAATCTTTCCATGTCTTGCCACCAGGGTAACCATGCCTTTCATGACTTTTTCATCAATGGCTCGTTCCATGACTTCATCGATATATTTTAAATGTTCTGAAGAAAATCCAACTTCTTCTGGAACTGTCAATTTCTTTTGATTCATCCTCTTTCCCCCTAAAGATCGATTATTTCCCAATGAATGCTTCTATTTCGCCATGGAATAAACCGATACTTTCGATTTCTGGATTAACTGATCTTTCTCGAAATCATAATTCATTGTCTCAATATATTCTGGCGCCTTCTCACATTCTACCCAATCCATAAGTGCACGAAGACCAGAGGCATTGATGACATTTGGTCCATCCCAATCATAGAGGGCATGACCACCAAATCTTGGGAAAAAGATACGGAAATTTCTCTTCATTTCTTCTTCAGAGCTAAAGTAAGTGCAAGCTTCTTTGTAGTAATCCAATGAAAGCTGGTTTGGAACAATATGGTCTCCCGTGCCATGAGTCAGAATCAGCTTGGTATTATAATCTGCCAGCTTGCGAAGATCTGTTTTATAACAGGAAAGCCATTGGAATTCCTCTTTATGTTCTTTATAAAGCTGTTCGAATTCCGTATAAGTGCAAGTGCGAAAATCCCAATCAGGATCTCTCTTAATCCAGCGCATCATCTGAAGAGCAAATGGAATCAAAGAAGGTTCTCCATTTTCCTTGATGCGAAGATAACCAAAATTTCTTGGTCCCACCGGCCACTGAGTAATCTCAGGTCCAAAACCATAAGTGATTCTGGTTCCATCCGACATCACCGGACCGTTCCAGACACGAATCATCACTTCTAAGTCTTCCCTTGTGATTGGACCAGCAGGAGTTTCCATTCCAGGAAGCTGCTGCAGATAATGCATCCATTCTTTTTTCTCAAGGTCAAAGGCTCCAGGAAGCTCATCTGCCATGGCCCTCGCCAATGCTTTAGCTGCACGGTATTTATCAAGATCCACTTTATGCGGTTCATTGAAGAAAACGAGTGCCGCCCACAAACAGGAAAACATCATATTATAATAATCAAATAATGGTCCATCGGCCCATAATCCATCATAATCTTCCGGGTATTCCTGGGCTTCTGCCATAATCTGTCTGGCTCCACCGGAGGTTCCATGCATATAAGATTTATAAATCTTTGCATCATAAACAAATTCCACCACAGCTTTTGCGGCCTGTGTAATGATATGGGTTCCACGGAAGGCCCAGTTTTCAATCATATCCCATTCCAAAGAACCATCTTCTTTAAATCCCCAGCTGGCATCCACAAACATACCTGTTGCACCATCATTTACTACGCAGGCAAAGCCGTTTTTTACTGCCATTGGCCAGGAGGTAATGTTGGTGGTCTGCTCTTTATCCCAGTCAGTTTCTAAATTGGAACCCGCTCCTGCGATTCCCATGAAACGCTGATTCCATTTCACAGGAAGGAACAGCTTCACATTAGCAACATGTTTTCCGGAAAGAACTTCCTTCATTCTCACCAGATAAAAGGCAGGGATATTCGTCAATAATGGTTTTCCTTCTTCCTGGTAAGTTCCAGCTTCATAATAAGTCACGGAAATTACCATCAAATTGATATAAGGGGCCAACACTTCACGTATTTTAGAATCCACACAATTTTTATGCATGATTGGATACTCTAAAAAAGTGGCCGGTTCCATCCAGTTATACATCTCATGGGAAAACCAGTTTTCTCTATTTCCTTTAAAAAATTCCCATTTTGCTTTCGCCATAATTCTCTACCATCCTTATCTCACCCTTCAAAGGTGATTTGAACATAGTTTCCTAAGATAGATTGTATCATTATGAAAATAGGATTTTTGCAATATCGGACCATCTTTTTGGTAAAATACGAAGCGTAAAAATAGCCGGCCGGAACTGATTTTTTATCACAATTTTCCGGTCGGCTATTTTCTATTTTTTCAATTTTTCTTTCGTAAAATCTCCCATGTATTACTCGACAACGTTCAAGAATCTTCATGGAATCTAATCCATATTTTTACATGGCATCCTTCATGGATTTTACATATTCTCCTACATATTTGGCAGCCTCAGTGCCATACTTTGCAAGAATCTTGATGATTGCAGAACCAACAATAGCTCCATCGGAGATGGAGGACATCTTTGCAGCCTGTTCCGGTGTGGAGATTCCAAAACCAATGGCACATGGTACATCCGTATTCTCACGGATTACTTTGACAATAGATGCCAAATCTGTCTTAATTTCAGTTCTGGTTCCAGTAACACCCAAACTGGAAACCACATAGATAAAGCCGGATGCTTCTTTGGCAATCATGGCAATACGGTTTTCTGAAGTCGGTGCAATCAAAGAGATCAGATCGATATCATATTTGTCGCAAAGATCCTGAAATTCTTCTTTTTCTTCGTATGGAAGATCTGGAAGAATCAAGCCATCCATACCAATTTCCTGACAGGTAGAAATAAAACGCTCTGCGCCATAAGAAAATACCACATTGGCATAAGTCATAAATACCATTGGTACGGTCACATCCTGACGAAGATCACGAACCAGATCAAAAATCTTGTCGGTTGTCACACCATTTTTTAAAGCTCGAATGTTGGCTTCCTGTATAACAGGGCCTTCTGCGGTAGGATCAGAAAATGGAATTCCAAGCTCCACTAAATCTGCACCATTTTTAACAGCCTCACGAACAACTGCCGCTGTGGTTGCAAGATCCGGATCCCCACAGGTGATAAATGGAATAAAAGCTTTTCCATTTGCAAATGCATTTTTAATCTTACTCATGGATATCCTCCCCTCTGTAACGGGCGATGGCTGCACAGTCTTTGTCGCCTCTGCCGGAAATATTAATGACAATAATCTGATCTTTATCCATTGTTGGAGCAAGCTTCATGGCATGGGCAACTGCATGAGCAGATTCGATTGCTGGAATAATCCCCTCTGTTTTCGCTAAATATTCAAAAGCATTTACTGCTTCATCGTCAGTTACCGGCACGTATTTTGCTCTTCCAATATCATGAAGATGAGCATGTTCCGGACCAATTCCTGGATAGTCTAAACCAGCAGAAATCGAATAAACCGGAGCAATCTGGCCATATTCATCCTGGCAGAAATAAGATTTCATACCATGGAAGATACCCACTCTACCGGTATTAACGGTTGCTGCTGTCTCAAAGGTATCAATACCACGACCTGCTGCCTCACATCCGATTAACTGTACTCCTTCATCTTCTATAAAATGATAAAAAGCACCAATGGCATTGGAGCCACCACCAACACATGCAATCACTGCATCTGGAAGTTTGCCTTCTTTTTCTAAAATCTGTTTCTTGATTTCTTTGGAAATTACCGCCTGGAAATCACGTACAATGGTTGGGAATGGATGAGGTCCCATAACTGAACCCAGACAATAATGGGTATCGCTGATGCGGGAAGTCCACTCTCTCATGGCTTCAGATACGGCATCTTTCAGGGTTGCTGTTCCCGATTTTACGGGAATAACTTCCGAGCCAAGGAGACGCATACGATAAACATTCAGCGCCTGACGAATCGTATCCTCCTCGCCCATAAATACAACACATTCCATACCCATAAGGGCTGCTGCCGTGGCGGTAGCAACACCATGCTGGCCCGCCCCTGTCTCTGCGATCAAACGAGTTTTCCCCATCTTTTTTGCAAGAAGAGCCTGACCTAATACGTTGTTAATTTTATGAGCACCTGTATGATTGAGATCTTCACGTTTTAAATAGATTTTGGCGCCGCCAAGATCTTTTGTCATTTTCTCCGCATAATAAAGGCGGGAAGGTCTTCCGGCATATTCATTGAATAATTCGGACAGTTCCTTATTGAATTCCGGGTCATTTTTATAATGATTATAAGCTTCTTCCAATTCAATGACAGCATTCATTAATGTTTCTGGAATATACTGTCCACCATGAATTCCGAAGCGTCCGTTTGGATTGCTCATATTATTCTTCCTTTCCCGATGCTAAGCATCTAACTCTATTCACAAATTCTATCATTTTTTTCACATCTTTCTTACCATCTGATTCAATGCCACTGCTGACATCCACCCCATATGGCTTAATGAGAGTAATGGCTTCTTCCACATTGGAAAGACTGAGGCCACCGGCAAGAAGATATGGTCGTTTCATTTCTTTTAATAAATTCCAGTCGAAAGCTACACCGCTTCCTTTTCCCGAATCAACAAGAACACAGTCGGCATTACTTGCATTGGCTCTTTCCACCGCATCCAAATCTTTGATGGTAAATGCCTTGAAAATGATTTTTCCAGTACGATTTCTTAAGGTTTCTATATATTCTTCATCCTCGGAACCGTGAAGCTGGGCAATATCTATGATGCCTTCTTCCAAAAGATTCGCAACAGTATCCATATTTTCATCCACAAAAACTCCGATCACCTGAATCTCTGGATCCAAAAGGCTTTTTAGTTCTTTTGCCTGCTCTTTCGATAAATTTCTTTTACTTTTTGGCCAAAAAACGAATCCGATATAATCGGGCTTTAATTGATTGACTGTCTCAATATCGCAGGCTCTTGTTAATCCGCATAACTTTATTTTTGTCATGACTGCCCCTTTAACTCTGCCAGTTTCTTTGTCTTATCTTCCGCTCTCATGAGGGTTTCTCCGATCAAAACAGCGTCCGTTCCAACAGATCGAAGTTTTTCGATATCTTCAGCATTCTTCACACCGCTTTCCGATACAAAGATAATTTCCGATGGAATTTGTTTTCGAAGATCACGACTGTTATCGGTATTTACCGTGAAATCTTTCAAATTACGGTTATTGATACCAATGATTCTGGCGCCGGCACGAAGGGCCATTTCAATCTCCTCTGCATCATGGGCTTCCACCAAAGCAGATAAACCAAGTTCGTCACAAATTCCAATATACTCTCTAATCTGCTCTTCTTCTAAGATGGAGCAGATCAAGAGAACTGCAGATGCCCCAAGAAGCTTTGCTTCATAGATCATGTATTCATCCACTGTGAAATCTTTGCGAATACATGGTATGGAAACCTGGCTGGTGATTTCTTTTAAATACTCATCACTTCCTAAAAACCATTTTGGCTCTGTAAGAACGGAAATGGCATCGGCTCCAGCTTCTTCATATTCTTTCGCAATTTTCAGATATGGAAAATCTGGTGCAATCAAGCCTTTCGATGGAGAAGCTTTTTTACATTCACAGATAAAAGAAATTCCTGGTTTTTTCAATGCTTTTTCGAAGGAGAAATCTCCCTTTGGAAGGGCAAGAGCCTTCTCTTTGATGACGGAAAGAGGTACATTTTTCTTTGCTTCTTCCGTTCTGATTTTTGCGTAATCTGCCAATTCATTTAAGATGGACATAGGCGCCTCCTAACGATTGCTGACTTCAATAAATTTCTCTAAAACTGCCATGGCTTTTCCGGAATCGATCAGCTCAGCTGCCATCTTGATTCCCTCTGCCATCGTTTCTGTTTTTCCATTAATATAAAGTGCTGCACCTGCGTTCATTAAAACGGCATCTCTCTTTGGTCCCTTTACTCCACTTAAAATATCGCGGGTAATTTGAGCATTGAATTCAGGTGCTCCGCCTAATAAATCTTCTTTTGTACAATAAGAAAGACCAAAGTCTTCTTGAGTGATCTCATACGTTTTATACCATCCATCTTTTACCTCACAAACCTTAGTTGGAGCGCTCATGGAAATCTCATCTAATTTATCTTTTCCATAAACAACCATGGCACGTTTTACACCGAGGTTGGCAAGAACCTGTGCAATTGGCTCAACAAGATATTCATCATATACGCCAAGAAGATAATATTTTGGAGATCCCGGATTGGTGAGAGGTCCTAAGATGTTGAATACGGTGCGGAATCCCAGTTCCTTACGAATCGCACCAACATAACGCATGGAAGTATGGTATTTCTGAGCAAAGAAGAAACACATGCCAACTTCATTTAACAGCTCAATACATTTTTCCGGATCCTGCTGAATATTAACACCAAGTGCCTCTAAACAATCTGCTGTTCCAGATAAAGAAGATGCCGCACGATTTCCATGTTTTGCAACCTTTACACCACCAGCTGCTGCAACCAACGCAGAAGTTGTGGAGATATTAAAGCTGTTGGAATGGTCTCCACCAGTTCCTACAATTTCAAAAATATCAAGATCTGTCTTTACCTGTGTAGCGTGTTCTCTCATAGCTGTGGCGCAACCGGTAATCTCTGCGATGGTTTCCGCTTTGGCACTCTTTGTAGAAAGCGCAGAAAGGAAAGCCGCATTCTGAGTTGGAGTAGTTTCTCCACCCATAATTTCATTCATTACAGCATAGGCTTCATCAAATGTTAAATCTTCTTTATTTACAATTTTTACAATGGCTTCTTTAATCATTCCTATAATCTCCTTTTTATGAATTCTATCTTTATTTCCCTTTATTCTAAAAATGTATTATACAATATCTCAAATCTTCTTTTTATGATTTCATCTTAATAAAGTTTCGAAGCATTTCTTTGCCGTCTGGCGTCATGATGGATTCCGGATGAAACTGCACTCCAAAGATCGGATATTCTTTATGCTGCACTGCCATAATTTCTCCATCGGAAGTCACTGCGGTAATCTTTAAACATTCCGGCATAGTATTTTCGTCGGCAGCCAAAGAATGGTATCTGGCTACTGGTGCTTTCTCCGGAATTCCTGTAAAAAGAGGGCAATCCTTTTGGAATACCACATCAGATTGCTTCCCATGCATGAGTTCTTTGGCATAACCAATGTTTGCACCATAAGCGGCACAGATAGCCTGATGGCCTAAACAAACTCCTAAGGTAGGAATCTCTTTTCCCAGTGTTTTTGCCACCTCAATGATCACTCCTGCATCCTCCGGTCTTCCCGGTCCTGGAGAGAGGATGATCTGGTCCGGATTTAGCTGGCGAATTTCATCCACCGTCATCTCATCGTTTCGGATGACTTTGATTTCCGGATTGATTTCTCCAACCAGCTGATACAGGTTGTAAGAAAAACTATCATAATTATCAATCAATAAAATCATAAGTCCTCCTCTCCAGCCAGCTTCAATGCATTTACCACTGCCTTCGCTTTGTTAATACATTCCTGATATTCCTTTTCCGGAACGGAATCAGCTACAATACCAGCTCCGCTTCGAACGAATACTTTACCATTTTTCTTATAAGCAATACGAATGGCAATGCAGGTATCCATATTTCCCGTAAAATCGATGTATCCTATAGCACCGCCATAGATTCCTCGCTTATTATTTTCCAATTCCCCAATCAGCTGACAGGCACGAATCTTTGGTGCACCCGATAAGGTTCCTGCCGGAAGCACTGCCTCGATGGCATCAAAAGCATCATGTTTCTCATCAATTTCACCACGAACTGTGGAACCAATATGCATAACGTGGGAAAATCGTTCAATGGAATGAAGTTTTTCCACCTGAACACTTCCAAAACGACTGATCTTGCCAAGATCATTTCTTCCAAGATCCACCAACATATTATGCTCTGCCAGTTCTTTTTTATCTGCTAAAAGATCCGCTTCCAATGCCTGGTCTTCTTCCTCATCTTTTCCTCTTGGTCTGGTCCCTGCTAGAGGAAAGGTATGAAGAATTCCATTTTCTAGTTTTACTAAAGTTTCCGGAGAAGCTCCCGCCACTTCCACATCAGTACCGGAAAAATAGAACATATACGGAGATGGATTGATGGTGCGAAGAACACGGTAAGTATTCAACAGACTTCCTTCAAACGGAGCAGATAAACGGTTGGATAAGACAATCTGGAAGATATCTCCCTCAAAAATATGGTGTTTTGCCTTTTCTACCATCTGACTAAAACGTTCTTTGTCAAAAAGTGGAGTCACTTCTCCCAAAAGCTTTCCGCCTGCTTCTTCTTTCTTTTTCCCATGCTTGATCAGCTCTACCATCTGTTTTAATTCCAAAACCGCTTTATTGTATCCCACTTCCACATCATCAAGATGCATGTTGACAATGAAAATAATTTTCTGTCTGAAATTATCAAAAGCGATAACTTTTTCGAAAAGCATGAGATCCACATCTTTGAAAGCTTCGTTATCCTCCACCTGGCAACGAACGGATGGCTCACTATATCCTAAATAATCGTAGGAAAAATATCCCACAAGCCCTCCGGTAAAGGAAGGAAGATAATCAAAACTTGGACTTTTATGATCCTCTATAATCTGTCTTAAATATTCGGATGGATTCTTCGTCTGAAATCGGATATTCCCAGCCTTCATCTCGCCGTCCATGCAAGTGATCTCCAGTTTTGGATCAAATCCTAAAAATGTATATCGTCCCCATTTTTCATCCTGCTGTGCGGATTCTAACATATAACAATGAGTGGATACATTCTTAAGAATCTTCATGGCCTCAATTGGTGTGCAGATATCAGAAAGAATCTCACAGCTGATGGGAACCACTTTATAGGTGCCCGAGTCAGCAATCTTCTTAACCTCTGATAACTCTGGTAAAAATCTCATTTTGCTACCTCCTGGATGTGAACATTTCTGTCAGAAGGATTTTTGTATAAAAAAAGTCCTTGACAGAATAATCTACTCTGTCAAGGACGAATAATAATCTACTATCCGCGGTGCCACCTTGATTCATAGGGAAACCTACGCGCTTTGCGAAATACTAACATATTCCCGGCAACTGACGTATGCCCTCACGTTGCAGGATACTAAAAGCCTCATCAAATAAAGCCCCTTTCACTGCACCCTCCGTGGTCCATTTGATAACTTGTTTCTCATCCGACTCTCAGCAACACGGACTCTCTGTAAAGGCATCATTACCTTTATTTCCACTTCAACGGTTTAATGTTATGCAATTTTAATGTAAAACAATTTTTATCATAATAACATTTCACATGAAATATGTCAATGCATCAAATGAAATTTTCCAATAAATTACAAGAGAAATTCTTCCACGATATCCGCCGCATCTTTTACCAGATGAGGGCAGGGTCTCTTTTTATAATACTCTTCGGTACGCTTTTCCGGAGGGGCATCCCCATTTGGCTTGGTGATTCCAAGAAGTTCTTTGCATACGATACTGGAATTCTTCTTCTTAAATTCTTCTGCCAAAGCACGAATTCTGGCGTAGTGTTCTTTTTTCGCTTCGTAATCTTTCGGATCATCATAGCCGTATTTTAGCCCGGCCACCATGAACATGGCACTGACTGCCCCACAGACTTCACGCATGCGACCCATACCACCACCAAAGGAGGAGGATAATTTTGCCGCTGTGGATAAATCCAAACCCAATTCTTCATGGAAGGCAAGGAAAACGGACTGAGAACAATTATAACCTTCTAAAAAATATGCTTGTGCAAGCTCACCCTTTGTCATATTTCCTCCTTCACGCTCCCATTGGAGTGCCAACCTCAATTAAGTTGCCATCCGGATCATAAAAGCGGACCACTTTTTGTCCCCAGGAATGCTCCATAAGATGGTTTACATAGCGAATTGGTTCTTCGTATTGCTCTAATTTTTCCACAAATTTCTCGATATTTTTCTCTTCAAAGTAAAGCTCTACCGCATTATTGTAAGGAATCACTTCTTCGTGCAAAAACTCCTTCCAAATCTTCACATCCTGAAGAACCAGCCCTTCTGTCATGATGACATTTCCATCCTGATCCAAAATCACATCCAGACCAAATAAATCTTTATAAAATCGAATGGATCGTTCCATATCATTTACGGTGATTAAAACATTACGAAGTCTCATATCTATTCCTCAATTCTTATGCTTATTTTCTTAAAATAGCAAGGAGTTTATCCGCATCTTCTTTACTGGTAGCCCAGCTGGTGGCAAAACGAATGGCAGTATGATTGTCATCGTATTTTTCCCAGAAGCTGTACTCCACTTTTTCTCCTAAACGTGCCAGTTCTTCATTCTCAAAAACAAAGAAGATCTGATTGGTTGGAGATTCGTAGAAAAGCTGATATCCCATATCCTTAATTTCTTTTTGTAACATCTGTGCCAGCTCGATGGCAGTATCTCCGATATGAAGATATAAATCATCACGGAAGAGCTCATCAAACTGAATACCTAAAATTCTGCCTTTTGCTAAAAGGGCACCATGTTGTTTAATTAATGTGAAGAAATGTGGAATGGTATCTTTTTTAGGGATTACCACTGCTTCGCCAAAAAGAGCACCACATTTGGTTCCACCGATGTAAAATACATCACATAATCTTGCAAGATCAGCTAAAGTAAGATCGTTGGATGGAGTAGCAAGGGCATAAGCCATACGAGCACCATCCACATAAAGAGGAATCTGGTACTGGCGGCATACTGCACTGAGTGCTTCCACTTCTTCTAAAGTGTAAAGAGTACCGTATTCTGTAGGCTGAGAAATATATACCATGCCTGGCATTACCATGTGATCTCTATTGTCATCAGAGTGGAAATCTCCGAGAAGACAAGCCACATCTTCTGCATTAATCTTTCCAAGTTCATGTGGAATTGTCATAACTTTATGTCCACCTGCCTCGATAGCTCCTGCTTCATGAGTGGCAATATGACCCGTTTCCGCTGCAATGACTCCCTGATATCCGCGGAGAAGACAGCTGATTACTGTGGCATTGGTCTGAGTTCCTCCTACTAAAAAATGAACCTCTGCTTCCGGACACTGGCAAGCCTGACGAATTCTCTCTTTTGCAGAATCACAATATGTATCAAAACCGTATCCACCAGTTTTTTCCATATTTGTTTCAATTAAACGATTCATGATGGCAGGATGTGCTCCTTCCATATAGTCACTACAAAAATACAATCTTTCACTCATTTTTTTATCCCTTTTCTCTTCCAAAAAATATTATCGAACAGTGTATCCCTTCAAGGACAGGCAGTTCCCTACTTCTTCAGGTTCATCAGAATGAAGAAGGAGCATCGGTTTGTTGATTTCGCGATCATGGGTCAGATAAACATAATTAATGTTAATATAGCTTTCTTCAATAATTTTAAGCAGCTGATCTAAATATCCCACTTCATCTTCCAAAATCAGTCCAATAACATGAGCAACTTTACACTGATAACCTGCATCGATCAATGCATCTTTTGCGAGATCCGGGTCGGAAACGATCATACGAATGATACCAAATTCTGCACTATCATTGGTAGAAATGGCAAAAATATTAATATTATTTTCTCGGATTACACCCGTAATCTTCTGTAAAGCTCCTCTTTTATTTTCCGCAAAAATGGAAACCTGTTTAATCATAATCATTTACCTCCGTTGTATATCAATTTTTCTATTCCTTTCATAGATATCCCTAGTCATTTTACAAACATCTGGGGAATAAGTCAATTTATTTAACAAAGAAAAAGCGAGGAGGCGCCCCAATTAAGGGAAACGCCTCCTGCTAATTTGAAGAAAATGATTAATGAATGAGTTTTTTTAATTATTTTGTTGTGATTGCTTTAAAAGCTGCAGCCTGGGCTGTCATTCCTCTTTCAGAAGCAAGTCTTTCAATGGAAGATGCACCGAAGAAACCATCGATTCCAGGAACTCTTTCGATTACATATGCAGCATCTTCAGGATCTGCAATAGGACCGCCGTGGCAGATTACGATGATATCTGGATTTACGGAGCGACCTGCTTCCATGATATCTTTGATCTTAACTACACAGTCATCTAATGTTAATGCTGTTTCTGCGCCGATGGAACCTTTTGTTGTTAATCCCATATGTGCTACGAGACAGTCAGCACCAGCTTCTGCCATAGCTTTTGCCTGTTCTGGATCGAAAACGTATGGACATGTAAGCATATCAAGTTTATGAGCTTCACGGATCATCTCAACTTCAAGACCATAGCCCATACCTGTTTCTTCCAGGTTTGCACGGAATACACCGTCAATAAGACCAACTGTAGGGAAGTTCTGAACGCCGTTAAATCCCTGGTCTTTTAACTGTTTTAAGAAGATATCCATTACGCGGAAAGGATCTGTTCCACAAACACCAGCGAGTACTGGAGTTTTCTTAACGATTGGAAGAACTTCCTGTCCCATTTCCTGTACGATCTTGTTAGCATCGCCATAGGAAAGAAGGCCTGATAAAGAACCACGTCCAGCCATTCTGAAACGTCCGGAGTTGTAGATGATGAGCATATCAACATCCGCTTTTTCGCTACATTTTGCTGTGATACCAGTACCAGCACCAACACCAACAAGGATCTTGCCCTGAGCGATCTGTTCTTTAAAGTCAGCTACGATTTCACTTCTAGTTTTTCTTAACATAGTAATATCCTCCGATCATTATATTTCTATCGATTTTCAATCCGACTCCCCAGACAGATTGAAATCATTTTCGTGGATTTGCAATACCCAAATCAAATCCACTTTATACACCTTCTCTTATAAACGATTCGTCTTATTTATTCATTAATTCGATCAGTTTTTTCGCTGCCATCAAAGAGAATTCCTCTGCATTGATGTTGCAATCCATATCGATAATCTCAACATGTTCGTTCTGGATTCCACTGCGAATTGCCTGATAAAGTGTTTCTCTTTCTTCTGGTCCATCAAAAGGCTGTCCTGCTGCATCGATCATAGAAACACCCTGTAATGGAAGAAGTACAGTCATATCACTCTCAGCCGCATTCCATTTGGATGCCAATGCTTCACCGATCTTCTGGTTTTCTTCTACATTGGTTCTCATTAAAGTTACCATCGGATTATGTTTGTAAAGATTTCTCTTAGCAAACTGAGCTGGAACTTCATTGATTGGTCCGAAGTTAACCATATCACAAGCACCCACAGATACAACCTGTGGAACTTTCTGAGCGATTGCTGCCTCACAACGATTCTGGCCTGCTGCGAGAATTCCTCCCACTAATTCATCGCACCATTCTGTGGTTGTGATATCAAGTACACCTTTGAAGAAACCTGCATTGATCAAAGATTCCATGGTTTTTCCACCAGTACCAGTTGCATGGAATACCAGCACTTCATAGCCCTGTTCTTCTAAATATGCTTTCGCCTGGTCGATACATGGTGTGGTAACACCAAACATGGTAGCTGCAATCAAAGGTTTTTCTTCCACTGTTTCTTCTTTTATGTTTTCTCCGAGTGATACCATTCCAGCGATAGCAAGTACTGCATTTTTGAAAATGGTTTTGGAGATCTTGTTGATTCCTGCTACGTCTACGATGGATGGCATCATGATGATGTCACTGGTACCAACGTAACGTTCTACGTCGCCGGAAGCCATGGTGGAAACCATGATTTTTGGAACGCCGATTGGTAGTGCTCTCATAGCTGGTGTTACAAGTGATGTTCCACCGGAACCACCAAATGAGATGATACCGTCAAATTTACCTTCTGCATAAAGCTGTGGTACAAGAATTTCCATCCCCTTGGATAAAGCTTCTGTACCAAGAGCACGATCTCTTTTTGCTACGATTTCCTCAATATCATAACCGGCTGCTGCTGCAACTTCTTTGTTGGAAACGTCTGGTTCAAAATCAGGTGTAAATACACCTGTATGAATCATAAATGGCTGAATACCGAGCTCTTGCACAAGATTCTTAACATAGAGGAATTCTGTGCCTTTGGAATCAAATGTTCCGGCAATTGCGATTGTTTTCATTTTGTTGTCCCCCGCATAAAAATGTACAATCAATGGGTTACAACACTGGCCAGTGTAAAAAAGAAAGAAGTAAAATTCTTTTCTTTTGTTATTAGAATTCTACTTCTTTTCCTACTCCGTTTAAATGTGTTTATATTATCTTTGCTTGTGTTTATTTTATTTTTTATCTGTGTTTTTATTATTAATTATTGTGTTTATATTAGATAAAACATAAAGAAACATATCTTAGGTACAAAACAACAATTTATTACTCTTTGATTATCTCCATATTCCTTTTTCTGTTCATCTTCTGATACTCTGTTGGCGATAGGCCGATATGCTTTTTAAACATTTTTGAAAATTGAGCATAATCTTCGTATCCTACCTCCGAAGCAACCTCTTTACAATACATATTTGGATCTTGCAGGTATTCCTTCGCCTTATTCAAACGGAAACGTAACAGGTATTCTGTAAAAGAAACTCCATTTTCTTTTTTGAATTTTGTACTTAGGTAAGAAGCGCTGACATGGGCTACCAAAGCCAAATCAGACAGCTGGATATCCTCTTTATAATGCTCCTGGATATATTGTTTGATGTATTCCGAGTGATCTCGTCCGCTGGATTCTCCTTGAATCATTTTTGACAAAGGATCCCCAAAATTGCCATAGCTTTTAAAGGCCTTAGTTGTATTATAAATTGCCCGCTCCGTAGGAATTCGGTCGAAGGTTGAACCTCCAATGTAACCCTGACAATCTGTATTCTTATACATGTACTGCATGTCAATCGGTGTGTTGGCAGGGCCTGCATAAATCATTTTAATGACGCTAGGACGTTCTTTTTCACAGACAGAAAAAATATTCGTTGTCTTTTTCATGGCCTCATGAAGTGAGGTGTGCTTCTGACCTCCTAAAAAGCCACCCTGTGTCAGACCAAGATTCACACAAATCACATCAGCACCAGCATCAAGCATCAGCTTGGCCTCTTCTTCCGTCGTAACAAAGGCAAGGGTAAACATGTCCAGGTAATGGGCCAGCTTGATGGCTTCCACTTCTAAATGATATCCCGTACCTTCCTCTTCTAAAGCCTCACGGAATTGTCCATCAATCATGGCTATGGTTGGAAAATTTACAATACCAGAAAATCCGCCGGATTTTATAGATTTTAAATAATCATAGAGAGAAATCCCAGGGTCTGAGGCAAAAAGGCCAAAGAGAACCGGTGTATCTTTAATAATTGGAAGCAGCTCTCTCATTCCCATATCCATAACAATATCATTACTATTCTGGTTACAGAGATAGCTGGCATAGGAGCTTCGACCCATAATACGGTATTTTCCTGCACTTAATGCAAGCAAAATATCTGCCCCTCCCATGGCTGTGTATTTGGCGGTCATTCCTGAACCTACTGCGGCTCCAATAATATGTCCATTGATATGAATTTGTGCACGTAAAGTTCTAAGGATTGTCTCTCGATCCATCGATTTCCTCCTATGCTAAGCGATCTTTCCAGCCTTCTTTTGCCGTATTCGCCAGATAACGAATCACTTCCGCCGGATAATCTCCCACTGCAGTCTCTCCAGTAACCATGACACTGCTTGCTCCATCATAAGCCGCATTATAGATATCAGACACCTCCGCTCTGGTTGGGACTTTACTATGTTCCATGCTGGAAAGCATCTGAGTCACCACCATAAATGGCATATTGGCTTCCTTGCAAATGTTCTGGATTCGTTTTTGCACGCCAGGAAGCTCCCAAAGTGGCATGGCATTACCGAGATCTCCTCTGGCAATGACGATTTCATCTGCCCATTCAAAAAAAGTAGAAAGATTCCTTATACCATATTGATTCTCAATCTTAGCAAGAAGAGTAAGGTCGCCACAACCAGTTTCTTCCATAGCCTTTTTCACTTCTTTTAAGTCCTCACTACTTCTGACAAATGGTTGCATAATTCCTGTCACACCATATGCTTTGGCTTCTTTCAGATTCTCTTTGTCCTGTACAGTCAATGTTGGAACAGGAATGGCACAGTTTTCCACTGCAATACTTTTTCGCCCTTTTAAAATGCCACCACGTAAGACACGGCAAATTACATGATTCACATTTTGTTCCATCACCTCAAGTTTCATCTTTCCATCATCCAGCAACAAGGTCTGTCCCTCTTTTAAATATGGAATTAAGAATGCAGGAATAGGCACACCTCCCTGACCAAGAATCACTGTTTTATCCTCACATAGTTCCATGGGATTGTCCATGGCTTCCACTCGGATTTCCGATCCCTGCATGTCAATAAGAAGCTTAGGGTTCTTTACTCCGGCTTCTTTCGCAGCCTTCTGATAAAGTTCAATCATCGGTGCCGCATCTTTTATGGTAATATGGGAAAGATTCAGGCGCATTCCTGTCATTCCATTTGCAAACATTTCTTTCAATACATTAAGATCCAGACAGGCCGGACCAATAGTTCCGTAGATATCCATACTGTTCCTCCAGTTTCTATCTATCATCGATGATAAAAATCGAGCATAAATACATAATTAAAAATATTATAACATATACCATATTTTTTTAACAAGTAAAGGGCATTTGATTGATAAATGTAATTATTTATGGTATTCTGTAAGAACGTTTTAAAGGAGGACTTTAAAAAATGAACCAAAATCTTTTTTTAAAAGGTGTTCGAGATGGTATTCCTGTAGGCCTTGGCTATGTAACCGTCGGCTTTTCTGTTGGAATTGCCTGCCAGGTTGCTGGTCTTAACGCTTTTCAGGGTTTCTTAATCAGTGTATTAAATAATGCTTCCGCCGGTGAATACGCCGGGATTACCGTCATTGCTTCCGACTCAGGCTTAGTAGAGATGATCATTATGATGCTTGTGGTCAATGCAAGATATCTTCTGATGGGTTGTGCCTTAACTCAGAAGTTGGATCCAAAGCTTCCAATCTGGAAACGTCTTATCATGGGCTTTGATCTGACTGACGAAGTATTCGGATTGGCCATCGCCCAAAAAGCACCCGTTTCTTTTGTATATTATGTAGGTGTCATGTGCATGGCAATCCCAAGCTGGTCTTTAGGAACTGTTCTTGGTATTCTTCTAGGAAATCTCATGCCACCTGTATTGGTCGGAGCTTTCTCCGCCACTCTTTTTGGTATGTTTCTGGCCATCTTTGTCCCTGTGGGACGAAAGGATAAAGTGGTACTTGCCTGTGTGATCATCAGTTTCATCACCAGCTACGGCTGCCAGTTCCTTCCACTTGTCTCTTCCTGGTCCAACGGAACAAAGACCATCATCCTTACGGTAACAATCTCAGCGATTGCTGCTTACCTTTTCCCTAGAAAGCAGGAGGAAGAAAATGAATAATTATATTTATATCATCGTCATGGCTATGGTGACCGTGGGAGTTCGTGTCCTTCCCCTTACTTTGATCCGCAAGCCAATCAAAAATCAGTTTATTCAATCATTTTTATATTATGTACCATACGTAACGCTTGCTGTTATGACCTTCCCAGCCATTCTTACCGTTACTTCCAATCCATTGGCTGGTGGAGCAGCATTGATCGCCGGCATCATCTGTGCCTGGATCGGACTTGGATTATTCCCAGTATCCATTATCTGCTGCCTTATGGTATTACTTGTGGAATTTTTCATTTAATAATATAACGCAATATAAAAGAAAGCGTCAGCAGTAACGATTATACTGCTGGCGCTTTATTGCGTATATTCACTTTTTATTTTGCGATTACGTTTTCGTAAAGTCTTTCATCATCAACAGGGCATTCCTGTGGAACTAATGGACTTTCAAGGATCATTGTTGCTCCGCTTTCTGCATATTCATTTTCGATTACTTTTGCAGGGGACCAAAGTGCTCCTTCTTCTTCAATTACGTCGCCAACCTGTGGAATCTGTTCTCCTTCGAACATCATGTGGATGTATTCTACACATTTTCCTGCCATATCAAGAGCTGGCTGTTCTACTACTGCGTATAATTTACCTTCTTTTAAGAGGCTGAGGCCTTCAGCGCCAATACAGATACCGGAGATAAAGTAGTCTGCAGGATTTTTGTCTGCTGCTTCGATGGCAGATACAACACCACTACCCATGATATCTGGCGTATGACAGTACACACCTACAACTTCATCACCATAACGAGTTAAGAGGTCTGCAGTACGTGCATAGGAGTCATCGTTGTTCCAATGTCCTTCACCCTGAACAATTTTAAGCTGTGGATACTGTTCCATAACGGACATGAAGCCAGTGTTACAATCTGTTGTATACATATCTACGAGGGAACCTGTGATCTCAATGATAACACCTTCAGGAACTTCTCCGTTGTTCTTTTCTTTGATACCTTCAATCATCTGAGCTGCCGCTTTAGCAGAGGAAGCTACGATATCGTTAGTGATGAACATATCTACATGTCCACCCTCTGGACATGTATCTACTGCATATACAGGGATATTTTCTTCATTCAGTCTTTCGATTCCAGGAACGAGAGTTTTAAGGTCTTCTGCACCAGCAAGAATAAATGCGTCTATACCCTGAAGAATAAAGTTATCGATGGCATCCATGATTTTCATACTATCTGCCTGACCGTCTACAACTTTAAGCTCATAACCATATTTGTCACAGACCTTCTGTGCACCGATGATAAAGCCCTGAATGTACTCTGTAGTAGGGTTTTTAATTACCATACCGATTGTTTTGCTTCCGCTTGATTCGTTTGATGTAGCTTCTGTGCTTTTTTTCTCTGTTGCTCCACTATCGGATCTTGCACATCCATTTAACATGCTAAGAGCCATGATTGCAACTAACATCATTGCTAATAATTTTTTCATGATTCCTCCTTATTCTCTTGTGTTGATTCATCAAGTTTTCTCATATTTTCTTTATGCATAATATTCGCTGTACGGCGAATTCTCAGCTGATCTAATAAAATTGTTAAGAAGATAAGACCACCCTTTGTTGCACTTACCAGGTTAACGTCAATGCTGTTAAGATTTAAGGCATTGTCAATCATACCTAATAACAGGGTGCCTCCTAACATACCGATTGGTTTTCCTTTTCCACCGTTAAAGCTACAACCGCCAAGAATTGCTCCGGCGAAAGCCATCATGACAAGGCCTTCTCCCATGGAATTGGATACTGCATTCTGTCTACCTGCAGTGATGATACCTGCCAGTGCAGAAAGAACGCCTGCTAGCATGAATGCACCAATCATAATACGGTCCGTATTAATACCAGAGATAAATGCGGCTCTTCGATTCCCACCAGTAAGAAGGAAACGGCGTCCATATACGGTCTTTCTGGATAATAATTCAAAGATCACATAAATCAGCAGGAATACGATGATAGCAATTTGAAGTCCGCCGATTCTTGCTTTTCCAAGGAAGGAATAAACAGGATCCAGATTCGCCAGAGAAAATGGAACCAGAAACAATACGATACCACGAAGGAAAATCTGACTTGACATGGTCATCAAAAAGGAATTGGCACGGAGCTTGGCAACACACATACCATTAAACCATCCAAGAGCCAGACCAATAATCAAAGTAAGAGCAATACATACTATTGGCCCCAAACCGTATTTTTGGGACAAAAGAATGGTAGCACCAGGTGCGAATGCAAGAATCGCCTCCATGGACAGATCCAGTTCTCCAACCATCATTACAATCCCCTGACCTAATACCATCAGTCCAACAACTGCAGACTGATATAAGATGTTCATCATATTTCTTGTGCTAAAAAAGGCCGGGGTAAACAATACATTTAAAACGAAAAACACAGCCAACAGTACCCAGACAAGATTGTCCAGGAGTACCAGCTGAATCTTTGTACTTTTTCTCATTATTTAGGCACCCCCTCAAGATGGATTCTCTCTCCTTGCATGGAACGATAGATGTCCTGCTCAGAGAATTCATTTTTCTTAAATTCATCCAGAATCTGTCCCTTATAAAGAACGATGATTCTGTCACAGATTTTGATGAGATCTTCAACTCCCGGCGAGCTTAATAGAACACAGGAATCTTTTCTCATCTGGGCATTGATGGTATGAAGAATACTGTCTTTCGCTTCAATATCAACACCTCTTGTCGGCTCATCTAACAGGCATACCGTCGGAGTGGCTGCCAGTGCTTTACCGATTAATACTTTCTGCTTGTTACCACCACTTAGCTGACTAATCTCCTGCTTCTTAGAAAATGCTTTGACATCCAGAAGCTTAATCAATCGCTCAGCAAGACTTCCTTCCTCTGTATTTTTAATCAGACCAAAATTACTTACTTTTGGAAGAATACTTACCGTAAGATTCTTATCAATGCTGGCAGTGGCAATAAGACCTTCTGCTTCTCGTTCTTCCGGAATATATACCACTCCATCTGCAATTGCCTGCGCAGGGGCCGCATAAGATTTTTCATTATTTTTTATATATATTTTTCCTTTATCGTGTGGATCGATACCCACTATACTTTTCATAATTTCAGTACGTCCGCTGCCACGAAGTCCCGCAAGCCCAACGATTTCTCCTTTCCTTAAGGAGAGACTGATATTATGAAACTTGCCATAAGATGTAAAATCTTCTAAATGGAATAAGATTTCTTCTTCAACCTGATCCGAATGATCTTCTTCTTCCTGTTCTTTATAATGTTCATTTCCTACGATAAGAGCCGCCAAACGTTTCTTATCAAGATCTTTTTTCTGTATAGTTCCAACATTTTGTCCATCACGAATTACTGTTACAAGATCACAAACATTCAATAATTCTTCTGTGTGATGGGAAATAAACAGAACCGTTTTATGCTTCGCAATCAGATCATCAATGATTCTATAGAGAATCGCACAGTCTTTCTGACTAAGAGAGGCGCTTACTTCATCCATGATAACAATGTCGGCATCCTCTGCATAACAGGCTTTGATTACAAGAAGAAGCTGACGTTCGCTGATGGATAAATCTCTCATCTTCATGGATGCATCTTTATCAAAACCAGCCTCCTTTAATATCTTCTGCGCTTTTTCATTCAATGTTTTCCAGGAAATCATTTTCCTACCCTCTAAATAGTTGGGCATAAAAAGATTCTCTGCAACACTACACTCCTCTACAACCTGTGGCTCCTGTGTGATGATGGCAATGCGATGTTTTTTCGCAAGGATTGGAGATAAAGAGTTATAATTCTTTCCATCTACCAGAATCTCTCCACTTGATGGCTCAACCAAACCTGAGATTACACCCACCAAAGTAGACTTACCGGCACCATTTTTTCCAATCAGACCATGTACTTCACCTTTTCGAACCGTAAATGAAACATCGCGAAGGGCTACTGTACCAGTATATAATTTTGTGATATGGCGAAGTTCTAACATCGCTTCATTTTTCATTGTCACAACATATCTCCCTTCAGACAATATAGTTAACTTTCAAAATATAATTTCTGCATCTTTTTCACGATATTGCTCTAATGCTCTATTGCTCTACCGTGCTAAAGTTTTATTGCAACAAAAGAATTATAGCATATATAACTCAAAATGCAAACACAAAATATAAAAATTTCTGTTAAAATCTGTCTCCCACTTATGAAAGATGGGAGCATTTCTGACTGAGCTATATATGCTATAAAGAGTGTCTTATCTATATATTATCGTGCAGGTCTTGTCGCAATGATATTCACACCTGTTCCACAGATATCTGTTACCAAAACATCACCTTTTGCGATGGGAAGTACAGGATGAATCTCATACATTTTTTTTGCACAGGTTAACAGCAGTTCCTTTGGTACTGGAGCGTCAGATTTTACACTTACAGGTGTTTTACTATCTGCCGGCCACATAAGTCCAGTAAGGACACGCATTGGCATGGTCAGCTCCTGCTTGCCATATTCGGCACCTCGTTTGCAGTCATTGCCCTGAATGAGCAGGTTCCCATCTTCCATATATGTCGCAGTAAGACGACAACCCTTTGGGCAGTTGATACAGATTAAATTTTGGGCAGCACTCATTTTTTATGCCTCCTTTTCATTGACATGGATTGAGATACTTACGGATTCTTTCACTTCTGCTAATTTCTCCTTTGGAAGCACCAGTTTACACATCTCACCCGGAGTAACAGCAATCATCTTCTTCTGTACCAGTATTTTTTCACCGGAAGACAGGCAGAGAGTAACGTCATTCTTCTTAAAAGAAGGGCGGAACATAAAGGTAATATTGTCCATTGATGTATTTCGATGGATTCGTTGTGGAACGATGGCAGAAGCTCCTGGCCCTTTTTCTACCTTTATATCATCCTCTTCTATGTATTCTGTCGTCGTATTCACGCTGTTAATGTATTCATAAGCATATTTTCCGGTTTGCGCACCTTCTTCGCTTACAAAGTCTACCAGATCATGTACATGAAGTACATTGCCACAGGAAAAGATTCCTTCTATAGAGGTTTCATTATTCTCATATACCACAGCACCCTTTGTCATTGGTGACATGGCAATTCCTGCGCCATCTGTCAGTTCATTTTCCGGGATCAGCCCAGCAGAAATCATTAAAGTATCACAAGGAATCTCGAATTCTGTTCCTTCGATTGGCTCTCTGTTTTCATTTACTTTACTAACCCAAACGGAAGATACTCTTTCTCGCCCACATATTTTGCTGACGGTAGAGCTGTAATATACCGGAATATCAAAATCTTCAATACACTGTTTCATATTTCGAGGAAGTCCACCAGAATATGGCATGACTTCTACCACTGCTGAAACTTTCACACCTTCCATGACAAACTGTCTTGCCATAATAAGTCCGATATCACCAGATCCCAAGATCACTACATTTTTACCTGGAAGATATCCCATAAGATTGAGATATTTCTGGGCAGTACCCGCAGTCATAATTCCTGCACCTCTAGTGCCGGGGATTAACAAGGCATTACGGCTTCTTTCACGACAGCCCATGGCCAGGATAATGGCCTGAGCCTGTATTTTTATCAGTCCTTCTACAGGACTTACACAAGTTACGATTTTATCTGGAGAGATATCGATTACAAAAGTATTTAACATATAGGGAATCTGATATCCTTCCACCAGTTCCTCATAACGCCAGGCAAATTCCACGCCAGTAAGATCCTCACCAAAACGATGGAGACCAAAACCATTATGGATACACTGATGGAGTACCCCGCCCAATGAATCATTTCTTTCGATGATCAGAAGATTATTACAACCTTCCTCTTTGGCTGCAACCGCTGCAGACATGCCGGCAGCGCCGCCCCCGATGATTACAAGATCTATCTTTCTCATGACTGCACCTCCTCTTCTGTCATTCCACAGCGGGATGCAAGAACACGGGATGCACCGCCACATTGTGTTACTTCTAATGGGTCAATTCCCAATTCTTCTGCCAAAATTTCAAGAACTCTGCTACTACAGAAACCGCCCTGACAGCGTCCCATGCCTGCTCGGGTACGAAGTTTCACACCGGCAAGATCTCTGGCACCTAAAGGTCGACGGATTGCATCTCGGATTTCTGCCTCTGTTACCATTTCGCAACGGCAGACGATCTTTGCATAATCTGGATCTTCCGCAATGGCTGCTGCCTTCTCTTCATCTGTCATTTCACGAAATACGCCTTTTTTCTTGCGATAAGGATCAAAGTTTTCATTTTTTGCAGGTTGCAAACGGTCAATACAAATATTTGCCACATATTCTGCTATGGCTGGACTTGCCGTAAAAGCTGGTGATTCTGTACCTCCTGCATTCACAAAGTTAGGTGCATCGTCTGGTTCACCAATAACGAAATCATCTCCATCTGGATGTGGACGGCATCCACCAAAGACAGCTATGATCTCATCCATTGGGAATTCGGAGCCATCTGCACCCAAAGGCAAAGTGTGCCAGATGTTTTTAAAATAATTGATAATCTGCATGGCAGAAGGTCTTTCCCACTCGGTGGTATCTGGATCCATAACTTCTCTGGCATCACAGCCTAAGAGCATAGTTCCACCGGTGGATGGAATAATCGCCTGTCCTTTTGTATGTCCACCACCTGGAAGATCATGTGGGGTTTCCATCAAAGAGGTTGTCAATTTATAAGACTGTTTACGATCAAGAATAACATGTGCACCAAATCTTGGAATAATTTTAAATTTATGATTGGATACCATATTATTAATGGTATCGGAATGAAGCCCTGCGGCATTGACCACCATACGAGCCTGGTAAGTCACTTCTTCTTTCTGATCCTCTGTTGCGCCTTCTCTTGCAATTACGCAATACCCGTTCTTACCATCTCCGTCAATTGGAAGGATTTCCGTCACCTGAGAATCCACTTTAAATTCCACACCATTTTTATGGGCATTTTCTGCAAAAGCAAATGTCACAGAAAATGGATTCGTATAGCCGCCATCTGGTACCCAAAGGACTTCTTTCACATCCTTGCCCATGTTAGGCTGCATCTCATAAAGCTTTGGAGGTTTTACTACTTCCACTCGCACCTGGTTCTTCTGTGCATATTCAACCAGTTTATCGATTTCTGCCATGCCAGACTCTTCTGTAGCGAAGATCATAAGACCTGTCTTACCAAATGGTACATCAAGTTCTGTACATGCTTCGAACATCATTCGACTACCTGGTGCATTAAATTTTGCTTTATTCGTATCTGGGGTAGGATCATATCCCGCATGAATCATACCGGTATTAGCCTTGCTGGCACCAGAACAAAGATCATGCCCTTTCTCTAATACAAGGACCTTCAATTGATATTTTGATAATTCACGAGCGGTCGCACATCCTACGCATCCTGCTCCGACGATAATCACATCATACATTCTTGTCATGCTCCTTTTATATATCCTTCCATGTTTCTCTTGAAATAGGAATCTATTATCAAGTATAATTATAACATATATCGCTTTACTACGTTAACATGGAATAGTAATTTATGCAAGGAGGAAATCGATGAAAACAGTAAGATATCATGGAATCGGAGATGTTCGTTGTGAAAATATTTCGAAACCGATTCCCAAATCAGGGGAAGCATTGATCAAAGTATCTTATGCCGGAATCTGTGGCTCAGATATGCACATTTATAATAAAGGAATGTTTGTGGAGATCGTACCCAATCCTATGGGCCATGAATTTGTAGGCGTCATCGAAGAGATGGCTGATGGATTTGGAGAAGAGGGACAGGAATGGAAAGTCGGGGATATCGTTGTTGGTAATCCAATGGTTGTATGCGGATCTTGTGAAGGTTGCAAAGCCGAACTTCCAAATACTTGTGAACATATTGGATTCATTGGAGAAGTATCCCAGGGATGTTTTGCAGAATATATCTGTATGAAAGCAGAAGATCTCATTCAACTTCCAAAAGAATTCGAAAAAAAAGATATCTTATTAGAACGAATTGCACTTACAGAACCTTTGGCCGTTGCTCTTAATATGGCAGAACGTGCAGGTTTGGCTGATCAGCCAAAGGATCAAACCCCTGCAATTATCGGGGCCGGACCAATCGCTCTTCTCTTGCTGGCTGTTGCAAAGCAAATCTATCATATTCCTAAAGTTGTCTTAACAGGACGTTCCCAAAAACGTCTTTCTATTGCCGAAGAATTAGGGGCAACTGTACTTCCATCTATAACCGAAAAAACAGATGGTAAAGGGTACTCTCTCATTTTCGAAACCGCAGGAAAAGAGGCTACCATTTCTATGTCTATGGAAGCGGCATCTCCAGGAGGAAAAATCTGTGTTGTTAGTGTATTTGAAGACATTTTCCCTGTGGATTTGAATATTTTGGTTGGAAAACAGCTTACCCTGGTAGGTAGTAATGCTTACGAGATTCGTCACCTTAAAGAAGCGATGCGTCTTCTGGCAGACGGAAGCATCAATCCAGATTGCATCATTACATCCATTGTGGAACCGGAACAATGTAAGGAATCTTTTGATTCCCTGAACGAAAAAGATAAAACACAAGCAAAGATATTATTTAAAATGTCTTAAATATATGAAAACAGCAGGTGTGTTGTGATAAGAGAAATTCGGATATCCAGACACACCTGCTGTTTTATTTTTTATTTTTCATACCAAGAACGCCTTAGCATGAACATTTTCCTACTTTACTAGAAAGTAGGCTCTAAGCATTTCATAAGTAACATATATTTATCATAAAGGGCATCGTAGGCTTCTTTGTTCTTCTCATTTGGCATATATGTTGTACCCGGTTTGATCAAAGCCGCTGCTGCATCTTCGATATTATCCCAAATTCCGCATGCCGTTCCTGCCAAAATGGCCGCCCCAATACATCCTTCACTTTCGTTGCTGGCCGTGGTACTGATTGGAATACCAAGGGCATCTGCCTTGATCTGCAGCCAGACTTTACTGAGGGCACCCCCACCATAGGATACCACATGATCAATCTCCACATCCATTCCACGGGTCACATTTACAATGCGACGCAGAATGATCGCCATACTTTCGTAGATTGCTTTAATAAAATGGGCTTTTGTATGGGAGATATTCATTCCATAGAAGACAGCAGATGCTTTGGGATTCATGTCCGGTGGTCCAGAACCCTGAAGATGAGGAAGAGCAATTAATCCTTCACAACCAGCAGGAATATCCTGCGTCATGGCATCCATCTGATCATAGGCATTCACACCAATACTTTTCGCTATTTCCAGCTCCATCTTACAAAAATTATCACGGAACCAACGTACTACCATGCCACCTGTAGAATAGGCATGAATCATGTACATGCCAGGAATTGCACTACAATAACAAGGCATCTGTAAGCTTGGATCTAAAACAGGATGGTCCGATAAAGTTACTGTACACAAAGAAGATCCTGTGGATTCTGCAAAGATACCCGGTTTATAGTTTCCTGCACCAATGGCTCCCAAAGAGAAATCCATACCGCCAATATTAATTATGGTATGTTGACTAACCCCATAACGAAGAGAGGCCTCTTTGGTTACATTACCTATATTCGTGCCTGGATATACCACTTCCGGCAACATTTCTTCTTGTAATCCGATGTAGTCCATCATCTCTTTCCAATATGTACGGGTATTTATATTCCAATAAATACTGCTTCCAAGGAGAGAGTCATCTTCCGCCAATCTTCCGGTCAAAATGTATGCAATATAACCATTCAACTGCACAATTTTTTTCATACGGCTGAAAATTTCCGGATGATGTTTTCTCATCCATAACAATTTTGCTCCCGGCCAGATAGCATCTGCACAGATCTGTCCTGTATTTTTCTGAATCAGATCAATGCCAAACTCCTCTACAATACTTTCTGCCTCTTCCGAAGCACGAGTATCCATCCAAACAATTGCCGGATAAACAGGCTGATTGTTTTCATCCAAAAATACACTGGTCTCCCCCTGACAGGAGATACCCATGGTATCAATCTCTTCCGCTGTCAGATGTGCTTTCTTTAATACAGATGCATATACACTACGAAACGCATCGACATAGCGATCAACTGGCACCTCTGCCCACCCAGGGTTTGGAGATTCAATCTTGTATTCCAAAGTATCGGAAGCCAAAATCTTTCCAGATTCATTGATTACAATGGCCTTAAATGCAGTTGTTCCAATGTCAACAGCCAATATGTTTTTCAATTTCCTTTCCCTCCTTATATTGAAAGAAGCCCTCGCTCTTCTTCCGGCATCAATCCACCACCCGTTGCCCATATAACGTGAGTTGCCTGATACATAGAATCTAAAAGATCATGTTCTTTTAGATACTCTTCCCATCCGCTGTTTGCTTTCTCAATCTGAGCAACTCCTGCAAATCCCGCACAGGCAGATGGTTCAATGAAGATTTCTTCTTTTTCCCATAATTCTTTCTGATAAACTGGTAATTTTTCATCATTTACCGTATAGCTGCCAGATAAGATTCCTTTCATCATCTGACAGACAAGACCAGATGGTCTTCCTACTGCCAGGCCATCAGCAATCGTTTTTCCACTTAAACCGATATCCTGCACAGAAATTTCATTTCCTTGTCCGCTGGCCATGCCAAGAGTAACGCAAGGTGCTTCTACTGGTTCTGCAAAGAAACAATGTACATTGTCGCCAAACATCTGCTTTAATCCAAATGTAATACCGCCTGGAGCCCCGCCCACTCCACATGGGAGATAGACGAACAATGGATGTTTTTTATCGACTGGAATACCTAGTTTACGAAGCTGCACCGTAAGGCGCATACCGGCAGTGGAATAACCAAAGAAAAGATCCTTGGAATTTTCATCATCAATAAAAAAGCTTTTTTCATTGGCATCGGACTCTTCTCTTCCTTTGGCAACGGCCTGACTATAATCTCCATCGTATTCTTTGACTGTAACACCTTCTTTACGAAGAAGATCCTTCTTCCATTCTTTGGCATCGGAGGACATATGAACAATGACTTTAAATCCAAGCTTGGCCGCGGTTCTTCCAATACTAAGACCAAGATTTCCAGTAGAACCTACCTGAATGGTATACTGACCATAAAGGTCACGGAACTCCTCGGAATCAATCTTGCCATAGTTATCTGTCGGATGCAGCATACCTGCCTGCTGTCCGATGGACTCCGCAATACATAATACTTCATGAATGCCACCTCTTGCTTTTACGGATCCTGCAATCGGCATATGAGCATCGTCCTTCAGATAAACAGAACCTGTAATCCCGGCACCCTGTTCATTAAGATATTCCTTCATCTTAGAAATTGGCAGCAAAGCGGATTCTATGACTCCTTTTTTCTCTGCCGTCTCAGGAAATGCACTTGCAATATAAGGTAAAAAGCGCATAAATCGATTCTGCGCCGCTTTCATATAAACAAAGCCGTATCCTTCAATCTTATCATGTGGCTCCACATGACTTAAATCCGGGTTCAGCCATAATACTTCTTCTTTCTTTTTTAAACAATCGATGACTGACATAGTTTCTCCTTTTTTATTCATCCACTGAAAACTGTCCGCCACACACCTTTGTAATGGTTTTCATGGCTTCCATGGATGCATCGTAGGATTTTGCTGACAGGGTTACCCAAAGCACATCCTCATCCTGAGACTGTTCAAAATCCATGCTTCCAGCCTCTGGAAATGAAATCTCCATGGCCTCTGCCTCTTCCCAATATTCTACATCGAAATCCGTCTCATTTCTAAGACGTCCATAGATATCTTTCATGGTAAGATCGGCCTCCATGATATAAATCCATTCCAAAGGACCTTTTTTCATGGTTGCTGTCTTCTTTGTATTTTTCTTACTCATATCTAACCCCCAAATTTATACAAATATCATTTGAACCAAAATCATATAGGATACCGTTCCTCCCACAATGGAGATCAAGGTGTTATGCTTCCATTTATGTAAAAGAAAAACAATCAAAACTGCAAGGATTTCCGCAAGCCCATGATGACCGGAAAGCAGATTCATCCCTTTTAAACAATACACAACCAACATACCTATAATGGCATATGGAAGTACCTTTCCAAGATAAATAATTGGCTCTGGCACATGGTCTTTAAATAAAAGAAATGGTAAAAAACGAATCCCAATGGTCACTGCCGCTGTCACTGCAACAATTAAGGAAGAATGTAATACGTTCATCTTATAATTCCTCCTCTTTCATAAATCGTTTTAGTCCAAATAAAGCAATGGTAATTCCAATCATGGATGGAATCAAGAAAGAATCCGCTCCAAAAATCAGAAGACAAATTACAGAAATCAAAATTCCAGTTAAGGCCGGTTTATGTTCCTTTGTGCTCTCCCACTGTCCAAACAGAATAACAAGGAAAAGAGCCGTCATGGAAAAATCAATTCCTTTTGTGGAAAATGGAATGACATTTCCAAGGATATTTCCAATAAGACTTCCCGTAATCCAATAGATTTGATTGAACAAAGATACAAAGAAATAATATTTCTTTCGATCAACTCCTTCTGGCAAATCCGGAGAACATACCAAAGAAAAGGTCTCATCCGTCAGTGCGAAGATCAGATAAGGCTTTTCTTTTCCGGTATCTTTATATTTTAAAAGCATGGTAATTCCATAAAAAATATGGCGGATATTTACCATCAATGTCATGATGGCAACCGTGATCAAATTAGCTCCCACTGCCAAAAGATCAATGGCCACATACTGCATGGAACCGGCATAAATAAAAAGGCTCATGGCAAAGGCCCAGAGGATACCGTAGCCTTTGCTCTCCAACAAGATTCCAAAACCAATCCCTAACACAACATAGCCCGCCATTACAGGGAGGGAGCTACGGAAGGAATACAATAAAGTTTTCTTTTGATTCATCATAGCATTCCTTTCTCATCACTCTTTTTCAGCATTGAACATGAAAATCAGACCAAGAGCAAACATGACAACAAGACTGCTGACACCAATATTAATACTGCCGGTAATCTGGGCAACCGCTCCAACTAAAGCGGTACCGATAAAAGATGCACCCTTTCCACAGATATCCATGAGGGCAAAGTATTCCCCGGACTGCTCTTTTGGAATAATTTTCGTGTAGTAGGATCTGGACAGGGCTTGAATTCCACCCTGGAACATGCCAACAAAAATAGCCAGCATCCAGAACTGCCACTGATAACGTAAAAATACGGCAAAAATTGCGATACAAAGATAAGCAAGAATACAAATCTTAATCAACTTGGATCCTTCATATCGACTGGAAAGATTGCCAAAAATAATCGCGCATGGAAAAGCCACGATCTGGGTTACTAACAAGGCTAAAAGAAGCCCTGTGGTATCGAGTCCCATGGCAGAACCATAAGCAGTTGCCATATCAATGATGGTATAAACACCATCGATATAACAGAAAAAGGCCAGTAAGAAAAGAAATACTTTTTTATCTTTCTTTACATTTTTTAAAGTATGACCAATTCTTCCAAAACTGTTGGAAATCACATTTTTCACTCGTTCCACATAATGAATTTGCTTATAATTTCGAAGCAGAGGAATAGACATACCAAGCCACCAAATCGCATTGATGACAAATATAATCTTCATGGCAAGAGAAAAGCTAATTCCGATTTTCTCATAACCCAAGGCTATGGCAAGGCAAAGAACAAATGGTACACAGCTTCCAATATAGCCCCAGGCATAACCTTTTGCAGATACTTCATCCATTCTATCCTCTGTAGTGATATCGGAAAGCATGGAATCATAAAAAATTAAACTGAGCGAATATCCAACTTTCGCCACAATAAAAATCAATAAAAATACCATCCAGTTGCTGGCAAATCCCAGGAAAACACAGCCAATACAACCAATCAATATACTGATAAGAAAAATCGGACCTTTCAATCCTTTATGATCAGAGATCGTTCCAAGAATTGGCCCAATCACTGCTACAATAATCGTTACGATGGAAGCCGTATATCCCCAATAAGCCAGGTAATTTACGCTGCTTATTCCATCATTTTCTGCCAAGCTATTAAAAAAGATAGGGATGATGGTTGTGATGAGAAGGACAAAGGCAGAATTGCCCACATCATAGAGAATCCATCGAAGTTCCTGTGCATTTAATTTGTTTTTCATTCATTGAATCCTCCTATACCATTCCCTTTTTTGATTCAAAATTATAAGAAAGAAGCTCCTCTGTCTCTTTGGAATAATCATTCCCAAGCTCAAATTCATGGAAAAGTACGAGGGCTTCCTTTCTCCCCTTTTTATAGAGAGAATAAAGCATCGCATTGCTATCGACACAATATTCATTTGGTGTAACATTTACTATATGACCATGAAAACTATCATAAACACCAACCATCTTCATCAAACCATATAAGAGATTCCTTTTTAACGGTCTTGGTGCACGTAAAATCTCATGATAAAAAACAAAATCTCGAAGAGAACGCAAAACGGCCTTAGAATCTGTTCCCGGATAGAAAGCTGCAATCACTTTTGCGTATTCTTTCTCGACTCTGATATGTTTGGCCATATGATAGGAAAGAGGTTCTTTTTCATCCTTTAATAAAAGAAAACGATCAAATTCCGTCTCAATTTCAATATGTCCTACCTGCCCCTCTTCTGTCTTTTCTTCCACATATCCATGGCAAGCTCGATCCAATGCAAAATGACATAGCACTCCATATGCATAAGCCAGATATCTCTCATCTTCTTTGTGATTCTCTATGACATGAAGGAAACGAGTAAAAAACTCTTTACCTGACATCTCATGATTCTCAGAGCCAATCTGATTGATCACATTTTTCATGATGGGATTGTAGTAGAAGAACAGATCCGGGCCATGGAGACCGATACGATATAAGAATATATTTCTTGCAATGATATCTTGCTTTTCTTTTTCCATATTATTTCGCACTTGTTCTCCAAAGCGATAGTGTGCATAGGTTGACGGCATATTTTTTCTCCCTTTATTAAAATTTATTTCTAAACAATTAGAGAAGAATCTCGTAACGTCCTTCTCTTCTTCTTGGTGCTTTTGGTGTCTGATCAGAATAACCAAGAGTAATTAAGGCAATCATTTTTCCCTTATCTGGTGCAAATTTTTCACGTAAGATAACATCCATCTCGGCTTCCATCTGTCCAGTCAGCCAACAGGAACTGATCCCTTTCGAATAAGCAGTAAGTAACATGTTCTGCAAAGCTGCTGCAACACTTTCTACAAATTCTGTTTCTTTTCTCTGGTATTCTGCATCATCCTTTAATAAGAAAGCAAGAATGCAGCATGGTGCGTTACCCATAAGGCGAATGAACTGTTTTGTCTCAGCAACCACCTGAGGATATTTCTCAAAACGTGCTGTCAAAGATGGCGTAAGAATCTCGGATGTTTTTTCCATAACTTCTCTTACTTCCTGAATCTTTTCAGGATTCGCCACTGCAACGAAATACCATGGCTGGTAGTTGGAGGCATTTGGTGCCATAAGCCCTGCTTCGAGGATTTCCTGAATATCTTCCTTAGCGATTGGTCTTCCATCGTATTTTCTGACAGATCTTCTTCCATAGATTGCTTCTTTTAATTCCATATCATTTATACTCCTTTGTATTTCTTATATCATTTTTTTTCTTTATATACTATATCTTTTTTCTTAGATATCTATTCTATTATCTAAGAGAGAATTCTTTTATTCACTTTATCAATAAAAATATCTCTGCTGCTTAAAATACGCCCTGTTCCGTCATTTCTTTTCCATCTCTTTCACACATCTGGGCACTCCACTGTAAATCAGCAATCTCTTCTTCCGTAAGAGCGCGTTTTACTTTAGCTGGACTTCCCATTACCATGCTACCATCCGGAATCTCTTTATTTTTTGTAATCAGGCTCCCTGCAGCAATCATACAGTTTTTTCCAATTTTTGTGCCATCAAGGATGATGGAACCCATGCCGATAATGGTATTGTCACCCACCTGACATCCATGAAGAACGGCATTATGTCCCACGGTTACATTTTCTCCGAGAATGGTTGGATTGCCTTCACTACAGTGAATGGTACAGCTTTCCTGAACATTACTATGTTTTCCAATCACTACTCTATCATCATCACCTCGAATGGTTGCAAAAAAGAAAACGGTTGCGTAATCTTCCACAGTGACATCCCCAACCAATGCCGCATGGGTAGATACGTGTGCCTTTTCTGAGATCTTTACCTGTTTATAGTCTGCCATTACATTGCCTCCCACACTTTTTTTAAGCAAATGAATTCTCAAACTTCATTTTAAAAGAACAATTTTCAAGATGCAATATGCATCCTATCATAATATATAATAAAAAAGAAGCTATCGCAAGCAAATGCGACAGCTTCTTGATATCTTATGATTTTTGAATTTCTTCTTTCGGATAGAAATTATAACTGAGGACCAGCAGCAACTAAAGCTTTACCAGCTTCATTTGTTGTGTATTTAGCGAAGTTCTTGATGAAACGAGCTGCTAAATCTTCTGCTTTTGCATTCCATTCTGCTGCATCAGCATATGTATCGCGAGGATCAAGGATTGCTGGATCAACACCTGGAAGTTCTGTAGGTACTTCGAAGTTGAAGTATGGGATTGCTTTTGTAGGAGCTGTTTTGATGGATCCGTCAAGGATTGCATCGATGATACCACGTGTATCTTTAATGGAGATACGTTTGCCAGTTCCGTTCCAACCTGTGTTAACAAGGTAAGCTTTTGCACCGGAAACTTCCATTTTCTTAACGAGTTCTTCAGCATATTTTGTTGGGTGAAGCTCTAAGAATGCCTGACCGAAACATGCGGAGAATGTTGGTGTAGGTTCTGTGATACCACGTTCTGTACCAGCAAGTTTTGCTGTGAAACCGGATAAGAAGTAGTACTGTGTCTGTTCTGGTGTGAGGATGGATACTGGAGGAAGTACTCCAAATGCATCTGCGGATAAGAAGATTACGTTATCTGCTGCAGGGCCAGAAGAGATTTTATTTACGTTAGAAGCAATTTTTTCGATATGGCTGATTGGGTAGGAAACACGTGTGTTTTCTGTTACGCTCTTATCTGCGAAATCAATCTTACCATTTTCGTCAACTGTAACGTTTTCAAGAAGAGCGTTACGTTTGATTGCATTGTAGATGTCTGGTTCGGATTCTTTATCAAGGTTGATAACTTTAGCGTAGCAACCACCTTCGAAGTTGAATACACCGTTGTCATCCCAGCCGTGTTCGTCATCACCGATTAAGAGACGTTTAGGGTCTGTGGAAAGTGTAGTTTTACCTGTACCGGAAAGACCGAAGAAGATTGCTGTGTGTTCACCATTCATATCTGTGTTAGCGGAACAGTGCATGGAAGCGATACCTTTTAATGGAAGGTAGTAGTTCATCATGGAGAACATACCTTTTTTCATTTCTCCACCGTACCATGTGTTGATGATAACCTGTTCACGGCTTGTGATATTGAATGCTGCACATGTTTCAGAGTTAAGACCTAATTCAGCGTAGTTTTCAACTTTAGCTTTAGAAGCATTGTATACTACGAAGTCTGGCTCGAAGTTAGCAAGTTCTTCTTCTGTAGGAACGATGAACATGTTCTTTACGAAGTGTGCCTGCCAAGCTACTTCCATGATAAAACGGATTGCCATACGTGTATCAGCGTTTGCACCACAGAAAGCATCTACTACGAAAAGTCTCTTATTGCAAAGTTCTTCTTTTGCGATATTTTTTACAACTGCCCATGTTTCTTCTGTCATTGGGTGGTTGTCGTTTTTGTATTCATCTGTTGTCCACCATACTGTGTCTTTGGAGTTTTCATCCATAACGATGTATTTATCTTTAGGAGAACGTCCTGTGAAAATACCTGTCATAACGTTAACTGCATCAAGTTCTGTGTTAACACCAACTTCGTAGCCTTCAAGGCCAGCTTTAGTTTCTTCTTCGAATAACATTTCATAAGAAGGATTGTAAACGATCTCTGTTGTACCAGTAATACCATATTTGGTTAAATCGATTGTTGCCATATTTGTATACCTCTTTTCTGAAAATATAATAAACTTTGTTACGGATTCTTTGGGTTTTCATGCTTCATCATGCTAAAACAAAAGAATTTACAGAAAAAGGAAATTGTATCTCTTGCAATACATTCTTTCAATAAATTCATCTCATTTATCAGAATATTGCCTGAAGGGGGATATCCAAAGAAATCTTTCCCGTGGAATGAATATCCACATCCCCTATTATACATATTTTTTTGATAAATGCTACACTTTTTTACTTTTTTTATGGATAAATTTGAAATCCAAAACGAAACAAATGAAGGTTAAATTCGAAATCATTTCATTTTTCAACGAAAGGAAACCTTTGAATTTCAATGAATTCATACTCATTTCTCTAAATTCTTTGTTAAATATTTATCTTTTTCTATTCGTCAATCATTTGCAAACGAAAGTTAATTATCATTTTTGCTTATATTTAATTACCATATTTTTCCATTAAAAGGGTAAAGAAAAAACACCGGCTGTACCAGTGCTTCTTCTTTAAGGGATATAGGAATGAATTCAGCAACAGGACGAATTCTTCGACAAAATGATATGAAAGGAACTACAACGGGAAAAAATCCTTATAATCACTCGGGAAAATGATCATATCATTGTGAATCATGTCGATTTGCCCTTGCTGACTGATTGACTTTATTATATAATACAAGTGACCATCTGTAAAACAAATAATTTTTCTGTATAGTATCAATTATTTTGATACTATCATATTTTACTAAATTAAATTAAGTTATTATATAAATAAAAGAAAGTGAACGATTATGGATTTAAAAACACTTGAAAGTTTTATTATCGTTGCAGAGCAGAGCAGCTTTACCAAAGCCTCCGAAATCTTGGGATATTCTCAATCTGCAATTTCTACACAGATCAAACAATTAGAAAAACGTTTTGGCACTCCTTTATTTGAGCGTGTCAATCATACTGTAAAACTTACATCCAAAGGACATGAGATTTTAAATCTGGCACATCAGATGTTACTTCTTTCGAAAGAAATGCACAAAGTGGCACAAAATGAAGAAAAATTCACTGGCCGCATTCGTATTGCCATGGCAGAATCCCTTTGTCACTATTTATTTGGGGAACAGTATGCCGCCTTTCATCAGGAGTACCCTGGCATTGTTTTAAAAATTATATCTGCTGAAACAGAAGAGATGTTTGAAATGGCCAAAAAAAATGAAGTGGACATGATATACACTTTAGACAAACATCTTTTTGCCGGAAACTTTAATATCGTAGAAGACAAAGTTGCAAAAACTCATTTCGTTGTAGCTGCAGACCATCCTCTTGCTTCTTCTGATAAGGTCACTTTACAGGATTTAACGAATTATCCGATGATCTTAACAGAAAAAGGGATGAGCTACCGAAATCTTTTGGAAGAACAATTTTCCAAAAGTCATCTTCAGCTCAACCCTTTCCTTGAAATCGGCGATACCAGCCTGATTTGTAATCTTGTATCAAAAAATATGGGAATTTCTTTCCTTCCCGATTATGTAACAAAAGAATACGTCAATCATGGTCTGATCAAACGTATTCATGTAAAAGACCTGGAGTTAGAAGTTTATGTCCAGCTGCTCTATCATAAAGATAAATTCTGTAGTCCGGAAATGCAGTGCGTCATTGACTTTTTGACAGGACTTCGTTTCTAATCTTAATCTTTCATGATCATTGTCTCGATGGATTCTTTTTCTAAAGATTCACCGATGACAATGATTACTTTTTGCCCATTTTTAATCTCTTTCATGGCAATTCCTTCTTTGGTCGCATTGATTTCCAACCAATGCCCCTCTTCCATAAGAAATCCTTTCACACGAATAATCTTTCCATAAGAAACATCTGAGAATAATTGCTTAATCTTTGGAATCAAATCTTCCTTTTTCAGATCCAGATTCATATAGTAAAGAGATTGAAAGATCTCTTCTTCTTCCATGGACAACTTCTCATAAGAAGCATTCACATATCCACCTGAAGAAATTCGTTCAAAATCTTCCTCGGTAAATGTCTCCCAATCCTGGTAGATTATACAATGATCCAGCTTCAAAAGATCACGATTGCATTTGATTTTAGTAAGTGCATCCGTAATATGGGCAAGCAGCTCTTCTCTACTATGGTTGCTTTCTGTCACCTTGCTACAGAGTATGGTACCTGCATTGGCCACCTGAGAGCCCAGGAGATATTGTGCTCCTTCGGATAAGTCTTCCGTAAGAGTGGCATCGACGATGGTAATCACATTGTCAATCTCATACCATCGATCCAGAGGCTCTTCTCTTAACACATCAAAAAACTCATCCACATCAAAGATACCAGATGGTTCCACGATAACACGCTGATAACCACACATACCCATGGCAATCAGCTTGGTCTTAAAACGACGGATATGACAATCTTTATCACAGCCACCGGCCACCATTTCCATATCACATTTGTCCCCAAGGAGATCCTGGATCAACATCATATCGATGTTGACCGCTCCAAAATCATTTTCTAAAATACAGATATTCTCTCCTTGATCCATGCAATAGCGAGCATATTTCTTTAAAAATGTAGTTTTTCCAGATCCCAAAAATCCGGTAATTAAATCAATTTTTACCATTTTCTTTGCCTTTATTTGGCCTCATACCAATTCTGTCCCTGGGCAATCTCAATTTTAAGTGGAACATCCAAATGAGAAGCCCCCATCATTTCTTCTGTCAAAATGGTACGTACCTGAAGAACTTCATCCTCCGCTGTTTCAATGAGAAGTTCATCGTGAATCTGCAGAATCAGTCGAGATTTTAAGTTTTCTTTCTTTAAACGTTTGCTAACATTGATCATAGCAATCTTAATAATATCTGCGGCAGTTCCCTGTATAGCAGAGTTCATGGCAACACGCTCCCCAAAGCTTCTCTGCATGAAGTTACTGGAAGAAATCTCCGGTATCGGGCGGATACGTCCATAAAGGGTTGCTACATATCCATTTTCCTTGGCAAATGTAACATTGTTGTCAAGATACTCTTTGATTCCAGGATAAGTCTGAAAGTAACGTTCAATATAATCATTGGCTTCTTTTCTGCTGATGTTCAGATCCTGGCTCAGACCAAAAGCGCTGATGCCATAAACGATACCAAAGTTTACTGCTTTTGCATTACGTCTCAATTGAGAATCAACCTGATCCATCGGCACACCAAATACCTGAGATGCAGTTGTTGTATGAATATCCTTATCCTGCTGATAAGCCTGTAAAAGATTCTCATCCGCAGCCATATGAGCCAGAATGCGAAGCTCTATCTGAGAATAATCTGCACTGACAAAGACATATCCTGGATCTGGTACAAAAACTTTGCGGATCGCACGTCCCAGTTCCACTCGGATTGGGATATTCTGAAGGTTTGGATCGGAGCTGGATAAGCGCCCGGTGGCCGTAACCTTCTGATGGAAGATACCATGAATCTTGCCATCCTCTTGAATAAATGCAGCAAGTCCATCTGCATAGGTGGATTTCAATTTTGTCAGAGTACGATATTCCAGAATATCTGCCACAATCGGATAATCGGCTTTTAACTTTTCAAGGATATCCGCGTTGGTGGAATATCCCGTTTTCGTCTTCTTTGCAAATGGCATTTTCAGATCTTCAAACAAGACAACTCCCAGCTGTTTTGGAGAATTGATATTGAACTCTTTCCCGGCCTGTTCATAGATTCGTTTTTCTAAATCTTCAATCTTTCCAACCAGCTGGTCACCATATTCTTTCAAGGCTTCTTTCTCCACAGTCACACCGTAATTTTCCATGGCGTAAAGAGAGTAAACCAATGGTTTTTCAATGGTAAGATATAAATCTTCCATTCCTTTTTCCAACAGCTTCTTTCTTAAAATTTCCTTGGTAGAAAAAGCTGTTTTTGCCAAGAATCCAAGAACCTGCTGTCCATTTTCCTGTCTTGCGATCAGAGCCTGATTCAAAGATGTTTTTTCTAAAAGTTCTTTTCTGGAAGGAAGTATATCTCCCAAATAGTCTTTGGCGATAATGTCATAATCATAATCAGACTGCAGTGGATTTAGAAGATAAGCCATAATGCCAATATCATCAATCTGATCTTCATATGGATAAAATTCTTCTGAAAAATGAAGCAATTTTTTATAATCCATCACAGCAATCTCTACGCCAGCTTCCAATAATTTAAGAATTGTATCCTTAAAATAGCTTTCTGTCAGGAAACCTTCTTTAACAAAAATAGCAATACTTTCTTGAAAAGCCAAAGAAATGGCTGCACACTCTCCATTTTCAAAAGCCAGACCAAGCCCAATCTTATCTTCTTTCAAGATACGGTTTACGATTTCTTCTGCCTCAATCAAATCTCTAATGACTATGGTCTCCATTTTGGTCTGTGTGCTTTCTTCCACATCAAAATATTTTAAAAGACTGCTGAGTTCCAGCTGTTTAAATGCCTCATAAGCATTTTTATTAAATAAATTACCAATTTTTGCATCCTGGAAGGAATACTCCAGATCGCAATCAATCTTAATGGTTGCCAGTTCTTTGCTTAAAATCGCCTGATCATAGAATTCTTTCAGATTATTCTTCGCTTTGGCAGGTTTTAATTCCTCAATATGTTCATAAGCATTTTCAATACTATGATACTGCTGGATGATCTTAGCCGCAGTTTTTTCACCAATCCCTGGAACTCCAGGAATATTGTCGGAAGTATCACCCATGAGCCCTTTCATATCGATGAATTCCTTTGGTGTCACTCCATACAATTCCATAAAATCTTTGGTAAAATAATTCTCTGTAATTGTTTTTCCTGCTTTGGTTTTTGGAATCTTAATCATTACCTTCTCTGTGGCAAGCTGCAAAAGGTCACGATCTCCGGAAACGATGACAACCTCAAAGCCGGCGTCTTCTGCTTCGTGTCCAATGGTTCCTAAAATATCGTCTGCCTCAATTCCAGCCTGAGTTACCACAGGGATTTCCATCGCTTTCAGCAATTCTTTGATTCTTGGAATCTGCTCTCTTAACTCTTCTGGCATGGATTTACGGGTTCCTTTGTAAGCCTCGTAACGAATATGACGGAAGGTAGGCTCTTTTCGGTCAAATGCCACCAAAAGATGCGTCGGTTTTTCTTCTTCCACATATCGAAGCATAATGTTTAAAAATCCCAGAACTCCATTGGTATACTGCCCTGCAGAGTTCGTCAACAAGGGAAGGCCATAATAGGCACGATTCATGAGACTGTGCCCATCAAGCAACATAATTTTCTCAGACATCTTCTCTCCTCTCTTTCTTTCATGAAATGTGAGATACAGACAGATTAATGTAAGGTTATATATCTTTAAGCATTTTTCAAAAATGCCACATATCCTTTTTTCGCTTCATACAAGTCCGCTTTACTAATGAGCTCCCATGGACCATGCATGCTAAGAACAGCAACCCCACTATCCACAACATCCATGCCATGTAATGCAGCAATAAATGCGATGGTTCCGCCACCACCAAAATCTACTTTACCAAGCTCTGCAGTCTGGAAAGATACTTCATTCTCATCAAAAATACGACGAATCTGAGCAAGGTATTCTGCATTGGCATCATTGGAGCCACCTTTTCCTCGGCTACCTGTATATTTATTAATTACAATACCTCTTCCAAAGAAAGCGCTGTTTCTCTTTTCAAATGCTTCAGCGAAAGCAGGATCAAAAGCAGCACTGACATCAGAAGATAACATTTTACTTCTTGCAAGTGTTCTGCGAACTGCAAGATTGGAATCAGTTCCTGTGAGAGCAAGAAGCTCTGCCACTGTATTTTCAAAGAATTTTGATTCCATACCAGTTGCACCAACACTGCCGATTTCTTCTTTATCCACAAGAATACAACCACTTGTTCTTTCTGGAATCTCTACCTCAAGCATTGCTTCAAAAGAAGGATAAGCGCAGACACGGTCATCGTGTCCATATCCAGCGATCATGCTTCGATCAAGGCCACAATCTCTTGCTTTTCCTGCAGGAACAACCTCGATCTCTGCTGATAAGAAATCTTCTTCTTCCATGTCATATTTTTCTTTTAATAAAGCCATGACATTTGCTTTTACGGCATCCTTTTCTTCTCCTTCCAATGGACGACTACCCACCAAAATGTCGAGCTGTTCTCCCTCGATTACATTGGATGCTTTTTTCTCCATCTGTCTTGCAGAAAGATGAATTAAAAGATCTGTGATATAAACGATTGGATCCTTTTCATCCTCACCAATAGTCACAGGAATCACACTTCCATCTTTTTTCACAACAACACCATGCAGTGCCAACGGAAGTGTTACCCACTGGTATTTTTTAATTCCGCCATAATAATGGGTATCCAGATAAGCCAGTTCGCTATCTTCATACAGTGGAACCTGTTTTAAATCCATTCGTGGGGAATCAATATGGGCGCATAAAAGATTCATGCCTTCTGTCAATGGTCTTTTTCCAATTTGGAAAAATGCCACTGTTTTTCCCATACAGTTCGCATAAATCTTGTCACCTGGCTTCAAGATGGTATCCGTATCCATCAAATCCTCCAGATTAACATACCCATGTTTTTTTGCTTTTTCCACAAAAAAATCAGTGCATTCTCTTTCTGTTTTACATTCACTAAGGAATGTTTTATAACGTTCTCCAAGCTCATGAACAAGAGCCAAATCATTTTCATTGTATTTTAACCAACAATTTCTCATAATAGGTCCTCCAAAAATTCATTCATTTTCATTCCATGAGCATTCCCTTATAGTGTTTCTATCACCTGAAGAATCTCTTCTTCCGGTATCTTCTTTTTCTCACCTGCCACCGCTATAACCAGATTGGACAGGCAGAAGATTTCCTGACAAATCTGAGTCATACGTTCTTTCGTCACATTGTGGTAGGCATGAATGCGATCCTCCATATCCTTATAAGGATTTTTCAGAATTTTATCTTCATATGCCTGCATCCAGTTAAAATCATCTGGATTATCGAGAATGGCATAGGCATTGTCAATATAGTTTGGTTTCACATAATCCAAGGCATCTCCGATATCTCTTTTCAGTTCCCGGAAAATTCCAATGACCGTCTCAATGGAAGCCAGCAAATGTTTTGGCTGAACTTCATACATAAATTTAATCTGTCCGATATTGGCATACTGTTCACTTCCAGGATCATAGCTATATACATAGCCTTTTTTCTCAGAAAGTTCCTGATACATGCGGCAATAATCACCACGAAAAAGCATGTCATATAAAAGATCCATCTCTGCCATGGAATAACGGGTAATATCTAAGTCAAATCCGAAAAAGACTTCCGTTTCATCCCCTTTTTTTATATGTATTTTTGCCTTTCTTTGGAAAAAGGATTCTGGAACAGGTGCCATATTATCCCAATTTTCTGAGAAAGTAGACACAAGCGGATATCTTTCGATGGCTTCCGTCAAAGCCTCTTCCGCATCATCCGGAAGGCAACCAGTCACATAGAAGAAGCAAGCTCCATGATAGAGGATATCTTCCTGAAACTTGCGTAAGTCTTCTTTTCGAATTTCTTTTAAAATTTTCTTCTTCCCTGTGATAGATCTGGACAGGGAAGTTCCCTTCCAACTGACCTTTCTTCCCAGATAAGCCACGCAGTCATCTTCTTTTTCCTCACGAATCTCCGCAAGGACACGCATTCTTTCCAGATCAATCTCCTCTTCAGAAATATCGATTGGTTCAAAAATCTGGGCCAGAATATCCGCTGCTTCTTTGAAATGCTGCGGAGCACCACAGATACTGAAACGAATCAGTTCGTTGTAGGTGGTCGCATTGAAAGTAAGGCCAAGACGATCTAAGGTCTGATAAAGTTTTTGGTCTCGGTGAAAATGGATATTGCGAAACACAATATGTTCAAAAAAATGGGAAATCCCGTTTTTCCCTTTTTCCTCATACATAGAACCTGCCTTTACATATAAGCAAAGGCAGAAACTGTGCAGTCGGTTATTTTTATGAAAGAAAACTGTTGAGCCATTGGGCGTCACATGTTTCTTCTCCATATACACCTCATTTTCTAGGATTCATTGTAACAATGAATTCAATTTTATTTTTCTATAATGGAGACAGTCTTTAATTCATCCTCATCTAAGAGAGACAAATCCATCTCTGGAAGCTTTGGATGTTCCACTTTATAATTCTCTTCTTCATCCAGTTGGAAGGAAACAAGAAGTGCATCCTGTGTGACATCATCTCCATTTTTAACATAAATCTTATCCACATAACCGGATACATGAGATCGTACAACGGTCTCCATCTTCATGGCTTCGATCACCATCAATTGCATACCTTTTTCTACGCGATCTCCTTCCCGAATGGCAATCTCGCAGATACGGCCAGGCAAGGAAGCACCAAGATGTTTTGGATTTTTCTTATCCGTCTTCAGTCGATTGTCGGCTTTGATTTCATAATGTTTATCTAAAATACGGATTTCACGATAGAAACCATTTACCTCAAACTGAAGAGAACGATAACCCTGGTCATCCGGATCGGACATACTAATGAATTTGATCAGGGTATCCACACCATCTTCAATCTGGAAAGTGGTTTCTTCCCCTGGTCTGAGTCCATAGAAATATACATGACTTTCCAGCTTGGATACATCATTATATGCCTCAAAATGCTGACAATAATCATCGTATACATGTGGATAAAGGGCATAGCTTAAGACCTTTTGTTCCATGATTCTCTCATCTTCCATGGTCTCGTTATAATAATTATCTCTAAGATGTTTCTCGATCTTATCAAAGTCCACATCTGGAAGAAGGGCTCCTGGTCTTACATTAATGATGGTCTGATCTTTGAGTACCATTTTCTGGAATCTCTCTGGGAAGCCTCCCGCTGGCTGTCCAAGCATTCCACGTAAATAGCGGATGACGGATTCCGGATAGGAAAGATCCTGTCCTTTTTCAAAAATATTCTCTTTGGTCAAACCATTTCTTAACATGAAGATGGCAAGATCTCCGGCAACTTTTGAAGTTGGAGTTACTTTGATAATATTACCGAGAATTTCATCAGCATCCTTATAAAGATGACAGATTTCCGGCAGCTGAGCGGTCAGGCCCATGGATTGTACCTGTTCGCATAAGCTGGAATACTGTCCTCCTGGAATCTGATTATTGTAAAGGTCAATGTTCGGGGATTTTAATCCGGTTTCAAAGACCTGATATACCTGTCTCTCATGGGAATAATAGCGGTCAAGTACATCGAGTCCTGCACGGTCAATCATGGTATCTCTTGGCGTTCCACGAAGACTTTCTACCAAAGCATTCATTGATGGCTGACTTAAGATGGTACTCATGGAGCCAATTGCACAATCCACAATGTCTACGCCTGCCTCAGCAGCCATCAGATAAGTTGCAATTCCATTTCCTGATGTGTCATGGGTGTGCAAATGAATTGGCGTTTTCACTTCTCCTTTTAAAGCAGTGATCAATTCTTTGGCAGCGTATGGCTTCAAGAGGCCTGCCGGGTCTTTTACCGAGATAATATGACAGCCTTCTGCCTCAAGCTGACGGGCAAGATCCACATAATAGTCCAAAGTATATTTCTTTTCGGTTGGATTTAGCAGATCACCACTATAACATACGGTACCTTCCGCAATCTTTCCATTTTTCAGGACTTCCTGAATTGGAAGTTTCATATTTTCAATCCAGTTCATGCTATCAAAAATTCGATAGATATCAATGCCTCGATAAGCGGAGACTTTGATAAATTTCTCCACAACATTGTCAGGATAAGCATTATATCCCACAACATTAGAGCTACGAAGCAGCATCTGGATCATAACATTTGGCATACGTTCTCTTAAAAGAGCCAATCGTTTCCATGGAGACTCCTTCAGATAACGGTAAGCCGTGTCATAAGTTGCTCCGCCCCATGCTTCGATGGAGAAAGCATCTTTCAAATAAAGGTTCGTTGCTCTGGCAGCGCCGGCAACCTCCTTCGTTCTCATGCGGGTTGCAAGAAGTGACTGCTGTGCATCTCGCATGGTGGTATCACTGATATACAGCTTTTTGCTGCGTTTAATGCGGTCAATGAACTCTTTCGTTCCAAGACGTTTCCATTCATCTCGCATTCCATGGATCTTAATGCTCTCATCAATGACCGGAACGATTCGGTCTTCCAAAAGAGGTTTTTGTCCATAGTTTACATTAACCATTTTATTTGCAAGGAATTCCAGAATCTTTGTTGTTCGGTCCAGACTGGCACGAAGATCAAAGAGCTCTGGTGTCTCATCGATAAAGGTCGTATAACCTTTTCCCTCTGCAAAAAGCGGATGGTTTAAAACATTAATCAGGAAAGAAATATTAGTCTTCACCCCATGAATACGGAATTCTTTCAAGCTACGAACCAACTTACTGATGGCATTTTCAAAGGTTCTGCCATGACTAATCGTCTTCACCAAAAGACTATCATAAAATGATGTGATGATTGCACCAGCGTAGGCATTTCCCGCATCAAAACGGATACCGGAGCCGGAACCACATTGGTAAAAATCAATTTTACCGTAATCCGGAAGGAAATTATTCATTGGATCTTCCGTAGTAACACGTGCCTGGATGGCATAGCCATCACATTTCACTTCATTTTGAGAGTAAATATGTATCACTCTGCTGTTTAAAGGATATCCCTCAGCCACCAAAATCTGCGTTGTTACAATATCGATCCCTGTAATCATCTCGGTTACAGTATGTTCTACCTGCACACGAGGATTCATCTCGATGAAATATGGCTGATTGTTTTCATCTACCAGGAATTCCATCGTTCCGGCATTGCTATACCCAACACGTCTTGCCAATCGTTTGGCACTGTCTAAAATCTTCTTTCTGGTATCATCTGGAATCGACCAGGCAGGAGCAAATTCGATAATCTTCTGATTGCGGCGCTGTATAGAACAATCACGATCATACAAATGAACAATATTTCCATAATTGTCGCCTAAAATCTGCACCTCGATATGCTTTGGTCTTGTCAGATATTTTTCAATAAATAATTTGGATTCTCCGAAAGCCCTTTTCGATTCATTGCTGGCTTTTTCAAAAGCAGTTTCCATCTCGGAAGCATTTAACACAATGCTCATTCCTCGTCCACCGCCACCATTGCTGGCTTTAAGCATAACCGGATATCCAATACCTTCTGCAATCTCTGCAGCTTCTTTCCAGGTTTTTAAGGCAAAATCACAGCCTGGAAGAATCGGAACTTTACTTTCCGCTGCTGCCTGCTTGGCAGAGATCTTATCTCCCATAATATTCATGGCTTCCGCATTTGGTCCGATGAATACAATACCATTTTTAGCGCAGGCCTCTGCTAAATCCGGATTCTCTGATAAGAATCCATAACCAGGATGAATCGCATCTGCTTTTCTTTCTTTGGCAATTCGAATAATCTCCTGGATGTCCAGATAAGCATCCACAGGACCTTTGTCAGTTCGAAGTGGATAAGCCTCATCTGCACGGGAACGGAACATGGCAAATCGATCTTCTTTGGAATAAATACCGATGGAAGAGATTCCCAGTTCGTTCAGTGACTGAAAGATTCTGATTGCGATTTCCCCACGATTCGCAACCAAAACTTTTTTAAATTTCTTGATTTCCTGAACCATTAATTCTATTATCCTCCTAAAGATAACCCCCCAAAAGGGGATAAATAGTTTGTTCTTTCCTAACAGTTTATTATAGCACATCAAATCCGTTTTGGCCAATCATTCCACTACTTTTCTTATTTCTCCACAAGATTCTATATTTTTCCTATACATGATCTTCTAATTGATGATATAATATAAGTAATTATGAGAATATGATTATGGTATGAATGCACTCCCTTTTTCTATATTACGAGCTATGAGCTGCATTCTACAACAAAAGGATTCCTGTGTTTTGTATTCAGAATTCAATTTATGGAGGGTTCATATGAAAGTTTTATTAGTTAATGGTAGTCCTCATGCAAATGGATGTACGTTCCGTGCCTTAAAAGAAGTATCCCATGCACTGAATGCCGATGGAATTGCGACAGAGATTATCCATGTTGGCAATCAGCCAATCCGTGGCTGTCAGGCTTGTGGTATGTGTCGTAAAAGTGACACCGGCAAATGTATTTTTGGTGATGATCCTGTCAATATCATTCTGGGTAAAATGGAAGAATGCGATGGCCTTGTAGTAGGTTCTCCAGTTCACTATGCTTCTGCATCTGGAGCCATCACTTCTCTTCTTGACCGTGTATTCTATGCAAGTGGCGGTTTCCCTAACAAACCAGGTGCTGCTATTGTAAGCTGCCGTCGTGCTGGCTCCACAGCTGCTTTAGAACAGTTAAATAAATACTTCATGATTTCCAATATGCCACTGGTTCCATCCTCCTATTGGAATATGGTTCATGGCAATACTCCATCCGAGGTAGAACAGGATTTGGAAGGTCTTATGATCATGCGTAGCCTTGGACACAACATGGCATGGTTATTAAAATCCATCGATATGGCAAAAGCTGCAGGAATTGAACCAGTTCGCGAAGAGGTAGTTCGTACCAACTTTATTCGTACTTTAAAAACTGCACCTGCAGAAGTTCCAAATCAGAATCCGGAATACAAGAATTTTGCTCCTTATTTTACAAGCTATAATAAAGTGAATAAAGAATATCAGGATGAAGATTGATATTAATGAAAAAATGGGACTTTCGAATGTCCCTGAAAATGCGCAAAAAAAGTCGCAGAAACGTGTTCGCCATCCCTTTTAAGGGATGAGCGAAGGCGTTTCTGCGACAGTTCTTTATAGTTTGTTTTACGATTTGTCCGGGCACATGTAAGGAACGCCCCACATTTACCTTACAGATTCTCTTTTACCTCGATCGCTTTTTTGATCAACTCAACCGTACCATCAATTCCCCAAACACTACTATCAATACTGAGATCATAGTTTTTAAGATCGCCCCATTTCTGGGATGTATAGTAATTATAGTAGCTGGCTCTCTGCTTATCCATTCGGGCTGCTTCTTCCTTTACATCTCTCAAAGGAATCTCGTAATCATCATGAATGCGCATCTTTTTAAAAGACATTGGCGCATGAATAAACAGATTCAATTTATTCTCAAAATCTTTCAGTGCGTAGTCCGCACAACGACCAACAATCACACAAGGACCTTCCTCGGCAATTTTCTTAATGGTATCGAAAGCAGCTAAAAAAACTTTCTGGTTTAAAGGCATGTCAAATGCTGTGGTGTTAAATCCAAGTGCATATGGATCCATCACCAGGGAATAAAGAAAACTTTTGGTTGGTTTCTCGTCGAAATTTTCGAACATTTCTTCACAAATTCCGCTTTCTTTGGCAGCGATTTTCAGGATTTCTTTATCATAAAAAGGAATTCCATAATAATCTGCCAGTTTTTTACCGATTTCTCTTCCGCCACTTCCATATTGACGACCAATTGTGATTACAGTTTTCATAGAATCTCCTCCTGTACATTTTTTGACATATTTCATAAAAATATATGATTATTATGCATATTATATCACATTATGTACAAAAGAGTAAACTATTGAAAATATTTTTTCGCAAATTGAATGTCACTCTGCATCTGTGCTTTTAAGGCTTCTACCCCGGAGAATTTCATCTCTGCACGGCAAAAATGAAGAAGTTCAACTTCTACTTTTTTCCCATAGAGATCACCGTTAAAATCAAATATGTTAGTTTCTACTCCCTTAACATTGCCAGCATTTACTGTAGGCTTTGTACCGATATTGGTTACACCCTGATAGGTCTCATCCCCAATATGGATTAAAGATACATAAACTCCATTTGGTGGAACCATCTTGATATCTTCCACAATCTGGTTGATGGTAGGAATGTCAATAGTTCTGCCTAAAGCTCTTCCATGAACAACCTCTCCATATACGGAATAATTACGTCCAAGAAGCTCTTTTACCTCCTCCATTCTACCATAGGAAAGTAATTCACGAATTCTTGTACTACTAATATCAAGGCCCATGTCCTGCTTCTTTTCCAATACAATGAGCTCATAGCCATATTTGGAAGCAGCTTCGCGAAGGTTATTTACATTCCCGGAGCGTTTTTTTCCAAAATGGAAATCAGCTCCTACGACGATTACTTTCGCATCTGCTTTTTCCACCAACACCTTTTCAATGAATTCTTCTGGTGTTAAGGCTGCAAATTCCGGTGTAAAGGGATGTTCTAAAAGAACGTCAATTCCCTGTCTTTCCAGAAAGAGTCGGCGCTCATCTTTCGTGAAAATCTGGCTATACGTTTTGTCACCACTTAAAACTACCTTAGGTGGAAGATCGAAAGTAAATACCACACTGCTCAGGCCATTTTCCTTCTGTTTTAAGATTTCATGAAGAAGAAGCTGGTGTCCCAGATGGATTCCTTCGAATTTTCCAAGTGCTACGGCACTGTTGTGAAGTTGAAACTCTGAACTTTTAATATACTCCATTTTCATTAACCTTTTCCCTTAATTATAGATCAAAGAACAGTTTTTCAGGTTTATAAACCCCTTTTTCCTCATCTTTCTTATAAAGACCAATGAAATGCTGCTCTTTGTCATAAATTCGATACATGTCCTCATGTTCCTCCCCTGTCATATCCAAAATAACATCAGAAGAAATCTCTTTTGTATATCGAATCGGCACGGTATTCCCATTCATCAAAAGACGGGTTCCCTTATCCCCAACCAAAACGGCTGGATAAAAAGGAAATACAGAATCTATAGAACGAATATACTCTGTCAGCTGGTTTGAATCACGATAGTTTTCCACCTCTGACAAAGTGATGGCATCTTCGATCTGGAAATCCGATACACGGGTTCTTATAAGCTTGGACATGCATCCACCGCAACCGGCTTTCTCGCCAATGTCACGGCACAAGCTTCGAATGTAGGTTCCTTTGGAGCAGGAAACGTCAAATGTGATATAGGGAAGATCCACATCAATGATTTCAATAGAAGTGATGGTTACCTGACAAGGTTTTCTCTCGATAACCTTCCCTTCTCTTGCAAGCTCATAAAGTTTCTTTCCCTGTACTTTTTTTGCAGAATACATTGGAGGAATCTGTCCATAGGTTCCTATAAAGGAATGGATAATCTGACGAATCTCTTCTTCTGTCACATTTACCTCAGATTCCTTTAACACCTGTCCAGAGGTATCCTCTGTATCTGTTTCTTTTCCAAGAAGGAGTGTTGCACGATAAGATTTATCCCAGGTGCTAATCACATCACAAAGCTTGGTTGCTTTTCCAAGGCATACCGGTAAAACACCTGTTGCATCAGGGTCTAAAGTTCCGGTATGTCCTATTTTCTTTTGTTTTAAAATACCACGAAGCTTGGCTACCACATCATGGCTTGTAAAGTTTCGCTCTTTATATACGTTTATAACACCATTCATATCTATTAAATAAAAACATGAAACGAATTACTTATTAGTCCCTGC
>JAUNNI010000124.1 GCA_030531555.1 Eubacteriales bacterium | reverse complement strand
ACATACGTTTTTTTCTTTTCACCAAAAAGGAGCAATTTCCTATCACATAAAAAAATCGCAGTAACGGGTTCTTCATCCTTTTAGAGATGATCGAATGCGTTACTGCGACATTTCCATTTTGTCTTATAAAATTAGATTCAAATTAGCTTAAGCCGTTATCGTAAACCAGTTTACCTTTTCGGATGGTACCAAGTACTTTGATATCTTTGATGGTCTGCGGATTCACCGTCATAGGATCTGCTTCCAAGATTACCATATCTGCCTGCATTCCTTCGACAAGTTTTCCTTTATAGTCATCTTCCCATCCACAGCGTGCACCTTCACTGGTGTACATTCGGACTGCCTCATATGGAGTCACAGAATTCTCTGGATATGGCTGATTTACCGCTGCATGAATTCCAAGAAGGGCGTCAAGTGGTGTAATATCAGAATCGGATCCTCCACCAACGCAGAGTCCTGCATCCAACATTAATCGAAGTGGATAACCGGCTTTTTCTCTCTTTTCACCCAGTCTGGAACGATATACAGACTCTGGGCCGCCACGAAGATAGGTAAATGGTGGCTGTGTGGAGATACGAACCCCAAGTTTGGCTGCACGTTCAATATCTTCCATGGATGGCCATCCAAAATGTTCCAGACGAAGCTTCGCTGTTTCTTTCTTCTCCGGATGTTTCTCCATTACTTTTTCATAAGCGTTGAGTGCTGTCCAGATACCTTTTTCCCCAATCACATGGAAGCTCATGGCGAGATCTCTTACGATTCCACTTTCCACGAAGGAATCTACCTGTTCCTCCGTAAAATTGAGATATCCACAGCCTTCGCCATCACAGTAAGGCTCGAAAAATGCAGCCGTTCGAGATCCGATGGAACCATCTAAAAGGATGTCTCCTCCTAAAATCCCAATTTCTTTCGCCATAGGATCATCTGCCTCAGGCATCATGCACCAATAGATTACAAGATCAACCGGGAAGTCTTCCATATGTTCTAAAAGAAGGGGAACTGCCGGATCATCTGCTGTAAAGCCTTCCTGTGCATGAATGGTAGTGATTCCCTTTTTGATGGCTTCTTCCGCCGTCCATGTCATGGCTTCAATCGTCTGTTCTCTCGTCCATGGGAAGCCATTTCTTGCCTTTTTATTGGCTTCATCCTGAAGACGTCCGGTGAGATTACCATTTTCATCTTTACGAACACCACGCATATTTTCATCCATGCCAAGAGCATCAAAAGCAGCACGGTTTACCAATACATAATGTCCACCACGGTCAGAGATGAAAACCGGACGATCAAAGATATCCAGTTCCTCCATGGTTGGAGGACGTTTTTCGGAAAGTAAGCCTTCATCTAAACGCTGTCCAAAGAGCCAGCGATCGGCAGGCCAGGTGGCGTAAGCTTCTTTCAGACGTTCAATCACCTCTGCGATATCTTTTGCATCATACATATTAATTCCCTGCGCATCAAATCCTGTCAGGGATAAATGGGCATGACAGTCATGAAATCCCGGAAGCACTGTGGCACCTTTTAAATCAATGATCTGGGCCTCTGCTTCTTTTGCAGCTTCCATAATCTCTTCGTCATTTCCTATGGCAGCCACCTTCCCGTCAACTGCCAAGATGGCAGAGAAACGTTTTCTCTCGTCCATCGGGATGATGTTGCCATGAATCAATGCTATTTTTCCCATAGCGATCCTCTTTTCTATTTTAACCAGCCAGAAGCATGCTTGATTGCTTTATTCCAGCCATCCATAAGTTTTTTGCGTTCTTCATCAGTAAGTCTTGGCTCGAAACGTTTTTCACACTGCCATTTGGAAGCTACTTCATCCATATCTTTCCAGAATCCAACATTAACACCTGCAAGATAAGCAACACCAAGACATGTTGTTTCTGTGATCACCGGACGTTCTACCGGAACACCTAAGATATCAGCCTGGAACTGAAGAAGGAAATCATTCTTAGCACCACCACCGTCAGCACGTACGGATTTGATTTCTACGCCTGCGTATTCTGCCATAGCATTGAAAGATTCTGCTACCTGGTAAGCCATTGCTTCAATGGCTGCACGACAAAGATGCGCTTTTGTAGTTCCTCTTGTGATACCAATGATGGTTCCGCGGGCATATGGGTCAGAACCATTTGGAAGGCCTGCGAAAGCAGGAACGAAGTAAACACCACCGTTATCTTCTACGGAGTTCGCCAATTCTTCTGCTTCTTTTGCATTGGTAACAACACCAGCACCATCACGGAGCCACTGAATGGCAGAACCGGAAACATTAGCAAATCCTTCCAAAGCATAATGCTGTTTTTCACAAATATCATTTGCTGTTTCAACGAAAAGACCTGTTTCATGAGGGATATTCTGTGGAAGTGTTTCCCCTGCGTTTAATACGATGAAGGAACCGGTTCCATAAGTATTTTTAATCATACCTGGTTTGATACAAGCCTGTCCTACAGCAGCTGCGGTCTGGTCGCCCGCACTTGCTGCGATTGGTACCTGAATACCATAAAGAACTTCAGGATCAGAATCTACTTTAAAATCACCGGTAAGAACCAATTCTGGTAAGATGGAACGTGGAATACCAAACTCTTCTAAGAACATTGGATCATAATCTAATTTGGTAATATCGGCAAGAAGTGTACCAGCTGTATTGGTATAATCTGTAACATGAGCTTTTCCACCAGAAAGTTTCCAGATTAACCATGTATCGATCCATCCATAAAGAATATTTCCATCTTCGATTCCCTGTTTTACTTCTGGATAATGATTCATGATCCATTCAATCTTAGGACCACTACCATTGGTCATAGCGATACATCCTAAAGTATCGTATTTATCTGGCATGTATTTTGCGTTGAATTCTGCCACACGGTCAGCAGTTCTCATATCCTGCCATACGATGGAGTGTGTCACTGCTTTTCCAGTGTTTTTATCCCATAATACCGTTGTTTCACGCTGGTTTGTGATACCAATGGCAACCAGATCATTTTTATCCAGTCCACCTTCCTCAATACACTGTTTGATCATGGCCATGGTCACATCAAAAATCTCATTGGCATCATGTTCTACCCAGCCTGGTTCTGGAAAATACTGTGTGAATTCAGAATATGCGTTAGAAAGCATGTTAGAATCATGATCAAATGCGATGGCACGAATCCCTGTAGTTCCTGCATCAATACCAATAATATACTTTGCCATAAAAATACCCCCTCAATACTGGAACAAGCAACGCAAAGAAAGCGTCACTCCTATTAAATAATACATATAATCAAGATAGCATTTTTCGTGCAAATCGTCAATATTTTCTAGTATTTCCATTCATATTTTGTAATTATTACACAATTATCCTAATGTAAAATTATGGAATTTGTATCCTACATTTTCTAAGACTCCTGTGAAAGCAATCAATACCTGGGAAGGTACATAAAAAATCCACACCATCCAATTGGCCAGCTGATGAAAATGGGTCAAACCTTCCACTCCCTGCGTAACAAGCCCAAGACCAAGGCTGATATCACAGCCGGCAAAAAGGAGAAGCCCCACTGCAAAAATCCAGTTTAGAATTCCATCTTTGTTATTATGAGCCAACTGGAAGCTACAAATCACATTTCCCAGCAAAGCACAGATGGACAGGGAGCATGGTATGGCAAAAAACCAGGACATTCCCAGAAAATGGATCAACAAAAGAAAGCCGGCAAAAAGAGCCACTCGAAGAAACACATTCCATCTGTTATAACCAATCTTCCATCCGTAGATCAGCTGTACAGCAAAGAAACAGAGAACACCCAGAGCAAAATGACTCCCTCTAAGCGTTAGAAAATAATCCGCCAGCAAGGTGACAGTCAGTCCCAAAAGAATCTTTCCTTCTTCCTTTCGACGCAGATAAAAGAATGCCAAAAACAAAAAGTTTAAAAGAATAGCAAAATATTCAATTTTTCCATAAATGAAAAATGGCTGTTTCTCCTCAGCCCATTTGATGAGGAAAAACAGACCCATTTCCAGGCAGAGATAGATCCCTGCTATTATTTTTTCTAATTTGGTCATAAAACTCCTTCAAACAGGATGCGTCCTCTTTATTCTCCCATGTAAGGGCCGATAAAACGGAAGACAGTATCCGTGAATAAACCAGGTTCTTTATCTTTGCATTGAGCATGTCCGGCTCCCTCAATGATGAGAAGCTCTTTGGGACAGCTTGCCGCATCATATAACTCATAAGCCATGTCCACTGAAATCATGGCGTCCATGTCTCCATGGATAAATAAGGTTGGAATTTTACTTTTTTTCACCGCTTCAATTGGTGCGGCATCTTTTAAGTCATATCCACCACGAAGCTTCAATAGAAGCACCGCCGTATCGATGAATGGAAATGCCGGCAAATGAAACCATTCTGTCAGCTTGTTTCCGAACATGGTATAAGCATCTGTATAGGCTGCATCAGAAACCACCGCTTTGACATGATCCGAAAGATCCTCTTCTCCGGACATCAGAAGGGCTGTGCTGGCTCCCATAGACTGACCATGCAGAACAATTTTCGCTTCCGGATCCCATTCTAATATTCTATCGATCCATAGCTGGCAGTCAAAATGATCGGTCCATCCCATGCCGATATAATCCCCGTCGCTTTCTCCCTGGGTTCGAAGGTCCGGAATCAGACAATGATAGCCTTTACGATAATACATTTTGGCATAACCATACATCGCTTCTTTCCAGCCGGTATATCCGTGGAGAATCAAAGCCCAGTTGTGGGAATCTTCCTCCTTGGAATCCAGGCGAGTCGCCACCAATTCATATCCATCCTCGCTGGTGATGGTCTCCCTTTGGAAATCCATTTCATCCAGCCATTTTCTAAAAGCATCGGTCCCATTTGCCAGATTCTGCTCGATTTCTTCACTGTGAACCTGCTGATCCAGACACAGATTGGTGATCGATTCAAAAAACCAGAACTTTCTCATGAAAGATGGAATCAATGATGCACTTACCAGAAAATTTACCAATAAAATATATAGCAAAAATAGAATCAACAGCACACTCCCTGCTATCTTTTTCTTGCTCCTCTTTTTTTTATCAACTTT
>JAUNNI010000123.1 GCA_030531555.1 Eubacteriales bacterium | reverse complement strand
GCGCGCCAGATTGTGGCTCTGGAGGCCGAGGGTTCGAATCCCTCTACCCACCCTTTCTTAAAAAACAGATTCCTAGGAACCTGTTTTTTTTATTGCAGAATTGTATGAATTGTACATATATTTCCTATATTTTTTGAATGATTATGATATTGTTTTTGGGATTGCTATGATATATTATGAAGATTACTATAATTATAAGGTGAGTTTAAGATATGAGTATTACATACCAGGAAAATAATAAAATTTTTCATTTGACAACAAAAAATTCTGATTATCAGATTCAAATTGATCCTTTTGGATATTTATTACATCTTTACTATGGAAAAAAGACATCGCATGATGCAGTTGGAATTACTACATTTTATGATAGAGGTTTCTCTGGTAACCCAGGGGATGTAATTGGAGATCGTACCTACTCCATGGATACTCTTCCACAGGAATTTCCAATGGATGGTACTGGTGATTATCGTAATATTGCACTTTCTTTGGAGGATTGCAAGGGAACACAGGCTTGTGATTTCCGTTATCTTAGTCACTCTATTAAAAAAGGTAAATATACTTTAAATGGTTTGCCATATGTTTATGCAAGAGAAGAACAGGCAGAAACATTAGAAATTCTTTTAAAAGACGATGTATTAGGTATGGAATTAACATTACTTTATGGTGTAATTCCAGAGATTAACTGCATTACCAGAAGTGCGATTTTGGAAAATAAATCTTCTGAAATTGTGACAGTTGATAAAGCAGCAGCAGCCTGTCTCGACTTTTTAACAGGTGATTTTGATGTGATTACCTTCCACGGCAGACATACCATGGAAAGAAATGTGGATCGATCCCCTGTTGGTTATTATGCAACTTCTGTTGGAAGTCGTCGTGGCACATCTAGCCATCAATATAATCCTCTGATGATTTTAGCGGATCAAAAAACAACAGAAGAATATGGAAAATGTTACTCCATGTCATTCGTATATAGTGGAGGGTTTGAAGCAAGTGTAGAAAAAGATCAGTTTAATCAGACCCGTATGCTTATGGGACTTCAGTCTTCTAATCTTCGATATAGAATCAAACCAGGAAAACAGTGGATTATTCCAGAAGTTATTCTTAGTCACAGCGAAAATGGATTGACACAGTTATCTCATCAGCTTCATGATTGTATTAATAACCATATTATTCGAGGAAAATACCAAAAAGGTCCTCGCCCTATTTTAATCAACAGCTGGGAAGCTAATTATTTTGATATCAATGCAGATAATTTGATTGGTCTTGCAAAAGAGGCTTCGGAGCTTGGTATTGATATGCTGGTAATGGATGATGGCTGGTTTGGAAAGAGAAATAATGATGATGCAGGTCTTGGAGATTGGACGGTAAATGAAGATAAATTGGGAATGTCTTTATCAGAAATGATCGATAAGATCAATGCACTTGGTATGAAGTTTGGTATATGGTTTGAGCCTGAGATGATCAATGAAGACAGCGATCTTTATCGCGCTCATCCAGATTATGCCATGACGATTCCGGGAAGAAAGCCAGGTCATGCAAGAGATCAGTTGCTTTTAGATTTCTCTCGAGAGGAAGTTGTTGAGAATATTTATCAGCAGATGAAAGACATCTTAGATCATAATCATATTGAATATGTTAAATGGGATTTTAACCGTAGTATATCTGATGTATTTTCTCACAGCGATCGTATTGCCGGAGAAGTCCTTTATGATTATATGATTGGCTTATATGGCCTTTTAGAACGTTTATGCCAGGATTACCCAGATATTCTTATAGAAGGCTGCAGTGGCGGCGGTGGACGTTTTGATGCAGGTATGATGTATTACACACCTCAGATTTGGTGCAGTGATAACACAGATGCCATCAATCGTACTTTGATCCAATACGGAACATCTTTTGGATACCCAATCTCAACCGTAGGATCCCATGTATCTGCTGTGCCTAACCATCAGACAGGCAGAATTACATCATTAAAAACAAGAGCAACCGTTGCCATGTCTGGAACCTTTGGATATGAATTGGATCTTTCTAAACTTTCTCAAGAGGAGAAAGACACTATTAAAGAGCAGGTAGCAGAGTATAAAAAATATGCTGCTTTGATTGCAGAGGGAAGATACTATCGATTGAGTGATCCGAAAGAAGAGCATGTTTGTGCATGGAGTTTTGTATCTGCCAATCAGGAAGAATGTTTGATGAATACTATTCAGCTTCAGATTGAATCTAATATGAAAGTATTTTACGTGAAGTTCCGAGGACTGGCAGAACATTCTTATTATAAAGATGAGAAGACAGGAAGTATCTATTCTTCGGATATTCTTATGGAGATTGGATTACCACTGAAATTACTTTTCGAAGAATATCATAGTGAGCAGCTTTATCTTAAAAAAGTTGAAGCGTAATCGATTAAGATAATTATTATAGCATAATGAAGCCGTTTTCTTTAAAGAGAGCGGCTTTTTTACATGTTGCGAAAAAGTAAATGAATAGGGTATACTATATAATTGAGTATGTAATTGGAAAAAGAGATTTATTGAATAAAAGGAGTTTTTATGGGTGTAAAAGGTTTTGTAAAAGAAAAGACAAAAATTAAGGTGAAAGAACCCAGACAGTATAAAGTGATTATGCATAACGATGATTTTACAACCATGGAATTTGTAGTTGAAATTCTCGTGGATGTCTTCCATAAAAATATAGAGGAAGCGAATCAGATTATGATGTTTGTTCATAAGAATGGAAGTGCAGTCGTTGGAAAATATCCATTGGATATTGCCAATACTAAGGTTGCTATTTCTTTATCGCGAGCCCAGAAAGAAGGATTTCCTTTCCGAATGACAGTGGAGGAAGATTAGATGAATTTATCGAAAGAAGTTGCAGATATTCTTAGTTATTGTGTATCTCTTGCGAAGAAATATGGATATGAGTTTATTACTCCAGAGCTGATTCTTGTGTCTTTATGTCATGATTATATCTTTTCCAGTGCTTTTGTAGATTGCGGTGGAGATATTGATCTTTTGGAAAATGATTTGATGGAATATATGAATCAATATTTGGTAAGTGGACAAAAAATCAGCAATCCCCAGTTTTCTATTGGGGCCAGCAAATTATTGATGGGTTCAGAAGTGCAGGCCAAAAATTCAGGTAAAAAATGCATTGAAGTGACTCATTTGCTTCATGAGATGTGGAATCTTCCAGACAGCTATGCCGTTTATTATATGAGTGTTCAGGATATAGAAGAACGTGAGTTGCTTCAGGCGATGATCCAGATTCAGGATGGAGATTTTATGGATATTTCTTATAATGATTCCAATGAAACCAATGATTCTCAAAAGAATAGTCTGGAAGAAGAAAGTCATACAAAAGAGTTTGAATCCTATGCTCCTTGTATGAATGATCACCTCGAAAATGTGAATCCACTCATTGGCAGAAAAGAAGAATTAGAACGTACGATTCAGATTCTATGCAGAAAAGATAAAAATAATCCTCTTCATATTGGGGAAGCAGGTGTAGGTAAAACAGCGATTACATATGGATTGGCCAGATTGATCAATGAAGGAAATGTGCCGGAACCATTAAAGAATGCAAAAATCTATATGCTTGATCTCGGAAGTCTTCTCGCAGGAACGCAGTTCCGTGGGGAATTAGAAAAACGATTGAAAAAGATGTTGGAGCAAATCAGCAAAGAAGAAAATCCAATTCTATATATCGATGAGATCCACAACATGGCTGGAGCAGGTGCAGTGGGAGAGAGTTCCTTTGATATCTCCAATCTTTTGAAACCATATCTAGTAGAAGGCCATATTCGTTTTATCGGTGCAACAACTTATGAAGAATATAAGAAATATTTTGAAAAGAATAAAAGCTTAGTTCGAAGATTTCAGAATGTAGAGATAAAAGAACCTTCGGAAGAGGAAACAATCGCTATTTTATATGGTTTGAAGAAAAAATATGAGAAATACCATGGTGTCTGTTATGGGAAAGGTGTCTTAGAATATGCAGTTCATTTGAGTAAAAAATATATCAATGAACGGTTCCTTCCGGATAAAGCCATTGACCTTATGGATGAGGCGGGTGCCTATCGAAGGATTCACCCTTTAGATCAAAAGACACAGAGTATTGGAAAGGACATTATTCGGGAAATTGTTCGAAGCACCTGTCATATTCCGATGGAAAGCAATGTGGAAGAAAATGAGAAAGATCTTTCTACATTGGAAAAACGTATGTTAGCTAAAATATTTGGCCAGGATGAGGCAGTAAAACAGGTTGTCAGCGCCATTAAATATGCAAGAGCTGGACTTTTGAAGGATCATAAACCTTTATCTAGTTTTCTTTTTGCTGGTCCTACAGGTGTTGGTAAAACGGAAATTGCCAAACAATTGGCCTCTGAGCTCGGTATTTCATTGATACGATTTGACATGAGTGAATACGGAGAAAAGCATGCCATTGCTAAGCTAATTGGTTCTCCAGCCGGATATGTCGGTTATGAAGAAGGAGGCTTATTAACGGAGTCGATTCGCAAAAATCCAAATTGTGTTTTATTGCTTGATGAGATTGAAAAGGCACATCATGATATTTTTAATGTCCTTTTGCAGGTTATGGATTATGCAACATTGACCGATAATCAGGGAAGAAAAGCGGATTTTCGAAATGTCATTATCATAATGACATCCAATGCCGGTGCCAGTCAGATTGGAAAACCGGGTCTTGGTTTCCAGAAGCAGGACGTGACATCCGATGTGATCATGGAAGAAGTAAAACGAATTTTTCAGCCAGAGTTTCGAAATCGTCTTAATCGAGTGGTTGTGTTCAAAAGTATGGACCAGTCCATGGGTCTTCTCATTGCTAAAAAGAAGCTACAAGAGTTATCTATTCTGTTAGAAGAGAAAAAGGTTACTTTCACTTACTCCGAGGATGCCATCAATCTACTTTGTGAAAAAGGAAGCAGCAGAGAATTTGGAGCGAGAGAGATGGATCGAATCATACAGAATGAGATTAAATCCATCATGGTGGATGAACTGTTATTTGGCAAGCTGAAGAAGGGTGGTAGTTGTAAGCTTTCTGTAAAAGAAGGTATTTTTACAGTCGAATGTGAAAAGAAAAAGAAGAAAAAATCATAAATCAGATGAAAAAAGGCCCTGTTCCAAATGGAA